>DATMTK010000260.1:0-17898 GCA_035564755.1 Devosia sp. | reverse complement strand
GGTCCGGGGCCGGCTGATCCGCGCCTGGCGGGAGGCCCGCAAGACACTGGGACCCGTCGAGGCCTGGGCCGCCGTCAGCGGCGACCCCGAGACGGCGCGCGCCTACAAAGCCATGCGTGGCCGCGGCGGCTTCGTCCGCTCGAGCTGGGACGAGGTCACCGAGATCATCGCCGCCGCCAACATCCACACCATCAAGACCTGGGGACCGGACCGCGTCGTCGGCTTTTCGCCGATTCCGGCGATGTCGATGGTCTCCTACGCCTCGGGCTCGCGTTATCTCAGCCTGATCGGGGGCACGCTCCTCTCGTTCTATGACTGGTATTGCGACCTGCCGCCGTCCAGCCCGCAAACCTGGGGCGAACAGACCGACGTGCCGGAATCGGCCGACTGGTACAATTCGGGCTACATCATCGCCTGGGGCTCAAACGTGCCGCAGACGCGCACGCCCGATGCGCACTTCTTCGTCGAGGCGCGCTATAACGGCACCAAGGTCGTGGCGATCACCCCGGACTATGCCGAGGTCGCCAAGCTCTCGGACCTGTGGCTGCACCCCAAACAGGGCACCGACGCGGCGCTGGCCATGGCGATGGGCCACGTCATCCTCAAGGAGTTCTTCCTCGACCGGCAGGTCCCCTATTTCGAGGACTACACCCGCCGCCTGACCGACATGCCGATGCTGGTCCGCCTCAGGAAGGATGGCAAGCGGTGGGTACCGGACCGCTATCTGCGCCACAGTGACCTGCCCGACGCCCCTGCGGATGGCCGCGCCGACTGGAAGACGGTCGCCGTCAGCGAGGAGACGGGCGATCTCGTCGTGCCGCAGGGCTCGATCGGCTATCGCTGGCCCAAGCCCGGCGAGCCGGCGGGGCGCTGGAATCTCGAGGACAGGGATGGCGAGACCGGCGAGCCGGTGAAGCTCGGGCTCACCCTGATCGATCGCCGCGACGACGTGCTGCCCGTCGCCTTCCCCTATTTCGGTGGCACGGTGCGCGAGCATTTCACCGAGAACGATCAGGGTGGCGACGTGCTCGTCCGCAATGTTCCGGTGCGCACGATCGCACTCGCGGACGGCGAGGCGCGCGTGGCAACCGTGTTCGATTTGATGTGCGCCCATTACGGGCTCGATCGGGGACTCGGCGGCGCGGCGGCCAAAGGCTTCGACGACGACGTGCCCTATACGCCCGCCTGGCAGGAGTCGATCACCGGCGTCCCGGCGGCGCAGGCCGTCACCCTGGCGCGGGAATTCGCGGCCAATGCCGAAAAGACCAAGGGGCGCTCGATGGTGATCATCGGCGCCGGCATGAACCACTGGTACCATCAGGACATGAACTACCGGTCGATCATCAATTTCCTGATGATGTGCGGCACGGTGGGCGTTTCCGGCGGCGGCTGGGCGCACTATGTCGGCCAGGAGAAGCTCAGGCCGCAAACCGGCTGGACCATGCTGGCCTTCGCGCTCGACTGGGTGCGGCCACCGCGGCAGATGAGCGGCACGTCCTTCTTTTACGCGCACTCGGATCAATGGCGATACGAGAAGCTCGACGTTTCGGAGCTGCTGTCGCCGCTGGCCGACGCGAACGCCTATCGCGGCGCCTTCATCGACCTCAATGCCAGGGCCGAGCGCATGGGCTGGCTGCCCTCGGCGCCGCAGCTCGACGTCAACCCGCTGAAGCTCTCGGCGGCAGCCGCGAGCGCCGGGCTGCCGGTCAAGGAATACCTGACCGCCGCGCTGAAGTCGGGCGACATCAACATGAGTTGCGAGGACCCGGACGCGCCGGTCAACTTCCCGCGCAACCTCTTCATCTGGCGGTCGAACCTCTTCGGTTCGTCGGGCAAGGGGCACGAATATTTCCTCAAGCACTTCCTCGGTACCCGGCACGGGCTGCAGGGCAAGGATCTGGGGGAGACCGGGGACGTCAAGCCGGAGGAGGTCGCCTGGCGCGACCCCGCGCCGGAGGGCAAGCTCGACCTCGTCACCACGCTCGACTTCCGCATGTCGACCAGCTGCCTCTACTCCGACATCGTTCTGCCGACCGCCACCTGGTACGAGAAGAACGACCTCAACACCTCGGACATGCACCCCTTTATCCATCCGCTGTCGGCGGCGGTGGATCCCGTCTGGGAATCGCGCAGCGATTGGGAGACCTACAAGGCCATCGCCAAGCGCTTCTCCGAACTGGCGGTGGGGCAATTGGGCATCGAGCAGGACGTCGTGCTCACCCCGATGATGCACGACACCCCCGGCGAACTGGCGCAACCCTTCGAGGTCAAGGACTGGAAGAAGGGCGAATGCGAGCTCATCCCCGGCGTCACGGCGCCGAACATCGCCGTGGTCGAGCGCGACTACCCCAACACGTATCGGCGCTTCACGGCGCTCGGGCCGCTCGCCGACAAGCTCGGCAATGGCGGCAAGGGTATCGGCTGGAACACCGAGGACGAGGTCAAGGGCCTTGGCGGCATCAATCATGTGGTGGACGATGGCGGGCCGACGCACGGACGGCCCCGCATCGAAACCGACATCGACGCCGCCGAAGTCATTCTCTATCTCGCCCCGGAAACCAACGGCCAGGTCGCGGTCAAGGCCTGGGAGGCGCTGGGAAAGATCACCGGCCGCGATCACACCCACCTCGCCGATGCGCGCGAGGACGAGAAGATCCGTTTCCGCGACATCCAGGCGCAGCCCCGCAAGATCATCTCCTCGCCGACCTGGTCGGGGATCGAGAGCGAGCACGTCAGCTACACGGCCGGCTACACCAATGTGAACGAGCTGATCCCGTGGCGGACACTCACCGGACGGCAGCAATTCTATCAGGACCACGCCTGGCTGCGCGATTTCGGCGAGGGCTTCGCCCTCTATCGACCGCCGGTCGACACCCGCACCGTCAACTCGATGCTCGGCGTGCGCGGCAACGGCGAGAAGGAGATCGTCCTCAATTTCATCACGCCGCACCAGAAATGGGGCATCCATTCGACCTATACCGACAACCTGCTGATGCTGACGCTGTCGCGCGGCGGGCCGATCGTGTGGCTTTCGGAAACCGATGCCAAATCCATCGGGCTGGTCGACAATGACTGGATCGAGCTGTTCAACCTCAACGGCGCGATCACGGCGCGCGTGGTCGTCAGCCAGCGCGTCCACGAGGGCATGTGCCTGATGTATCATGCGCAGGAAAAGATCGTGAACGTGCCGGGGTCGCAGATCACCGGCCTGCGCGGCGGCATCCACAACTCGGTCACCCGGACGCTGCTCAAGCCCACCCACATGGTGGGCGGCTACGCGCAGCTTTCCTACGGTTTCAATTACTACGGCACCGTCGGATCGAACCGCGACGAGTTCGTCATCGTCCGCAAGCTCAACAAGATCGACTGGCTCGACCATTCCAATCCGGTCGACCGCGCCGTCGAGGAGAAAGCATCATGAAGATCCGTGCCCAAATCGCCATGGTGCTGAACCTCGACAAGTGCATCGGCTGCCACACCTGCTCGGTCACCTGCAAGCAGGTGTGGACCTCGCGCCAGGGCATGGAATACGCCTGGTTCAACAACGTCGAGACCAAGCCCGGCATCGGCTATCCCAAGGACTGGGAGAATCAGGAGCGGTGGCAGGGCGGATGGCGTCGCAAGAAGAACGGCAAGATCGTCCCCAAGCAAGGGGGCAAGCTGACGATACTCGCCAAGATTTTCGCCAACCCGGCACTGCCCGAGATCGACGACTATTACGAGCCCTTCACCTTCGACTACGAGCACCTGCAGAAGGCCCCCGAGCTCGAGACAGCGCCGGTGGCGCGCCCGCTCTCCCTGGTATCCGGCCGGCCGATGGAAAAGATCGAATGGGGTCCCAACTGGGAGGAGATTCTAGGCGGCGAATTCTCCAAGCGCTCGCAGGACTACAATTTCGAGGCCGTGCAGAAGGACATCTACGGGCAGTTCGAAAACACCTTCATGATGTACCTGCCCAGGCTGTGCGAGCACTGCCTGAATCCGGCCTGCGTAGCGTCCTGTCCGTCCGGCTCGATCTACAAGCGCGAGGAGGACGGCATTGTCCTCATCGATCAGGATAAGTGCCGCGGCTGGCGCATGTGCGTCTCGGGGTGCCCATACAAGAAGATCTACTACAACTGGACCTCGGGGAAGGCCGAGAAGTGCATCTTCTGCTATCCACGCATCGAGGCCGGCCAGCCGACCGTGTGCTCCGAGACCTGCGTGGGCCGGATCCGCTATCTCGGCGTGTTTCTCTACGACGCCGACGGCATCGAGGCAGCTGCCTCCGTAGAGGATGAGCAGGATCTCTATGAGGCGCAGCTCAAGCTGTTCCTCGACGCCAACGATCCGGAGGTTGCCCGGCAGGCCGCCGCCGACGGCGTCCCCGACAACTGGATCGAAGCGGCGCGGCGCTCGCCGGTCTACAAGATGGCTGTCGACTGGAAGATCGCCTTCCCACTTCATCCGGAATACCGCACGCTGCCGATGGTCTGGTATGTGCCGCCCCTGTCGCCGATCCAGTCACACGCCAATGCCGGGGCCATCGAGACGGTAGGAGAAATCCCCGACGTCAAGTCGCTGCGCATTCCGGTCCGCTATCTCGCCAACCTGCTGACGGCCGGCGCCGAGGCGCCGATCGTATCGGCACTGGAGCGTCTCTTGGCCATGCGCACCCATTATCGGCAGCGCCAACTCGGCGAGAGCGACGGCATGGCGGTGCTTGAGCAGGTTGGGTTGAGCCTTGCCGAGGTGCAGGAGATGCACCGCTATCTCGCTATCGCCAACTACGAGGATCGCTTCGTCATTCCGACCAGTCACAAAGAGACGGCCGAGGACGCATACGGGATGAAGGGCGCCTGTGGCTTCAGCTTCGGCAATGGATGCGACGCGGGCGAACCGCATTCGTCGCTGTTCGGCGGCCAGATGGGACGGCGCAAGTTGACGCCGATACGTCCGCTCGACACCTGAGGAGGCTCGGTTGCTGGAATTCAAGATGTTCAGCGCGCTGCTGTCCTATCCGACCTCGGAGATGCGGGCGGCGCTCGACGAGATGGCTGGTCTAATCGAGCGGTCGCCGCTCATCGCGCCGGCGGAGCGCCCGGGCCTCCTGGCGCTCATCGCATCCCTCGGCGAAGGCGACCTGCTTGATGCCGAGGAGCGGTATTGCGAGCTGTTCGACCGTGGCCGAGCCCTGTCGCTGCATTTGTTCGAGCATCTGCATGGAGAGAGCCGCGACCGAGGGACGGCAATGGTCGAGCTCAAACAACTCTACCGTGCGGCCGGCTTTGATCTCGTCGGAAACGAGCTGCCAGATTACCTGCCGGTGGTCCTCGAGTATCTCAGTTGTCGCGAGTTGCCCGAGGCCCGCGACATGCTCGTCGACTGCGCCCACATTTTGCAGGTGATTGCCCGAGCTCTGATCGCCCGGCAGAGCAACTATGCGGCGGTGCTCCAGGCCCTTCTGGTAATCGCAGGTGAACAGCCGGTCGATGTCGCCAAGGTGCCGCCGGCCAAAGAGCGTATCGAGGATCTCGATCGCGCCTGGCGCGAGGAACCGGCATTCGGGGGCGATCCGCAAGCGGCGGCACGTCCCCCAGCGCCCGCCAGAGGAGGCCGTCATGCCATGGAATGAGTATCTGAATACCTTTCTATTCGGCGTCTATCCCTACATCTGCCTCTCGGTCCTGCTTCTGGGGAGCCTCATACGTTTCGACCGCGAGCCCTACACCTGGAAGAGCGACTCCTCGCAGATCCTGAGGCGCGGACGGCTGCGTTCGGGCTCCAATCTCTTCCACTACGGGGTGTTGACCGTGGTCATCGGGCATTTCGTCGGATTTCTGTCGCCTGCCTGGGCCGTCGACTGGGCCCTGAGCCCAGCCCAGCATCAGCTCGTCGCCATGGTGGCGGGGGGCATCGCCGGAGCGCTCGCGATTGTAGGACTGTCCATCGTCATTCACCGGCGTGTCGTCGACCCTCGCCTGCGCCTCAACAGCCGGAAGATGGATTTCGTCGTTATCATCATGCTTTGGCTGCAACTGGCTCTCGGGCTCGCAACCGTACCGCTTTCGGCCGCGCATATGGACGGCGCGATGTTCGCTCAGCTGAGCCACTATGTGCAGGGGGTCGTCACCTTCAATGCTGGAACGTCAGCGCTGATGCTCGATGTGCCGCTCGTCTACAAGCTGCACATCGTGCTCGGTTTCACCATATTTTTGATCTCCCCCTTCACGCGCATGGTTCACATCTGGAGCGGGGTGGGGTCGCTTGCCTACCTCTTGCGGCCCTATCAGATCGTCAGGACGCCGGACCGGCGCAGCAAGAAGGGCGTTCAGCCATGACCGCCTCGGTCAACGGAATCGCCGTCGCTCCCGACGAGGGCGAACCGCTTGAGCTCGCTGCGGTGCGCGAGTTGCTGCGCCAGCGCGCCGTGGTCGACGGGCTGCTGGACCCCGACGAGGCTGACGCAGCCCTCGTTGCCGAGGCGGTGGAGGAGCTCCTGAGCCGCGAAGTCTCGACCCCCGAGCCGATCGAAGATGAGATGCGCCGTTACTACGACAGCCACGCTGCGGAATTTCGCAGTGGCGATCTCGTCAATGTTCGGCACATTCTCTTCCAGGTTACGGCGGCGGTGAACGTTCCGCAGATACGCGCGCGGGCGGAGGAGACGCTCAACATCCTGCTCAAGCAGCCGGAGCAGTTCGGTGACCTGGCGCGGGAGCTGTCGAACTGCCCCTCCGGTGAGAACGGTGGCATCCTTGGGCAATTGGGGCGCGGTGACACGGTGCCGGAATTCGAGAAGGTGCTGTTCAGCCCGGGTCGCACCGGGGTCTCGCGCGATCTCGTCAAGACCCGTTTCGGCTTCCACATCATCGCCGTTGACCAGCGCATCCCCGGCAAGGTCCTGCCCTTCGAGCTGGTGCGCGACCAGATTGCCACGCGCCTCAAGGCGGTGGTCGAGGCGCGGGCCTTGCGCCAATATGTCAACGTGCTCGCTGGCGGCGCCGTGCTCGAGGGCGTCGATCTGGGCGCCACCGCCACCCCGCTGGTGCAATAGCGGGATCGGCATGCTTGGGGATTTGATCGCCGAACTTGACAGGCCGGAGGTGGTCGAAGCGGTGCTGGGAACGCTCTCAGCCCCCATTCGGGAGCAGCTCGAGGCACGGGCCGCGGACGCCTCGATGACCGTGGCTGATTTCGCCGCCGGCGCAGTTCGCGAATTTGTCGAGTATGGCGGAGACGAGCTGTGGTTCCAGATGCTCACGCTGATGCGTGAGGCCGACGATCCGGGGATCGTCGCCGTGCAAACCATCCTGCGCTGGGTGGTGGAACCGCGGCGATGAATGTCGAGGCGAAAGCGGAGCCAAGCTCCGGATCGACCTGGCGGCTCGTCGACGCGTACGGTCGCGCTATAACCCGTCTGCGGGTTTCAGTAACGCCTCGGTGGACCTGCGCGCGCCCTTGCGGCAGGCCGATGGCGAGAAGGCGCTCGACGGCGCGATCGATTTGGCCATGGCGCGCAAACCGAAGGTCCATGACGTCATCATCGATCGGCGGGGCCTTGCGCCGGCGCTCACACGCTCTATGAGCACCCCGGGTGGCTGAACGTCGCGCAATGTCGTCGTGAAGTCGCGCGCCGCCCGCATCAAGGCAACCGAAAGCCCGGTAGTGGTTTCGGATGAAACGCTTCGGCCTGCCGCCTCAGGAGCGATGGGCTAGCCTTGCGCGCCCTGCAGGTACTCAGCAAGCGCCCGCGCCTGATTGTGCGCCTCGTCGCGGGCTGAATAGACCAGAGTGACGTCGCCGTGCGCCCACATCTGACGGAGGGTCTCGACGGCTTGGTTGCTCGCGAGTTCCACCGAATAGCGAGACTGGAATTCCGCCCAGCGCGCTGGATCGTGCCCGAACCATTGCCGGAGCGCCGAACTGGGCGCAACATCCTTGAGCCATGCGGAAATATGGGCATCAGCCTTGCGGAGGCCCCGAGGCCACAGCCGGTCGACCAAGACTCTCTGTCCGTCGGCTACGTCCGGGGGCAGATAGACCCGCTTGATGCGAAGGCGATGTCTGCTCGTGGCACGGAGTGAAGATCCCGTCATTGGCATGACTCCAGTACTCGGCGGTCCTCTTTAGGAGAATTCAACCCTCCGCCTCGGACACGGTGGGCTTTATCGGCATCACATCGCAAGCTGCCGGTTCCTGACCTTGTCGATTCGTTGCGTTGCTTGCTCCAGAGCAAAGTCGACTCCGCAAAGCAGGAATACTCCCCAATGCACAGGAACAGTGAAGCACAATAGACGAGGTCAAGATGCCCTCACTCAACCTTGATGACAGCAAGGCGTCCGGCGCGGCGGAGCCGACCAGGTTCATCCCTTCCCTGGAGGAAGCGGCAAACCAGGATCTTCCGATGCTTTATGTGACACGCTACTGCGCACTTGAGCCGGCGTCGCTTGCGGCGGCCGTCCATGACGCACTTGCGGTACTCGCCACCTACGCGGCTCTCCACCCGGAGACAGCGTGCAGCTCACCGGTCGTCGCATATCGCAATAAGCGAGGCATGACGGTAACCATCGACGTTGGGCTGCCCCTCGACCACCAACCTTTGAGCCCCGTTGCTGGCGAGTTCCGCCTTGGCACGACGCCGGCGGCCGTGTCGCTCGACGAACAAGAGAGCTCGTTCGGTGAACTGCTCAAGGCCGGAGCCGAGCTCGCCCCCTCGGCACTACGGTTGCCTGCGGCGGGCCAAATCGTCGCGGGCGCCGCCGTCACGACCGCTCATTGAACCTCGCGCCCACGATGTCCTCCATTGGAGAAACTATGATGTTCCAGGGCACCACCACTTCATCCCCGCTTACCTTCGGCCCCCCCATCGCGGTCGATGCACCAAGTCAGTCCTGCCTCGAAGCAAAGGATGGATTGCTGTTCGCGCAACTCCTGACCTCGGCATTTCGAAACCATCCTCACATCAACAATGTCCTGACGCATATTTCGCTTGGACAGTGGGATCGCATAGAAGCCGCCCTCGGAAACCTTCTTACGGCCCCCATCGATACCGCTCCGGTTTCGCCACTAGAGAGGAACCTGCTCTGCCTGTTGTGGGAGGAGGGAGGCATCACCGGACGCGTGGTAAAGCCGTTCTTCCTCGACATTTGTCGCACGTCCCTGCCGCCATCACTTGCAGCGCGTTGCGTTGCCGGGATCGATGCACTGTCGTCCCTTGCTTCCGAAGCCGATGCTTGACTGATCGTCTGGCGCTTCTGCGCAGACGTCGACGCTAGGCGGCAACGCCCGGCAGCCGTTCCGTCGCGTTGCCTGGCGCAGGGTGTGCGTCGGGAATATGTGGCCACCATCTCTTCGACCCTTCGCTTCACGGCGGAAACCTCAGGCTCGCTTCTGGATCTCAGTCCGGAAAATATAGCATGACTTCAAACAAGGCTTGCCGGAAGAGGGGAGCAATGAGGGCCATGATCGCTCGAAGGGCGCCGCCGCTGGCGCCAAAACACCAAATCTGCGACCTATTCGATGCGCGTGGCGATATCAGGCGAACGCGGACGTTCTGAACTTTACAATACGGCCTCCTTGAAGCATGGCCCTTGAAGCGGCAACCGGGAGTGGTACTGCACGTTCATGGCCAACCCTCTTTTCTATGATCGCATCGTTCCACTCGACAGTGCGGAGCACCGCAAGCTGCGTCTTCGGCAGCTCGCCGCCCCGTATGCGTTCGCAGCGCGCGCGAATCTCATTCCAGCCCTGACGGCGGAATTTGGTGCTGCGGCGCCCTCTATGCCGATTGCCTTCCTCCCCGGAGCGGACAAGCCGGCGGCGGTGTTCGTCACCGGGTTCAAGCCCGACCAGAATGTCTTCGTCACCGGTGAGGGACGATGGAACAGCGAGTACGTGCCCGCCTATCTCAGGCGGTATCCGTTCATCATGGGTGACGTGCCGGGCGGCCAGCCGATCCTGTGCGTCGATGCGAATGCCGCGGCCTTGGGCGAAGAGGGGGTGAAGCTGTTTTCTCGGGAGGGCAAGCCGGAGCCGGCGCTGACGCAGGCGCTGCAGCTCGCCGACGATTATCGCGTCGGCGCGCAGCGGACGGATGAATTCTGCATCGCCCTGCAACGCCTCAAGCTCTTCCGCTCGGTCACGCTCGACGCCAAGCAGCCGGATGGCCAATCCACGGTCGTGCACGGATTGCTGGTGGTGGACGAGCAAGTGCTGGACGGGCTGGCGGCCGCGGATCTGGAAGAACTGCACCGGCAACGCTGGCTGCGCCCGATCTACGCCCATCTGTTGAGTCTGGGGTCACTGTCGCGGCTGTCGGAAAAGCTGAAGTCAAGCTGAAGGTTTGCCTACACCGGACAGAATTGGCCCGGCGCCAGCGGATCACAGTTTGATGCGTATTGCTGGCGTCATCTGGACGGCACCCGCGAACGCTCCTAAGACCGGGGCCTGGGTCCGGGATGCCCAGTCTCCGGGGGGCGTATTTTGTTTAAGGTCTTTTCTGCCTCCCAACCGTGGTTGCGGCACGGGAGGATGCCGGGTTTGCCGGCTGTGGCGATGATGCTGGTCGTCTCAGTCGCAACACCGGTCATTGCGGCGACTGCCACTGCGGTGTCGTCGATGCCCGCCGCGACCGATACTGCACCAGCCGTCAGCACGCAGTTCACTGTCGATGGGTTTCGCTCGGCCAAATTCGGCATGACGCAGGACAAGGTCCGCGCCGCCATCAAGGCCGATTTCAACCTCAGCAGCGAGGCGATCGTTGCCGGCACCAACGCCGCCGAGCGCACGCAACTGCTGACCATCACGGTTCCGGACCTGCTCCCCGGCGGCGGCAAGGCCCAGGTCTCATACGTCTTCGGCTATTCCTCCAAGGCGCTGATCCAGGTTGGCATTTCCTGGAGCGCGGCCATCGATCCGACGGTCGATGCGGCCAAGCTCTATGCCGACAGCGACGTGCTGGTCGCACACTTTACCTCCGAGGGCTATGTGCCGGCGACGATCCGCACCGGTGTAGTCGTCGACAATGGGATTCTGCTGTTCCGCGGCGAGGACAGCCAGGGGCACACCACGATCCTCTTGATGCAGGGCCAGTTCAGCGGCGGCGCCGACAGCACACAGAAGGTGCTGAAGCCCACGAACCTGGCCCTGCTCTATGCCGCCGACTCGAAGTCACCCGACATCTTCAAGCTCGACCCGGGGACGTTCTGACATGCAACGGCGGCGGGGCATGAACCCGAACGCGTCGCGTGCCTTGCCGGATTTGCCGCGAGGCCGCCTGTCCCGGCAGTCGCTGCTGATGGCGGCCAGCCCGTTTGTGCTCGGCCTCGTCGCTGCAATCGCCGCCCCCGGTTCGGCGCACGCCCAGGCGGTCAACCTGGGCACCAACAATATCGTTGCCGACGGCACCACCAAGACCCACGTCACGGTCAGTGGCAACAGGACCGCCATCACCACCGACACCGTGTCGAAGGGAACCGGCTTCAACTCGTTTTCCAGCTTCCAGGAGGCGGCGGGTTCGCAGGTCGACCTCTACGTCCCGGATGGTGCGGGCAATCTCCTCAATATCGTCCACAACGGGCCCGTCGTCATCAACGGCATCGTCAACGGGTACAAGGACGGCAAGATCGGCGGCAACATCTATTTCTCGGACTCGCACGGGTTCGTCGTCGGGTCGAGCGGGGTGGTCAATGTCGGCACGCTGACCGTCAACACGCCGGAGGAGAAATACCTCGAGAACGTCGTTCGGCCGGATGGCAGCGTCGATGACGGCCTTGCCAGCCAGGTGATGCAGGGGACGCTGCCGATCTCCTCGGACGGCACCATCTCGATTGCCGGCACGATCAACGCCAAGGGCGACATCACGCTGCAGGGCCACGACGTCGACGTGACGGGCGGCAAGATCTCGATGACCGACCCGCAGAACCACATGGCGCTGTTCGAGTCGACGGTTAACACCACGGGCGTACCGCAGGGCCGGCTGGTCTCCGAGGGCGGCCAGCTCAGGATCGTCGCGGCGGGCAAGGCGCGCATCGGCGGCAAGCTCAAGACCAGCCCCACGACGGCGGGCAAGGGCGGCAAGATCACTGTTACCGCCAACGACATCGTGCTCGATGCCGAGGCGCGGCTGACCGCCGACGGCAAGGTGCAGGGTGGCGGCGGGACGATCGACGTCGTAGCGGTCGATAAGTTGCTGGTCGAGAACGGTGCGCTGATCAGCGCACACGGGGCCGGCAGCGGTATGGGCGGTGTCGTCGACCTCAGCGGCCACACCGCAACGATCGGCGCAGTCGATGTCGACCTCGGCTCGGATACGGGCAAGGCCGGCACGCTACTGCTAGACCCCTACGACCTGATCATCGGCGGCGCGACGACGCAGAGCGGTCCAGACGACGACTACAGCGTGATCGGATCGATCGCCAGCAACGGCGCAGACGTGCTGCTGCAGGCTGACAACTCGATCACGATGGGGAACGGCAGCTCGATCAACACAACCAAGACAGGCGGAGACGCCGGCAGTGTGACGCTGGAATCACGCTCCATCACCATCGACAACGGCGCGACAATCGATGCGTCGGCGCCGGGGCATATGGCCGGCGATATCACCCTCGATGCCGAGCGCACCGACAACGGCAGCGTGTCGATCCAGATCGGCGGCGGGTCGGGCGCGGCTCCGGTCCTGAGCGGCAAGGACATCAAGCTGATCGCCAGCGCCACCGCCGATGCTCCGAGCATCCTGGTTTCGCTGCCAAAGGCCCACGCCGATATCACCGTGAGCGCCGGCACGATCATCGCGACCGGAAAGTTCAGCGCCGAAGCGACGGTAATTGCCAAGGGCGGCACGAGCCTCGTGCCGCTGCCGGTCGGCGTGGTCGTGACGGACGTCGAGTCGGGCGTGGTCGTCAACGGCTCGGCGGACATCACCGCCGACAGCGCCAAGCTTAATGCGACGTCGACGGTCGACACCCTCATCGCGACGCAATCGCTCGTGCCGGCCGACGCCACAGCCGATGGCGCGGTGGCGGTCTCGACCGTCGACAGCACCGCCAAGGTCGAGGTGGGCGGCTCGGCGCAGCTCCACATCACCAATGCCCTCACGATGTCGGCGAGCAACGACATCACCAGCGAGCTCGACGCGACGCCGCAGCAGGCCGCGTTCGGGGCGAGCGTCGCGGTCAGCGTCATCGATGCCGAAACTTCGGCGCTGATCGACGGCGCAGGCAGCGTCGATGCTGGCAGCATCGGGCTCAGCAGCTCGACCTCGACGGCCGTCACCGCTACCGCTGCGGCCGCGGCCGGTGGCGCCGAGCAGCCGGACAGCGGCAGCGAGGCCGAGAGCTTCCTGGGCGACAGCAAATATTCGGCCGGAACAGAGACGACCGACGGCAAGGTATCAGTCGTGGGCGGCCTCGCCATCGCCGACCTGACGTCGAATTCGACCGCCAGCATCGCCTCGACCGGCACGGTGACCTCGACCGGCAACGTCTCCGTGCAGTCGGCGACGGCCAACGGAGCCGATATCAAGGCCGACGGTTCGGCCGTCGATTCCTCGACCGGCGTCGGCGTTGCGGTCGGGATCAACCTCGCGCACGTCAAGAACGACGCAACGGTCAATAGCGCCATCATCGCCGGTTCGCTCGATATCGGCGCGACGATGATCGGCCCCGACGGCAAGAACAGCTTCACCACCACCGCGACCTCGGGCGCCGGCGCCACCAATGTCGGGATCGCGGGGTCGCTCGCGACCAACCTCGTCGACAGCGAGAGCGTGGCGACAATCGGAACCGGCGGCGCTGTCACGTTGGCTGGCGCCGACACGCATGCGGTCAACATCGAGGCGGCCGACGTCACGGAGTCATCGGCGACCGCCACGCCGAGCAAACCGACCACCGGTGGCAAAGTTGGGATCGGCGCCTCCGCGGCGGTGAGCATCCTCGCCAATCGCTCGACGGCCGAGATCGACGGCGGCGTGACCGGTGCGGGCGATGTGACGCTCGACGCGACCGGCGAGTTCACCACCACCACCGATGGCGAGGCCGGCGCCTCGGGCGGCATCGCCGTCACGCCGGCGCTGGGCCTGAGCCTTGTCAGCAACAGCACGACGGCGCAGCTCGGTACGAGCGCGACGGCGTTCGACGCCGACAGCCTCGACGTTTCCGCCGTCCAGCAGGCGACCACGACCACCACCGCCTCGGGCCAGGCCGCCGGCAGCAAGGCCGCGATCGGCGCCGCCTTGGCGCTCGCCATCGTCAACGACCAGGTGATCGCGACCACCAATCGGGACGTGGATGCGACAGGTGCCGTTACCTTCGAGGCGATGGGCGCGTCGTTCTCCACGCTCACCTCGACGGCCAGCGCCAGTGGCGGCGAGGCGGCAGACGACAGCGGCAAGTCCAGCGACGGCACCGTCGACGACAAGGTCAACACGCAGCTCGGGGGCGCCCAGACCAAGGAGACCGACTCCGGCATCGGCGATAGCGACCAGCGGACCAAATCCGGCGACGACGCCAACGACGACAAGGGCCACTCGGCCTCGACCAACGAGGGCAAGGTCTCGGTTGCGGCCGCGGTGGCGGTCAACGTCCAGACCGCCGCCGTCAGCGCCACGATCCCCGACAACACGGTCATCACCGCGGGTGGCACGCTGACGCTGAGCACTACCGCCAACACCGACGGCCAGGCGACGGCCGATGGCTCGGCGGGCGGCGCCGACAATCCGTCCAAGGTCGGCATCGGCGCGGCGGTGGCCGTCAACAAGGTCGCCGACAGCAACGTCGCGCGCTTGGGGAGAGCGAGCGATACCCTCGGCGGCCTGACGATCGAAGCGACCAAGACCGATATCGCCAAGAAGCTTGCGACGCCTTCGGTCACGGACACGCGGGCCGATGCGTTCCTGACCAGCGCGACCTCGGGCGCGGGAGGCTCGAAGATCGGCATTGCGGGGTCGCTCGCGCTCAACCTCATCGACAGCGAAAGCTCGGCAGTGATCGCCGGCGGCGCCAACGTGACGATCGCCGGATCGGCGCCCGTCGCAGTGTCGGCCGATGCCGAAAACAGCATCACGGCCACAGCAGCCCCGCATGACGGCGGCGCCAGCGGCAGCACCCTCGGTGTCGGTGTGTCCGCCGCGATCAACATCGTCGCAAACCGCTCCGTTGCCGAAGTCGAGGACAATGCGACGCTCAGTGGCGCTGGTGCGGTGACGCTGAGTGCGTCCGGCGCCTTTGTCACGGATGCCGAGGCCGAGGCGGGCTCGTCGGGTGGCATTTCGGTGACGCCGGCGCTCGGCCTCAACCTCGTTAGCGACACGACCACTGCCGAGCTTGGAACTGGAGCGACGTTCGAGGCGGGCTCGCTCGATGTGTCTGCGGTGCAGCTCGCTGCGACCACCACCAAGGCCAAGGGCGACGCGGCCGGCAGCAAGGCGGCGGTCGGCCTCGCGCTGGCGCTGGCGCTGGTCAATGACGACGTGACTGCGACCACCAACCGCAACCTCGATATCGGCGGCGATGCGAGCTTCAGCGCGCGGGGAGCCTCGACCTCGGAGCTTGAGGCGGTGGCGAGCGCCAGCGGCGGAGAAGCGGCGGACGACAGCGGCGATTCCACCGATGGGACCGTCGACGACAAGGTCGACAATCAACTGGGCGGCGCCGAAACCAAGCAGTCCGACTCGGGTGTCGGCGACACGGCGCAGAAGGACAAGACCACTGCCGACGTCAACAACAAGGACGGCCGCTCGGCCTCGACCAGCGAGGGCAAGGTGTCCGTCGCGGCGGCAGTCGGCGTCAACGTGCAGACGTCGACTGTCAGCGCCACCATTCCCGACACGGTGTCGGTCATCGCGACCGGCACGCTGACGCTCGGCACCGCGGCCAACACCGACGGCAACGTGAGCGCGGACGGCTCGGCGGTCGGCAAGGACGGCGCCGACCCCTCCAAGGTCGGGATCGGCGTCGCCGTCGCCGTCAACAAGGTGGCCGACAGCAACGTCGCCCGCCTCGGCGACAATACCCACACGCTGGGTGGCCTTACGATCGCGGCGCTGAAGACCGATCTCATCACGCCGAGCCCTGATCCGCGGCCGGATGTGTTCTCGACCACGGCGACGTCGGGCGCCGGCGCGTCGAAGGTCGGCGTCGCCGGCTCGCTGGCGCTGAATCTCATCGACAGCGAGAGCTCTGCGCGGATCGCCGGCGGCGCGAACGTCACCATCACGGGCGGCGGTGCGGTGCAACTGTCGGCCGATGCCGAAGGCGGCGTCACCGCGACCGCTGCGCCAACCGAGGCCGGCGGCGCCAGTGGCGCCAGCGCCGGCATCGGCGTGTCGGCCGCCATCAACATCATCGCCAACCGCTCGATCGCCGAATTGGAGGATAGTGCCGAGGTGAGCGGCGCCGGCGCGGTGTCGCTGGCGGCGGCGGGCGCATTCGAGACGACCGCCGACGGTACGGCCGGTGCGGACTCGAACACGGGCATCGCGCTCACTCCGGCGCTCGGCCTCAACCTCGTTAGCGATACGACGACGGCACAGCTCGGGATTGGCAATACCCTCTCGGCCGACAGCCTCGACATCAGCGCGACGCAGACCGCGACGACCACCACCAACGCCTCGGCGAGCGCCGCGGGCGGCAAGGCGGCGGTCGGCGCCGCCATCGCCGTGGCGCTGGTCAATGACGACGTGGTGGCGACCACCAGCCGTTCGGTCACCACCACCGGCGCGGTCAGCTTCACCGCGATGGGCGAGTCCGAAGGTGTCCTTGCGACCTCGGCGAGCGCCAGCGGCGCCAAGGCCGCCGACGACAATGGCGCGGCCTCGGGGACGGACTCCAATACCGAGAACAAGGACGTCGACACCAAGGTCGACGATCAGCTCAAGACCGGCCAGACCAAGCAGAACGCGTCCAATATCGGCGACAGCTCGCAAAAGACGGCCGCCAACGATGAAGTCGACAACGGCGGCAGCAAGCGCTCGGCCAAGAGCAGCGAAGGCAAGGTGTCTGTTGCCGCCGCCATCTCGGTCAACGTGCAGAGCTCCAGCGTCACCGCCGTCGTGCCCGACGGCGTACTGATCGATGCCGGCGGCAAGCTGACGATCGCGAGCGGCAACACCACGGGCGCCAAGACCACTGCCGACGGCTCGGCGGTCGGCGAGGCGGGGGCGAAGTCGCAGGTCGGCATCGCCGCCGCGGTTGCCCTCAACATCGTCACCAAGACCACCACCGCCTCGCTGGGCGACAGCGGTTCCACCCACCATGCCGACGGCGTCGATATCGAGGCGTCGCAATATCTCGACAGCGCCAACCAGCCGGTCGGCGATGACTATGAGACCACGGCCACCTCCGGTGCCGGCGGCTCGAAGGTGGGCATCGCCGGCTCGCTGGCGCTGAACCTCGTCGATGCGACGATGACCGCCAAGACCTATGGCGATGTCGATGCCGGCGGCGGCGCCTCGACCATCTCGGCCGACCAGCAGATCACCACGGCCAAGGCGAGCGCACTGCCCACGGCCAATGGCGGCAGCGGCGGCAAGGTGGGCATCGGCGCGTCCGTTGCGCTCAACCTCATCACCGAAACCACCGACGCCGAGCTGCCCGACGGCATCACGCTGAGCCACGGCGGCGGCCTCACCGTCAGCGCCGGCAGCGTGCTCAATACCGACACCGATGCCGAGGCCGGCGCTGCCGGCGGCGTGGCGGTCGACGCGGTGGTCGCGCTGGCCATGCTCGACCAGGAGACGACGGCGCGGATCGGCACCGGCACGGCGCTCGACATGCCGACGGGCGCGATCGTCATTTCGGCCGACAGCAGCGGCGAGAACACGGCCTCGGCCGATGGCGAGGTCAAGGCCGGCAAGGTCGGTATCGGCGCCGCTGCGGCGGTCGTCATCGGCAACGGCTCCAAGACCGGGGCCCTCACCAA
>DATMTK010000259.1:0-16091 GCA_035564755.1 Devosia sp. | reverse complement strand
GCTGGAAGCACCAACCCCCGACAGGGGCCATCAGGTCAGGCGACCCAAAGGGAGGGCCGATGACTGATCCCCTTGCCTGATCGCCGGCGGCCGCCCGACTAGAACGGGTTTCTGCCCTCACTCACCGCACTGCTGCCGACCACCTCAACTCGAGCTTTCTCGAGGCGGACAACTCGTGCCCGCCTCCGGGACCACCGCACCTGCAACCAAACCGCAAAGGAGACCATCATGGCCGAGAGCCGCTTCGTCTACGTCACCTACATCCGCACCACGCCTGAAAAGCTCTGGGAGGCGCTCACCACCACCGAATTCATGAAAGCCTATCTGTTCGGGTTCACCTTCGACACCAACTGGAAGAAGGGATCGCCGTGGCGCATGGTTCAGCCCAAGGGCGCCGTGACCGACGCTGGAGAAATCCTGGCCCTCGATCCTCCGAACCGTCTGGAGCTGTCCTGGCGTCACGAGGACGACCCGGAGGCCAAGGCCGAAGGGTACGGCCGCTGCCTGTTCGAAGTCGCGCCCGCCGGCGAGGCCAGCAAGCTGACCGTCACGCACACCATGCCCGTCGCGAATTCCCGGACCATCGCGATGATCTCCCAGGGCTGGCCGCAGATCCTGTCCAACCTCAAGTCGTTGCTCGAGACCGGCAAGGTCGCGATGTAGGCAGCCGCCCACGGTCCGGCTGGCCCCGCGGGCCGGCCGGACGTCGTGGCGCATCAGAGCAGCGCGGGGATCACCGCGCGGCGGTCCTGCGGATAGTCCGGGAACGTCCGGTGGTACCAGGCGTGATGGCTGAGCGCGCGCGGGATGAGGTTGGCCGCCGTCCACACCGCAAAGCTCAGCGCCGGCAGGTTCCAGCACATGATCGCAAAGCCCCACCACTCGATGATCTCGCCCATCAGGTTCGGGCACGAGACCCAGCCGAACAGCCCGCCGCGCGGGATCGAATAGCCCTGCTGGCCGCCGGCGCGCAGCCCGATGAGCCGGTTGTCCGACCACAGATTGATGGCCGCGCCGGCGGCGAACACCACGATGCCGACGATGAACCGGGGATCGCTCAGCCACGCCGCCGGATAGACGTCGCCGACCCAGCCCAGATACAGCCCGTTGAGCCCGGCATTGACCACGTTGAACGCCACCGCGCTGCCGACGATCGCCAGCGGCATGGTCTTGCCCTTGGTGTGCGTCCGCCACGGAAAGATCAGGCTGCGGTTGGCGTAGTGGGCCGCCCACAGCACGAAGAACACCCACATCGGCGCGGTCTTGGCATTGGGACCGGCGAGGAACAGGCCCACGAACACCACCAGCGACACCAGCTCCATGAGGAACCAGCCCATCTGGTTGGAGATCGAGGGGCCCCAGTCGGTTCGCGCGTGCCGGCCATAGGGTGCCGTGGTGCGCAACTGCATCGGGACGATGGCGAGGGCAAGCAGCGTCCAGACAATGGCGACGATGTTGATGACGGTCATCGCGAGGCTCCAGCAGGGACAAGGCAGGTCGGGCCGCGCAACCTTACGATTGCACGTCCCGTTCCGTCCATGCCCGGCGCGAGCTTCCCATCCACCTCGCGGTGCCAGGCGACTCCCTACAGGTCGAAATTGCTGGGCATGATGATCACGTCGCGGATCGTGACGCCGCGCGGCCGGGTCAGCATGAACAGGATCGCCTCGCCGATCTCGCGCGCCTCCAGCAGGCTGCCCGAGGCCTTGGCTTCCTTGCGCTTGTCTTCCGGCCAGTCGGCGATCAGCGCCGTCTCGACGGGGCCGGGCGAGACCGACCCGACGCGGATGCCGTGCTTGAACACCTGCCGCCGCACCGTCTGCACGAAGCAGTTGATGGCCCATTTGGACGACGCATAGACCGGCTCCCACGGCGTCGGATAGTGCGCGGCCAGCGAGCTGGTGACGAGGACGTCGCCGGTCTTCTTTTCGATCATGTGCGGCAGCACGTCGTGGACGTTCTTCATCACCACGTTGACGTTGAGGTTCAGCATGCGGTCGATCGCGCCGGTGTCCGCATCGACGAGGTCGCCACCGACATAGCTGCCGGCATTGGCATGGAAGATGTCGAGCTGATGCGTCGCCTCGAGGATGCGCGGCAGCAGCGTGGCGCAGTCCTTGGGGTCGAGCAGGTCGATCACCACCGGCGTGATGGCCGAGCCGTGCTTGGCCCGGAGCTTGTCGAGCGCCGCCTCGTCGCGATCGATCATCACGACATGGGCGCCCGCCCCCAGCATCGCCTCGGCGCTGGCGAGCCCGATGCCCGATGCCGCCCCCGTTACCGCCGCAACCTTGCCGTCCAGTTCCTTGGCCATCGCCGATCTCCTCTCGCCATTACGGTCCGCCACCATGAGCAACGAACGGGGCGACGATAAGGAGAGCGGCAACGTGTCGCCAGCCTGCCGTCAGGCCAGTGCCGGGTAGGCTTCGGGCCGTGGCGGCAGGTGCACCCCCGGAGTGAATGCCTCGAACGAGAACTTGCCCATCATCACGAGCCCGCGCTGGGGCATCGGCACGTCGCCGAGGCGCACCTGCCTCGCCAATGGCTGCGGCGCACCAAAATCGCGACCGGCAAGCGATGCGCTGGCATTGCCGACCGCCCAGACGCGGCGCGGCGCGGCCTGGAACCATTGCCGGTTCGGCACGTGGCCGTTGAGCTGCAGCCGGCCCGCCGCGAGCATCAGCGTGGACAGCAGCGACATCGCCGACAGGACCGCATTGCTGCGGAACAGGGCCGCCGGCATGCAGGCCATCATGCCGTTCATCAGCCGCGTCACCGGCGTGCTCTCGACATGCAGCGTCCATCTGAGCCCCGCTTCGGGGACGCGGACGTCGAGATCCGCCCCGCCGCTCCAGGTGAGCGCGATCGGGGTCTCCACCACGCGCGACACGGCCGCGCCGACAAAGCGCGGACAGGACTGCTCGGGCGCGATGCTGGTATAGACCGTCCAGCGGCCATCCAGCGCGCGGTGCCACACCGATACGTAACCCGGCCCGAAGGTCGACGCCGGGAAACGTCTGAGGCACAGCAGGTCACCCGACGCAAAGGGCTGGCCGACGACGACGAAGCCGGCGACGTCGTCGCGGCCCGGCCGGGCCGGTAGCGGGCCCGGTTGATCGCGCGCAATGACTGCGGCGGGTCCAGAAGTCATCATTGCATCCTCCTGCGGTGCGCCGGGTCGCCACGCGGCCCGAGTTGATCCGATGCTCGGCAGGCTAGCCCCGGGCGGCGGACCGACGAATGCACGGTCCGCCGGATTTCTTGCCCATGGCCCCGGAACTCCGCTGGTGCGCCGGAGGAGGCCAGTCCCCCCTCCACGAGGCACGATCGCGGAGCCGATCCGCGTGGCCGTCGCTGGCGACAATCCGACGGCGGCGATTTACGCCTCATTCAGTGTAGCGAAGTTCTCCCCCGGATGATTCATTCCCTCGTAGGGGTCTGCCCGCATAGATGGGACACGGCGGGCGTCGACGCCGTGGGCTCCACCAATGGGGAAGACGGAATGTCTCGTCTGTTGCCACTCGCTGCCGCCTCGGTTGCCGGCGCGCTTCTTTTTGCCACTGCCGCTTTGGCCGACGACTGGACCGCGGTGCAGTTGCGCGGCCAGGTGCTGCAGCTCGTCGACACCCAGTGGCAGCCGCTCGCCCGCGGCGCGGTGGTGCCCGACAGCCGCATCATCCGCACGCTCGGCTTCGGCCATGTCACCTTCACGCGCGGCCAGGAAACGCTCGACCTCGGCCCGAACACGCAGATCCAGATTCACGACCGCGGCACCGCTACCCGGCCGAGCACCACCGTCACCCAGTATTTCGGCAGCGTTTCGGTCGAAGCGCAGGTCGAGAACGTCAAGCACTTCGCGGTTGAAACGCCCTATCTCGCCGCCGTGGTGAAAGGCACCCGCTTCACCGTCACCTCGGGCAAGACCGGCGCCTCGGTCAGCGTGCAGCGCGGCCATGTCGAGGTCGGCGACTACCACAATGGGAGCCATGTGCTGATCGCCGTCGGCCAATCGGCGACGGTCGATACAGCCAAGGGCGACGACGATCTCGCCGTCAGCGGCAGCGGCGATCTCCCCGCGGTCATCGGTCGCGACGGCAAGCCCGTGACAACCGGCGCCAAGGGCAAGGCCTCGGACCAATCCGCCAAGGGCAAGTCGGGCGGCGAGAACTCCGCCAACAGCAATAGCGGCGGAAACGGAAACGAGGGCTCGGGCAACGGCAAGGGCAACTCCGGAAGCGCCAACGGCAATGGCGGTCCGAACGGCAGGCAGTCGGGCAACGGCAAGGGCGGCTGAACCGGCTGGCGTCCGCGCCGGGCGTGCCCTACATACTCGGCATGCCGCACCCCGCCGCTTTCACTGAGATCGCCGAAAATCTGTCCTTCCTCGACGATTGGGAGGACCGCTACCGCTACATCATCGAGCTCGGCCAGACGCTGCCGCCGCTTGCCGAAAGCGAGAAGAACACGGCGACAAAGGTCAATGGCTGCGTCTCGCAGGTGTGGCTCGTCAGCGAGCGTGACGGGCGGCTGCTCCGCTATCGCGGCGAGTCGGACGCCATGATCGTCCGAGGCCTCGCCGCGATCCTCATCGCGCTCTATTCCGGTCGCACGCCGGAGGAGATCGCCAATACGGATGCGATCGCCATCTTCGACGAGCTCGGCCTGCGCGAGCACCTCTCGACCCAGCGCTCCAACGGGCTCGTCGCCATGGTCAACCGCATTCGGGCCGAGGCGCGGGCGCTCACCACAGCCTGAGCCCGGAGCGTTTCCAGCCGAAGGAAACACCACTTTGCGCCCCGGACTTGATCCGGGGATCGGAAACGCGACAGGCAAGCCTCAGCCGAACTGCATCGGCCGGGCCCCCTCGCCCATCCAGCTCCGCTTCCGCCCCGCTTCGGCGCCGCGCGCGACCGAACCCAGTCCGTAATGCTGCGCCAGTTGCTCGAGCCCGATCCTGAGCACCAGCTTGGCACTGCGCCGCGGCCAGCCGCGGTCGCGCTCGACCTCCTGCAGCCCCTTGAGCAGCCCGCAGACATCGAGCACCACGCCGGCACAGTCACGCGGCAACACCGCGTGGATGCGCGCCAGGTCGCGCCGCGCGTCGGCCGCGAGATCGGAGATGTCGCTCGCCGCCTGCTGCCGATTGCCCGCGGTGCGCGAAGCCGAGTACGCCATGGTCAGGCGCGGCTGCAATTGCGCGCGCTCGACCAGCCGGCGCACGCGCTCGCCCGCCTCCACCTGATGCCGGTCGAGGAACGGGGGTTGGCCGCCGGAAGCCGCCGCCAGGCGGCTCAGTGGACTCTCGGCAAGGTTCACCGTCGCGCCATCCGGCATCACCTGCTCCTGCCGATGCTGCCCCGCGAACGCGTCGGCATCGAGTTGTGCCCGCTTGAGCCACGTCCGCGTCTCGGCATTGGCGCGACAGCTCGTGCCGTCGCCGGCGAGCCCGCCGGCGCTGATCAGGCCTTCGACGACGGCCGCATCCGCCGACTGGCCGCCGCCCGATCGATAGAGGCTGCCGTCGCGGGTAGCGGTCCCGCCGCCGAGCAGGCTGCGCACGAAGCGCTGGAGCTGGAGATCACGCGGCATCGGCGGCCTCCACGGGTGCCCGCCCCGCACTCTCGTTCCTGGCCATGCCGGCCGGCGGCAGGCAGCGGCCCCAGCCCTCGGATTCGATCGTCGCGAGCTCGGCCTCGATGGCGGGATCGCGGTCGCGCATCTGCTCGATCACCTTGCAGGCGTACGACACGGTTCGCGGGTTGCGGTCGAACAGGCCGCCGACGGCGTCCTGCGGCCGGCTCAGCACGACGTGGACGAGGTACATCCCCATCTGCCGGGTCAGCGCCGCGTGATCGGACCCCCGGCTCTGCTGCAGCAGGTCGCGCAGCGACACCCGCCGCATGCGTGCGAGGCGCTCGACGAGGGCGAACGCCACCGGGTCGCGCCGAAGTCGTTCAAAGCGAAAGCGGCTGCGCGCCGAAAGCGTCCTGAAAGGGCATTTGTTATGCGTGGCCTTCATGCAACATCACCATGAATAGGAACTTATTCCTATATCATGAGGGCTGCGGAGTCACCGGGCATAACTATTCTGCGGTGGCTAAATTTACCTTCAATACCAGTGGCTTGCCAAAAAATACAACGGCCGCTCAGGGAGCGGCCGTGGGGTCGAATCAGGGAATCGCGGAAAAAATCCCTATTTTCCGGCCTTCTTGCCGAGGCCGTTGTCCTTGGCGAGGCGCGAGCGCGTCGCCGAATAGTTCGGCGCCACCATGGGATAGTCCGCCGGAAGGCCCCATTTCTCGCGGTATTCCTCGGGCGACATGTCGTAGTGCGTGCGCAGGTGCCGCTTCAGCGACTTGAACTTCTTGCCGTCCTCGAGGCAGATGATGAAATCTGCCGCAATGGATTTTCGCACCGGCACCGCGGGTTTCAGTTCCTCCGCCGCCTCCGGGACAACGTTTGATTGCAAACCCCTGAGCGCGGTATGCACATCAGCAATGAGTTTGGGTAGATCGGTGACGCTCAGCGCATTGTGGCTGACATAGGCGCTGACAATGTCAGTGCTCAGGTCGATGAGATCGTTGTCAGTTCCCGCCACCGCGCCGTTCTGATCAGTCATTTCGTTTCCCTTTGTTGGACGCAAGGCGAGCTGACCAAGCGAACTTGCCTTGCGAGCGAATCTGTAGGTCGCGCTTTGGGCCAATGCAACTTACGAATTAGAAAAATTCACCGCGACAACTGTCCCGGTGTTTGGACCGGAACCGGGTCCGAACTGTTTTCGAATTCGTCAATACTGGCAATACTGGCGGCCGGGGCACGGGCCCTCATGGCCGCACGGGCCAGCAGATGCGCCGCAATCGGCGTCGTCAGCACCAGAAAGACCAGCCCCAGCGCCGCGCGGAGAAGTGTGAACGCATCGCCCGAGGCGACGCCGGCGCCGAGCAGGATCAGGCCGGAACCGATCGGACCCGCCTTCGCCGCGGCGTGCAGCCGCGTGTAGAGGTCGGGGAAGCGAATGAGGCCGAGCGCGGCCAGCATGCAGAACAGGCTGCCGGCGATCATCAGGATGGCGGCGGCATAGCTCATTCGGCGCGCCTTTCGAGCAGGAAGCGGGCGAACGCCGCCGTGGCCACGAAACCGAGCAGCGCCAAAGTAATCGCGATGTCGATATAGAGGCTGGTGGCAGTGCGGACGGCGAAGGTCGCGATCACGCCAATTCCCAGCATGGTCAGCATGTCGAGGGCGAGCACCCGATCGGCGAGGTGCGGTCCGCGGACCAGGCGCCAGAGCGTGAGGGCCACGCCCACGCCCAGCAGCGCGAAGCTGATATCGCTCGCGATCTCAATCATGGCGCAGCACCCCCAGAACTTTGGACTCGAAGCCGGCGGCGATCCGCCCGATCAGTTGCTCGCGGTCGGCAAGGTCGAGGACGTGGATGAAGAGCGTCCTGCGGTCGTCGGAGACGTCGACGCTGAGCGTTCCCGGGGTGAGCGTGATCAGGTTGGCCAGCAGTGTGATCTGGGCCGCGGTGGTCACGGTCAGCGGATAGGCGATGATGGCTGGATGCAGCTCGAGCCGCGGCCGCACGACAAGCAGCGCGACCTGCACCGCGCCCAGCACGAGCTCCCGCACGAACAGGCCGATGAGCGACAGCCATTTCATGGCGCGAGCCCCACCGCCGCGATGTAGCGCGCCGGATGCAGGAGGTCGGCCGCGGCCACATTGGCGGCACGCACCAAAAGGTTCGGTGACAGGCCGGTCAGCACGATGACGCCGATGAGAAGCACCGCCGGCGCTGTACCGCGCGGCCGCTCGGGAGGCTCGCTGCGCGGGCGCCAGAACACGAACGACCAGAGGCGGGCCGCCGCGATCAGCGTCAGGAGCCCGTTGATGAGAAGCGCGAAGACCGCGATCCAGTCCCCCGCGCTCACGAAGCCCTCGAGCAAGAGCAACTTTGGCCAGAAGCCGAGCAGCGGTGGCACGCCGGCGACCGCCAGCAGCAGCAAAAAGAACAGGATCGACAGCCATGAGCTCGTGCCATAGAGCCCACCCATCTCGCGCGTGTCGGCGGATCGCGCGGCGCGTTCGATCACGCCGGCCAGCAGGTAGAGTGCGCCGAACGTCAGCATCGCGTGCACGATGTAGAGCACCGCTCCAGACGCCGTGCCGACATTGGTGTCGGCAAGCGCAAGAAATGCCACGCCGACGCCGCCGATCAACAGGAAGCCGATCGCCCGCCGCAGATTGGTCTCGGCCATCGCCGAGAGGGGGCCGATCGTCGCCGTCAGCGCGGCCAGCACCAGCAACACCGTCGAGAGGCCGCTGCGGGCTTCGGGCAGCAGCATCAGCAGCAGCCGAAGCGCGGCGTACAGGCCCACCTTGGTCAGCAGCGCTCCGAGCAGCGCCGAAATCGCCGCCGGCGGCGCATGATAGGAGGCCGGAAGCCAGGCGTTGACCGGGAACACCGCCGCCTTCACGCCGAAGGCGAGGACGAACAGGCCGGCGATCGCCAGCAATAGCGCAGGGTCGGCGTGCTGCGCGGCACCAACGATGTCCGCCATGTTGAGCGTGCCGAGCGTGCCGTAGAGCAGGCCGAGCGCCGCAAGGAACAGCAGCGTCGCCAGCATGTTCGGCACGGCGTATTTCACCGCCGCGTCGAGCTGCAGCGGCTCGCCGCGAATGACCACCAGGCCGAACGACGCCATCAGCATCACTTCGAACCAGACGTAGAGATTGAACAGATCGCCGGTGAGGAACGCGCCGGTGACGCCGGCAAGGAGCAGCATGACCAGCGAATAGAGGCCCTGCTGCGAGGCCGCTTCGTCCGCATCGAGCAGCAGCGCCAGGACCACCGCTGCGGTGACCAGGGCCGCGATGGTGGCAAGGCCTGCGCCCAGCACGTCGACGGTGAAGCTGATGCCGAAGGGCGGCAGCCATTTGCCCATCGTCATCGACATCGGACCAAGGCTCAGGACCCGTTCGAACAGGGCTCCATCGCTGACGCTGACCACAGCGACGAGCGCAAACGCTACCCAGCCTTGCGCGCGGCCGCGGTCGCGGACCACCAGCAGCAGTGCCGCTCCCGCGAGGCAGAGCAGCAGCGGCAGCACGACCAGCCAGTCGGAAATCGCGGTGGGCTGAGTGGCCAAGCTAATACTCCAGCGGCGGCTGGGGCTGATGGTCGGGCTCGGTCAGCCGCATGTGATCGGTATCGTCGGCATCCATCTGCTGGTAGGCGCGCAGCGCCAGCGCCGCGAGGAAGGCGAACATCGCAAAGCCGATGACGATGGCTGTGAGGATCAGCGCCTGCGGCAGTGGATTGACGATGTCGGCGGCCCGCACGCTCCCCGATCCGGGCAGGATCGGCGGTGCGCCGCGGCTCAGGCGGCCGGCGACGAAGATC
Organism: Devosia sp.; assembly: GCA_035564755.1. GTDB lineage: Bacteria > Pseudomonadota > Alphaproteobacteria > Rhizobiales > Devosiaceae > Devosia_A. Next base: position 6,688 of record DATMTK010000259.1, on the reverse strand, counting down.
AGGAGGTTGACGGCGTTGCCCAGCAGCACGACGCCGATCACCATCCGGATCAGCGCGCGCGACAGGATGAGATAGATGCCGGCGGCGGCGAACAGTCCAGTGAGCAGGACAAAGGCCGGCTCGATCATGCCTCACCTTCCCCGTCCTCGAGCGCCAGCAGGATGGCGGACAGGGCACCGAAGACGATGAGATAGACGCCGATGTCGAACAGTCCCGGCGTGCCGAACAGGTTCCCCGGCAGCCAGTGGCCGGTCAGGAAGGGATCGTCGGTGACGGCGGAAACAAGGCCGCTCGCGAGCGCGAGCAGCAGCCCGATGCCGGCCCAGGCCAGGGCATCGACGCGCAGCAGCCGGCGCACCGCCGCTTCGCCATGCGACATGCCGTAGACGGCGACCGCTGCCGCCGCGATCAGGCCGCCGATGAAGCCGCCCCCCGGATGGTTGTGCCCGCGTAGCAGGACGGCAAGCGAGAACAGGACCATCACGGTAACGATGAACGGGGCCGCCGTGCGCAGGATCAGCGAGTTCATCGCGGCACCTCCGGCTCTTTCCGGCGCAACAGCGCCAGCGCCGCGATGCCGGCCGTCAGCACCACCGAGATCTCGCCCAATGTGTCGAGGCCGCGGAAGTCGACGAGGATGACGTTGACGATGTTATGCCCGTGCGCCAGCGCCACGCTGTTCTCGATGAAGAACCGCCCGAGCCGGTCGTCGAACGCGCTTTCGACGACGCGCAGCAGGATCACTGCAAGCGCGCCGCCGCAGATCAGCGCCAGCGAGCCGTCGCGCAGCCAGTCCTCGAGCGGCCGCGGGTCGCGCACGCCCAGATTGAGGCGGGTCATCACGAGGGCCAGGATCACCACGGAAAGCACCTCGATCACGAGCTGGGTGAAGCCGAGATCGGGCGCGCCCAGAAAAATGAAGATCAATCCGAGCGCCAGGCCCTGCACGCCGAGTGCGACGATGGCGCCCAGCCGTGTCGGCGCCAGAACGACGGCGGCGAGACCGGCAATGGCCAGCGCGATCGCGCCCCATTCCTGCGGCCGCAACGGCGCCAGCGCCGGCATGGCCGGCCCGAGGTGCAGCATCACCGCGGGCGCGAGCAGGGTGAGCGCGACGGCGGCGAAGATCGCGACGAGGTAAAGCTCCAGCCGGCCATGCTGCAACGTCCGCGTCAGCACCCCGGCAAAGCGGATCACCCCGAACATCAGCCAGTCGAACGATCGGTCGGCGGTCCAGGTAAAATACCGCTCTACCGCGATGAGACCGGCGCGGATGCGATCGAGCTGCCAGTACGCCAGGATACCGAGCCCCCAGGTCAGGACGGACAGGCCGAAAGGCAGGCTGGCGAGGCTGACCGTATATCCCAGGTGCGGATCGACTTTGCCGCCGGCGATGGCCGACGCAATCGGTCCCACGATCGTCTCGCCATAGGCCCCCACCGCGAAGACCACGCCAAGCCCGGCCAGGCCGAACAGCACCGGTCCGATCCACAGCGCCAGCGGCCCCTCGTGCGGCGGCAGCGGCGTCGGCTTCAGCGCTCCCATGAACGGCCGGATCAGGATCGCCAGCGCCACGCCGCCGAGCAGTGCGTTGCCGACGACGAGCACCGCGCCGGCGACGATCGTGGCGGGCGTTGCAAGGCTCGCGCCCGCGAACATTGCTTCTTTGGCCAGATAGCCGAGCAGCGGCGGAACGCCGAACATCGAGAGCGCGCCGAGCGCAGCCGCGATGAAGCTGATCGTCATGTGGTCGCGCAGCCCCCCGAGCGCGGCGAGGTCGCGCGTTCCGGTGCCGTGTTCGAGCGTTCCCACGACCAGGAAGAGGCCGCCCTTATAGAGCGCATGCGCGACGAAATAGGCAGCCACCGCGAGCGCAGCCTGCGGCCCGCCGATCCCGAGCAGCAGCGTGAGCAGACCGAGCGAAGCCACCGTGGTATGCGCCAGCATCCGCTTGAGGTCGGTCTGCCGCAGCGCGATCAGCGCCCCCCAGAGCAGCGTGGCGCCGCCGAACACCGAGAGCGTGATCATCCAGGCCGGCGTGCCGGCGAGCAGCGGCGACAGCCGCGCCAGCAGATAGACGCCCGCCTGCACCATGGTCGCCGAATGGAGGTAGGCCGACACCGGCGTCGGCGCCTCCATCGCATTGGGCAGCCAGACGTGGAACGGGATTTGCGCCGACTTGGTGAAGGCGGCGACCACGATAAAACCCAGGATCCAGGGATAGGCCCAGCCGGATTGGCGCAATGTCGGTGACGACGCGACGGCGCTGATCTGCCACGTGCCGCTGATCAGGTGCAGCAGCACGCCGCCGGCGAGCAACGACAGTCCGCCGAGCCCGGTGATCACCAGCGCCTGCGTCGCGGCACGCCGCGCCGCCATGCGCTCGTGCTCGAAGCCGATCAGCAGGAACGAGGTGACCGCCGTCAGCTCCCAGAAGGTGAAGAGCGAAACGATGCTGTCGGACAGCACCAGCCCCTCCATCGCCCCCATGAACAGCAGCAGGATCGCCATGAAGCGCCCGCGGTGCGGATGGCCGGCGAGATACGCGCCCGAATAGACGACGATCGCGGCGCCGATCCCGGCGATGAGCAGCGCAAAGGTCAGGCTCAGCCCGTCGATGTAGAAGCTGAGCCTGAGGTCGAGCGCCGGCACCCAGTCGATGCCGAACGTCGCCGGTCTGCCGGCCGCGACGCCGCCGAGCAGCGTGTAAAGCGCGACGACCTGCCCGGCGGGGACGATGGCAAGCACCCATCCGGCCGCGCGGCCGAGCTCCTGGGCGACCAGCGGCGCCAGCAGCGCGGCGAAAAACGGCGCCAGCAGCAACAGGATCGCGAAGGCGTCGAAATCGAGGGTCACAAGGCTGCCCGGAGGGGACTCACGGCCGAAACCTTAGCCTAAGACCGCCCGCCAACAACCCGGGAGCGGCCGGAACCTGACAGAAACTAACGGCTTGTGGGGGTGCCGCCCGGTCCCTAGATAGCCGCCATGTCCGAGACCACCCCCCCGCTTTCCCCGCCGGTCGCCGAGCGCCGCCAGCATGCCGTCACCCAGTTCGGCGTCACCCGCCAGGACCCCTACGCCTGGCTGCGCGCCGAAAACTGGCAGGAGGTGATGCAGTCGCCGGAGACGTTGCCGGCCGCTATCCGCGCCTATCTCGAGGCCGAGAACGCCTATTTCGCCGAGGCGTTCGAAACGCCGCACGCCGAGCTGACGGAAAAGCTCTATCGCGAGATCCGTGGCCGCATCAAAGAAGACGACAGCGGCGTGGCCTCCGCCGATGGCCCGTGGGCTTACAATTCGCGCATGCTCGAGGGCGCACAATATCCGCTGGTCGTCCGCACGCCGCGCCGCGGCGGCGCCGAGACCGTGCTGCTCGACTGCAACGTCGAGGCCGGCGACGGCTATTTCGGCTTCGGCGGCGCCGATCACTCGCCCGACCACACGATGCTCGCCTGGGCCGCAGACCGGGCCGGCTCGGAATGCTACGACATCTACATCCGCGATCTGGCGACCGGAAAAGACCGCACCGAGGTCATCCGCGACACCGCCGATGGCGGCGTGTGGTCGCTCGACGGTACCGGCCTCTATTACACCGAGTTCGACGAGAGCCACCGCCCGTTTCGCATCCGCCGGCATCAGCTCGGCACGCCGCAGGAGGCGGACGAGATCGTGTTCGAGGAGGCCGATCCGGGCTTCTTCGTCTCCATCGGCGAAACGCTGAGCCGCAAGTTCATGGTCATCGACGTGCACGACCACCAGACGTCGGAGTGCTGGCTCATCGACAAGGATGGCGCGTCGCCGCGGCTGGTGTCCAAGCGCGTTGCCGAGCGCGAATACGACCTCGATGAGCGCAACGGGGTGCTCTACATCCTCACCAACGCCGATGGTGCGGAAGACTTCAAGGTCGTCACAGCCCCGGCCGAGATGCCCGATGCCGAGCATTGGACCGACCTCGTGCCCCATACGCCGGGCGTGCTGATCCTCGACCTGATCGTCCTCTCCAGCCACATGGTGCGGCTCGAACGCGTCGAGGGCCTGCCGCGCATCGTGGTGCGCGATTTGCGCGACCACCGCGAGTGGACAGTTGCGTTCGAGGAGGAAGCCTATTCGCTCGGGATATCGGAGGGCTTCGAGTTCGATACCAATGTCGTGCGCTTCACCTACTCGTCGCCCACGACGCCGCAGCGCACCTACGATCTCGATCTCGATACCGGCGAGCGCACGCTGCTCAAGGAGCAGCAGGTGCCGAGCGGCCACAACCCGGCCGACTACGTCACCCGGCGCATCTTCGCTCCCGCGAGCGATGGCGAGCGGGTGCCGATCACCCTGCTCTACCACAAGGACACGCCCGTCGACGGCACCGCCCCTGCGCTGCTCTATGGCTACGGCGCGTACGGCATCTCGCTGCCGGCCTCGTTCTCGGTCTCGGCGCTGCCGCTCTGCGATCGCGGCGTCGTCTATGCCACGGCGCATATCCGAGGCGGCATGGACAAGGGCTATCGCTGGTACCGGCTCGGGCGGCGCGAGCACAAGACCAACAGCTTCACCGACTTCATCGCTGCCGCCGAAACGCTGGTCGCGGAGGGCTATGCCGCGCCCCACCGCATCGTCGCCGAAGGCGGCTCGGCGGGCGGCATGCTGATGGGCGCCATCGCCAATATGCGGCCCGACCTCTGGGCCGGCATTCTCGCGGTGGTGCCGTTCGTCGACGTGCTCAACACGATGAGCGACGACACCCTCCCGCTCACCCCGCCAGAATGGCCCGAGTGGGGCAATCCGCTCGAGTCGGAAGAGGATTTCCGACGGATCGCCGCTTACGCGCCCTATGAGCAGATCCAAGCCAAGGGCTATCCGCCGATCTTCGCCCTGGCCGGGCTGACCGACCCCCGCGTGACCTATTGGGAACCGGCGAAATGGGTGGCGCGGCTCAGGGCCACCAAAACGGGCGACGCTCCGCTCTATCTCAAGACTCACATGGATGCAGGACATGCCGGCGCTTCGGGCCGCTTCGACCGGCTCAAGGAGACGGCGCTGAGCTACGCCTTTGCGCTCAACTGCATGGGATTGGCATAATCGTCCAATCCCGGCGTTGGCTCACTGTCGCAAAAGGCCTATATCCATCGGCGACGACCGATCCTTCCGGTCCAAGAATCCATAAATTGGAGCGATCCTCATGGCCCTTACCCTTCCCCCACTGCCTTATGCCTACGACGCCCTTGGCCCTTATATGTCCAAGGAAACGCTGGAGTTTCACCACGACAAGCACCATCAGGCCTATGTCACCAACGCCAACAAGCTGATGGAAGGCAAAGGGCTCGAAGTCCTCGAGCTCGAGGACCAGGTCAAGGAGACCTTCGGCAAGGAGCCGGGTCTCTTCAACAATCTGGGCCAGCACTACAACCACGTGCACTTCTGGAACTGGATGAAGCCCAATGGCGGCGGCGGAGCCAGCAAGGTCCCCGGCGCGCTGGCAAAGCTGATCGACAAGGATCTCGGCGGCTTCGACAAGTTCCGCGCCGATTTCATCAACGCCGGTACCACCCAGTTCGGGTCGGGCTGGGCCTGGCTCAGCCTCAAGAACGGCAAGCTCGAGGTCAGCAAGACGCCGAACGGCGAGAACCCGCTGGTGCACGGCAATGCGCATCCGCTGCTGGGCGTCGACGTGTGGGAGCACAGCTACTACATCGACTACCGCAACGCGCGTCCGAAGTACCTGGAGGCCTGGTTCGACAATTTGGTGAACTGGGACCACGTCGCCTTCCTGCTCGAGGAAGCGCAGTAGGGCTCGAGCGAGTCCCTCACAGTTCAAGAGCCCGCCGGACAGTTGTCCCGCGGGCTTTTTTGCGCGTGTTGCGCTGGGACCGCTTCTGGCGGGCGACGGGGCGTGTTAAGGTTTGCTTAACCATGGGCGAACCGATCAAGACCGTCGCTGTGCTCGTCGCCAATCCGGCGCTGTCGTCGATCCTGTCGATGACGCTCGCCGGTGCGTCGTCACTGCGTGTCCGGCCGTTCGATACGCAGGTCGCGTTGCAGACCTATCTGCACCTTGCGCCGGCCGATCTCGTGGTCGCCGACTTCGACAGCATTCCGTCGCGCGCCGACAAGCTGGCCGAAGACCTCCGGCACGATCGCGCCATCGCCTCGCGCGATATCCAGATCATCGCGCTCGCCAGCGCGCTGACGCCGGAAACCAAGATGGCCTCGATCCATGCCGGGATCGATGAGATCATCATGAAGCCGATGTCGCCGAAATACCTGGTGGAGCGCGTGCTGGCACGGCTCGCCAAGAAGAAGCCGCAGCAAGTGATCAAGGCCGAACGGCGGGCCAGCCTCAGACGTCGCGACTGGTCGAGCTTCGGCGACAACGTCATTCCACTCCGCCGCCGCGAGCCCGCGCCGCAGGCGTGATACTCGCCGCGGGAATTTTCTGCTCTTGCGCGTTCGCTCAGGTTGCACCAGCTTTGCAGTCGGCGGGCTTTCGCGCCATCCTCAACCGACACGCGTTCATCTTCGCAACCCCCAGCGCTGCTGCGGCTCTGGGCCCGATTTCAAAAAACTTATGCCCGGTGTTTCCAGCGGCCGTATATTCACCCCATCCCCTCGCATCTGCGAGGTCGCGACGAACGGTCTGCGGGGGGAGTCGGGGATCACGGGAGTCGTCCCGTGGTGGGCCAATGCTGGAGCCGAG
>DATMTK010000258.1:0-3064 GCA_035564755.1 Devosia sp. | reverse complement strand
CTGCCTAGCCGAAGTTGGATGAGGGGATAACCGATCGATAGGGTGATCCCCTCACCCAGCTCCGACTAAGGCCCGGCTGTGCCGGACCTAAGTCTGCGCAACCCTCTCCCGACGGGAGAGGGAAAGAGGTGCCGGAAGATGGGTTACGAAGGCCAGGATTTCAGCGACATCGCGGGCGGCGTGAGCCCCGCGTTCGTCGAGACGCTCTACAAGCGTTTCAAGAGCGACCCCGCCAGCGTCGAGCCGGGCTGGCGCGGCTGGTTCGAGGGGCTCGAATCGACCGTCACCGGGCCGAGTTGGCGGCAGGCGAACTGGCCGCTCGCCACCACCGACGACCTGACGGCGGCGCTCGATCCGACCCAGATGGAGCCGGCGCCGAAGCCCGCCAAGGGCGGCAAGCCGGCTGCCGCGGCCGCGCCGGTGTCCGAGGACGCAATCCGCGAGGCGTGCGACGCCTCGATCCGCGCGATGATGCTGATCCGCACCTATCGTGTGCGCGGGCACCTTGCGGCCAATCTCGATCCGCTCGGCCTGTCGCGGCACGAGATGCCCGCTGACCTCACCACCGAATATCACGGCTTCAGCGACGCCGAGCTCGACAAGAAGATCTACCTCGGCGGCTGCCTCGGCTTCGAATATGCGACGTTGCGCGAGATCGTCGACACGCTACGCGCCAATTACTGCGGCAATGTCGGCCTCGAATATATGCATATCGCCGATGTAGAGGAACGCCGCTTCCTCCAGGAGCGGATGGAGGGCAAGGACAAGGCGATCGAGTTCACCCCCGAGGGCAAGCAGGCGATCCTCAACAAGGTGATCGAGGCCGAGCAGTACGAGAAATTCCTCGGCAAGAAGTACGTCGGCACCAAGCGCTTCGGCCTCGATGGCGGCGAGAGCATGATCCCCGCGCTCGAAAGCGTCATCAAATATGGCGGCGCGATGGGCGTGCGCGAGATCGTGTTCGGCATGGCGCACCGCGGGCGCCTCAACGTGCTCGCCAATGTGATGGGCAAGCCGTTCCGCGCGATCTTCCACGAATTTTCGGGCGGCTCGTCGAACCCCGAGGACGTCGGCGGCTCGGGCGACGTGAAGTATCACCTCGGCACCTCGACCGACCGCGAGTTCGACGGGATCAGCGTCCATATGTCGCTGGTCGCCAACCCCTCGCACCTCGAAGCGGAAGACCCGGTCGTCCTCGGCAAGACCCGCGCGATCCAGACGATCGCGGGCGATCTCGATCAGCATGTCGGCTCGCTGCCGGTGCTGATCCACGGCGACGCGGCGTTTGCCGGGCAGGGAATCGTGTGGGAATGCCTCGGCTTCTCGGGCATTCGCGGCTACAATACCGGCGGCTGCATCCACTTCGTCATCAATAATCAGATCGGTTTTACGACGAGCCCGCAATTTGCCCGCTCGTCACCCTATCCGAGCGACGTGGCGAAGGGCGTTCAGGCGCCCATCTTCCACGTCAACGGCGACGATCCCGAGGCTGTCACCTTCGCCTGCAAGATGGCGATCGAGTTCCGCCAGCACTTCCACCGCGACATCGTCATCGACATGTGGTGTTATCGCCGCTTCGGCCATAACGAGGGCGACGAGCCGAGCTTCACCCAACCGCTGATGTATCAGAAGATCCGCAAGCACCCGGGCGTCGCCGAGGTCTATGGCGAGCGGCTCAAGGCCGAGGGCGTGGTCGATCAGGCGTGGATCGATGAGCACGTCAAGCAGTTCACCACCTTGCTCGATGGTGAGTTCGAGGCGGGGCAGAGCTATCTTCCCAACAAGGCGGACTGGTTCTCCGGCCGCTGGTCCGGGCTGCACGCGCCGGCCGACGCCGAAACCGCGCGCCGCAATGTCGAGACCGGCATCGAGAAGAAGCTGTTCGACGCACTCGGCCGCACGCTGACCAGCGTGCCGGAGGGGCTAAACCCGCATAAGACGCTGGGCCGCGTGCTTGACGCCAAGCGCGAGATGTTCAAATCGGGCGAAGGCTTCGACTGGGCGACCGGCGAGGCGCTGGCGTTCGGCTCGCTGCTGTCGGAGGGCTATGGCGTTCGCCTGTCGGGCCAGGATTCGGGCCGCGGTACCTTTTCGCAGCGCCATGCGGTGTGGGTCGATCAGACCGACGAGCACAAATACGTGCCGCTCTCGACCGTCGAGCACGGCCGGTTCGAGGTGCTCGACAGCCCCTTGAGCGAATATGGCGTGCTCGGCTTCGAGTACGGCTATGCGCTCGCCGACCCCAAGACGCTGGTGATGTGGGAAGCGCAGTTCGGCGATTTCGCCAACGGCGCACAGATCATGATCGACCAGTTCATCGCGAGCGGCGAAGCCAAGTGGCTGCGCGCCAACGGCCTCGTCATGCTGCTGCCGCACGGCTACGAAGGGCAGGGACCGGAGCACAGCTCGGCGCGACTCGAGCGCTACCTGCAGCTCTGCGCGCAGGACAATATGCAGGTCGCCAACTGCACCACACCGGCAAACTACTTCCATCTGCTGCGCCGGCAGATGCACCGCGGCTTCCGCAAGCCGCTGGTCGTGATGACGCCCAAGTCGCTGCTGCGGCACAAGATGGCGGTGTCCAAGGCAACGGATTTCCTCGGCGACAGTCACTTCCGCCGCTTGCTGTCCGATCCCTCCGCGCCGGCCGACAAGGAGACGAAGCGGCTGGTGCTGTGCTCGGGCAAGGTTACTTACGACCTGATCGAAGCACGCGATGCAGCCGGCGATACCGAAACGCAGATCGTCCGCGTCGAGCAGCTCTATCCCTTCCCGGGCGAGCCGCTCACCGCACGCCTCAAGAAGCTGCCCAACCTTGAGGATGTGGTCTGGGCGCAGGAGGAGCCGAAGAACAACGGCGGCTGGTTCTTCGTCGAGCCGTTTATCGAGCAGGCGCTTGCCGATGCCAGGGCGCCAGTGAAGCGCGCCCGCTATGCCGGCCGTGCTGCCTCGGCCTCGCCGGCCACCGGGCTGATGAAGCGGCACCAGATGGAGCAGGGCGCGTTGGTCGCCGAGGCGCTGGGCCACAATGTCCGCGAGGAAATCCGGCGCAAGCGCAAGGGAT
>DATMTK010000257.1:0-1888 GCA_035564755.1 Devosia sp. | reverse complement strand
ATACCTTCTACGTGAAGGCACCGGGCGGCTTCACCGTCGAGGTGATGCACTGAGCGAAATCCTGTTCTACCATCTCGAAACGCAGCCGCTCGAGCGGGTGCTGCCGCTGCTGCTCGAGAAGTCGCTCGAGCGCGGCTGGCGCGCGGTGGTGGAAACCTCAAGCCGCGAGCGGGCCACTGCGCTCGATGCGATGCTCTGGAGCTTCCGCGACGACAGCTTCCTGCCGCACGGCATTGCCGGCGACGCCACCGACCCGGACCAGCCGGTGCTGATCACCACCGACGAGGGCAACGCCAATAGCGCCCAGGTGCGCTTCTTCGTCGACCGCGCCGTGCCGCAGACGGGTGAGGGCTACCAGCGGATCGTCTATCTGTTCTCGGGCCACGATCCCGACGCCGTCGGTGAAGCCCGCGAGGCCTGGAAGGCGCTGCGCGAGGGCAATGACCTCACCTACTGGCAGCAGGACGAGACCGGGCGGTGGGTGAAGCGAGGGTAGGGGTTACGGCTCCCACCCCGCCGGCGCCAGCTCGAAATGCGCGAACTCGAAGCCGGGGGCGACGGTGCAGCCGACGAGGGTCCAGTCGCCCAGCGAGCGGGCCGATTGCCAGGCACTGCGCGGCACGACGCCTTGCGGCCGCTGGCCGGCAGCGAGGTCGTTGCCGAGGGTGAGGTCGGTCGTCGGTCCGCCGGCCGCGATGCGCAGTTGCAGCGGCGCGCCGGCGTACCAATGCCAGACTTCGGCACTGTCGACCCGGTGCCACGCGGAGCGGTCGCCGGCCTCGAGCAGGTAGTAGATCAGCGTCGAGTGCGCGCGGCCGCCGGGATTGGCGTCGACGAAGGTCTGGCGGTACCAACCACCCTCGGGGTGTCGCTCGAGCCCGAGCAGGGCGATGACCTCGGCTGCCGTCATGCGCGTTCCGCCTCCTCGAGCTCGGCGCTCAGCGTGAGCCAGCGCTCCTCAATGTGGGCGATCTCGTCGGTATAGCGCGCCTTGTCCTTGCCGAGCAGGGCGATGCGCTCGGGCGCGCCGTCGTAGGTCCTGGGGTTGGCGAGGATCGCCTCGACCTTGCCGAGCTCGGTGCGCAGCCGCGTCAGCTTCTGCTCTGCCTCCTTGATCGACTTGCGCAGCGGGGCGACCTCGAGCCGCCGCGCCGCGGCGTCCTGCCGGGCGGCCTTGCGATCGACGGCGATCGCCACCGGCGGCACCGGAGCGGCGTTCTTCTGCAGCCTGTCCTTCCCCGAAGTCAGCATGCGCTGATAGGAGTCGAGGTCCTCGTCGAACTCCTCGATCGTGCCGTTCTGCGCGATCCAGAGCTTGTCGACCGTGGCCTCGATCAGGTGCCGGTCGTGGCTGATGATCAGCACGGCACCGGTATATTCGTTGAGCGCCTCGACCAGCGCATCGCGGCTGTCGATGTCGAGGTGGTTGGTCGGCTCGTCGAGGATCAGCATGCCCGGGCCGGAAAAGGTGATGAGGCCGAGCAGCAGGCGGGCGCGCTCGCCGCCCGAAAGGTTCTTGACCAGCGTCTCCATGCGCGAGGTGGTGAGGCCCATCTGCGCGATGCGGCTGCGGCGCCGGGCTTCGCTGTCCTGCGGCATCAGCGGGATGACGTGCTCGAGCGGCGTCTGCTCGGGCTTGAGCTTGTCCATCTGGTGCTGGGCGAAATAGGCGATCTCAAGCCCTTTGCCCTTGCGCATCTCGCCGCCCATCGGCTTCAAATCGCCGGCAAGGAGCTTGGCGAAGGTCGACTTGCCGTTGCCGTTGACGCCGACCAGCGCGATGCGGTCGTCGGGGTCGATGCGGTTGCTGATGTGCCGCAGCACGACGTGGTCGCCATAGCCCGTCGACACATTGTCGAAGGTCATCATCGGCGAGGCGGGGATCTTC
>DATMTK010000256.1:0-3081 GCA_035564755.1 Devosia sp. | reverse complement strand
CGGCTCAGCCAATAGGCCAGGCCGGCATTGAAATAGACCTGAATCAGGATCGGGACGGCGAGGAGCAGGATGATCAGCGGCTGCCCCAAAATGGCCTCGCCCTGAAACCCGAACAGCAGGACCAAGGTGGCCAGCAGGGCCACCAGCGACACCGGCCCGAGCGCCTTGAGGAGCCGATCGAGCGCCGGCTGTCCACCGCTGCGAAGCTGCGTATGGCGCACCGTCTGCGCGATGAGAACCGGCACGACGATATAGAGCAGCACCGACAGCATGAGCGTATTCCATGGCACGGTAATCGAGGCGACGCCGAGCAGCAGCCCCACCAGAGGCGCGAACGCGAACACCATGATGACATCGTTGAGCGCGACCTGGCTGAGCGTGTAGTGCGGCTCCCCCTCGCACAGGTTCGACCAGACGAACACCATCGCGGTGCAGGGCGCGGCGGCGAGCAGGATCAGGCCGGCAATGTAGCTGTCGATCTGACCGGCCGGGAGCAGCGGCCGGAACAGCCAGCCGATGAAGACGGTGCCGAGCAACGCCATCGAGAACGGCTTGACCGCCCAGTTGATGAAGAGCGTCACGCCAACGCCCCTCAGAGGCTGCCGAACCTGGCCGAGCGCGCCGAAATCGATTTTCAGCAGCATCGGAATGATCATCAGCCAGATGAGCAGCGCAACCGGCAGGTTCACATGCGCAACCTCCGCCGCGGCGATCGCTGCAAACGCGCCCGGTATTGCAGCGCCCAAGGCTATCCCGGCGACGATGCACAGCGCTACCCACACCGACAGATAGCGTTCGAAGGTCGATATCGCCGGACGCTCGGAAGCGATAATTGTGGTCGCCACAGCTTAGCTCTCTTTCCCGGTGACGCGGTTCCCGGCTTCGTCGATAACCAGCTCGCCGTCTTCCTTGTGGAAGGCGGAGCACTGCGGTCGGTGCAGGATATCGAGTACGTCCTCGGACGGGCGACACAGCTTCACGCCAAGCGGCGTCACCACCACGGGCCGGTTGATCAGGATCGGGTACTCGATCATCGCGTCGATGAGTTGGTCGTCGGCAAGATTTGGGTCACCCAACTCCAGCTCGCCATAAGGAGTGCCCTTCTGGCGCAGCAGGTCGCGCGGGCGGATTCCCATTTGCGCGATCAGCGACACCAACTCGGCGCGTGTCGGCGGCGTCTTCAGATATTCGATGACGGTCGGCTCGATACCCGCATTGCGGATCAGGCCGAGCGTGTTGCGCGACGTCCCGCAGGCCGGATTGTGATAGATGGTGACGTTCACCCGCAGCATCCGGCGTTCTGGGCCGGCATCGTCGGCGCGCAGCAAGTCGTCTCGCCGGCATTGTCCGAAATCGCCGACAGGGCGGGGCTGTCGCCATAGACGGTCGCTTCGCCGCTGGTGAAGAAGGTTTCCCAGACGACGCCTTGCGGATCGGCGATCCAGCTCTTTTCGGATTTAGCGTAGCAGCAGGTCGTCGCGCCTTCCTCGAGCACCGGCCGGTCGGCAGCCTTGAGCCGGCCATAGACTTCGGCCAGTTCGTCCTGGTTCTCCACCTGGATGCCGAGGTGTTCGATGCCTTTGGTCGCGTGCTGCCCGACCGAGATGGCGAAGTTGACCCTCGGATCCTCGAGCATCCATTTGGCATAGTCCGGCTTCACGACGGCCGGCTCCGCGCCGAACAGCGTCGAATAGAAGCCGACCGACTGGTCGAGATCGTTGACCCCGACATGGACGTGCAGACGCTTCATGCTGATTTCCTTTCCAGAACGGGCTTGTCTTGCGAACCGCAGATCGCGTCCGGGGCGCAGGTCGCGCCGGCGCAGCAATTTTCGGTGAGATAGCCGAGCAGCGCGTTCATCGCGGCATAATCGGCGGTATAGATGAGGGACCTGCTCCGCCGTTCCTGACTGATCAGCCCCGCCCGGGAAAGCTGGGCGAGATGAAACGAAAGCGACGAGTTGGGGATGCCCAGGGCGTCCGCGATCGCCCCCGCCGGCATGCCGTCCTCGCCGGCCTGTACCAGCAAACGGAACACGGCCAGCCGATGCTCCTGCGCGAGCGCGCCCAACGCCCCGATCGCCGCTGCGGCCTCCATCAACGGAACTGCCCCAAGAGGCGGGTATTGCGACCGTTCTTTCCCGACGGGAAGGCCGTCCTATCGGGATGGTCGCAAGGCGCGGGCGGCTCTTCGCTCGCTAGCAGCAGCCGTTCGACGAACCGGGCGATGCTCCAGGACATCGATGATCTCCATCATTTCGATGAATGTGGAAATAATGGTCATATAAATGCGCGTCAATACTATATTTCCACGAATATGGAATCATCGTCGCTGAGAGCGTCGCGAGAAGCTGGGTGTCAAGGGGGGTAGGTGACGGACAGTGCTCCTCTCGCGCGCCACGACAACCGTCGCTTTGATGTCGTTTCGCGAGTACCCCACGCGACTTGTCCTGCCGGCGTCATGGGCAGATTATCAAAGTCGCTAAATCTCGTCCCGGTCTTCGCCAAGTTCGTCGATCAGACGCTGGACCGTGCCGATGGGCGTATCGTCAATCAGCCGGATGGTTTCACCACAGCCCGGGCACTCGATGGTGCGTTTGAGACGCAACGTCCGATAGGGCACGTTCAGTTCCCGATCGCAGACCGGACACGTCGTTTGCGCTCTGATGCCGTCGAGCTCGTTGGCCATGCGACATCCTAACCCCCTTGAGCGAGTCGGCCAAACGATAGGTGTATAAGCCTTGGTTGCGACCGGGAGGGAAAAGCCTTCCCCTGAGCGGGAGCCCTTGCGGTCCCCGGCGACCCCATCTGCAGGGGGCTCAGCCCCCCCAGGCTGTGCAGAAACTCGCCACGACGGCGATGCCGCGAGCCAGGCCCTTCAGTCTCGAAGCGGCACGACTCCGTTCAGCTCGGCCGGACCAATGCTCCGGTTCCGAGAGTGTTCACTACGCGGATCATGTTGAAGGCCAGCACCGACAGCGCCGCTTCCGCCTTCACTCTCCGCAACCCTCTGGTGAGGAACCTACCTCCACCAGACATTCGTTTGATGGTTCCGAACGGATGCTCGACCGTACATCGCCTG
>DATMTK010000255.1:0-12445 GCA_035564755.1 Devosia sp. | reverse complement strand
GAATATTTGGGCGATTCACTTCGCTCAAGATGATCGGAATTTCGGTGCAGGCGGCGACGATCACATCCGCACCCGATTTTCCGAGATAATCGATCAATTCGAGAAGCGCGTCGCCGGCTTCCGATAGATCGGTGCCCGATTTGACGCCGTAGATGAGCGACATGAAGGTGGCTTGCCTGTCGGCATCGAGTACGATGTGGCGCAGACCGGCGTCGATCAGCGCCTGCTGGTACAGGTTGGCGCCGAGACATCCGTCGACGGCCAGCAAACCGACCGCCTCGCACGCCGGATGCCGCGCCTTGACGGCAGCCACCGTCGCGGTGACCATATCGAGGACGGGCAGCGATGTCGCTGTCCTGACGTCGGCGAGATAGGCGTGCGCGGTATTGCATGCGATCACCAGGAAATCGGCGCCCGCGTTTTCCAATGCACGGGCCATGGCTGCCATGACGGGGCCGGGAGAGGGCCCTTTCCCAGCGATCGCCTCGTTGCGGTCTGGGGCCCTCGGGTCGCTGTTGACGATAACGTGCAGATGATCCTGGTCGCGCTTGGCCGGTGTCGCCGCCGTCAACCGCGCGAAAAAGTCGACCGTCGCGAGCGGCCCCATTCCGCCGATGACGCCGACGGTCTTCATCCGGCGAGGAGCGTATTCTGGTAGGCATAGAGCGCGGGCGCGCCGCCCGTGTGGACGAAGACGACGTTTTCATCGGGCCGGAAGGCACCGCGCCGCACGAGATCGATGAGACCGGCCGCGGCCTTTCCGGTGTAGACCGGGTCGAGCAGCACCCCTTCGAGCCTGGCGAGCAGCTGCACGGCATCGACCATGTCGTCGGTGGGAAGGGAATAGCCGGGGCCCACCCACTCGTCCAACGCCACGATTTGATCGCGCGCCGGACCTGGAACCTCGAGCAGCTCGGCGGTCCGCAACGCCAGTTCATGGACGTTGCCTTCCTGCTCGCCGCGCGAACGGCGAACATTGATGCCGGTGATGGGGATCCCGCGATGTGCGCTCGCCAGACCTACGGCAAGCCCGGCATGGGTTCCGCCGCTGCCGCTCGCAACGACGATCTGATCGACGCGGAGTCCCTGATCGAATGCCTGCGCAATCAATTCCTCGGCGCATGCCACATAGCCGAGAGCGCCGAGCGGCGTCGAACCGCCGCCGGGGATAATATAGCCCTTTCGCCCCTCGGATTCGAGCTCGGCGGCGATCTCGGCCATCGCCGCGCCGAGATCGGTTCCGGCCGGCACGACCTTGACCGCTTCGACGCCGAGCAGCCGGAAGAGGAAGTTGTTGCCGGATGCGTTCTCGTCGTAACTGCCCGCCACCCGTTCTTCCAGAACGAGTCGGCATTTCAGGCCCTCCTTGATCGCAGCCGACAGGGTGAGACGACAATGGTTCGATTGCACCGCCCCGACGGTGATCAGCGTATCGGCGCCTTGCGCCAGCGCCTCGGCAACCAGGAATTCGAGCTTTCGGGTCTTGTTGCCGCCGCTCGTCAGGCCGAGGAGGTCGTCGCGCTTGAAGTAGATGCCGGGTCCGCCGAGATGTCGACTCAGGTTGTCCATTTTCTCCAGGGGCGTTGCACCGATCGTGTAGCGCCGACGGGTGAAGTTTGTCAGATTCATGCCGGATCCCATGTTGCGCGACCATTATCTTACGTCGTCGAAATCAGCCCGAATGTTTCATTGCAAACGCGCAGCGTGTAGACTCGAAATGATGTTGGCCGTGTTGCGCAAAACGCAACGCGAGAGGGCGCTGGAGGAGTGGGCCGGTATGCGCTGCTCGGAAGCCGTCGGCGTATTTGCCGAAATCAGGCGCGCTCCAAGATCATACTGAAATGATAATGGCGATTCTCGGTCGCCCTTCTAAGCCCTCGAAATATCCAGTACATCGATGTGTGCGGTGAAGGAGGTTGGTGTTTGGGATGGAAGAGCACCGCAACCGCTTCACGCACGCTGTTTCGAGGTTATCGGCGTCACGCTCTTCATCAATTGGGCAGCCAAAGGGGCGCGCGCGAATGAAGAATCTCTGCTCGTCTCGTCGGTCACGCCACGGATCGGACTTTTGACACGTCTCCTGCTCGAGCGAAGCATCGGCAGGGAAGGAGCAACATTCAATTTTGACGGCTAGTCCTCCTCATCGCCGCGCAGACCCTCCGGAAAATCGAAATTCCCAAAGACTAGCGCCGGGGGGCCGCGGGTTCGTGCTTCGGGGACTCTTGTACGCTCACTGCCGCCCAAAATTCTTCACGGTAACCGACAGGCGGCCCCTTAGAATGCTATTCGCCGGAAGCTGATATGCCCGTTCACCCTATACGCGCGAACATTGCGACGCTGCCGCCGCGCTGCAGTCGTTGGCGCGCGTCCTCGTCGCGCGCGACGGCGGTAGTACCGGCGAGCTGGTTGATCAGCGCGCTGACCTCGCCGATGCGGTTGCGGTCGAGCCGGTAGAATACCTGCTTCGCCTCGCGACGGGTCTGCACCAGACCGGCCTTGCGGAGCAGGCTGAGCTGTTGTGACAGCGTCGGCTGGCCGGTGCCGGTGGTGATTTCCAGATCGCCGACCGCACGTTCGCCTTCGATCAGCGCGGCGAGGAGTCGCAGCCGCAAGCCGTGGCCGAGCACACGCAGCAGTTCGGCCGTGTCATCGAGATGGGGAAGCGCGGTCATGCCTCGCCTCGATCGGGCATCATCGTGTAAAACCAGCCGCTTGCCGTATCAGCCGACAGCACGGCGTCTAGCGACTGGCTCGGCACGACAAGCAGATCGTCGCCGGGATGCCAATCGACCGGGGCGAGCGCACGGCCGTCGTGGACGCGCCGAAGCGCCGCGACAGTACGCAGCATCTCGTTGACCGAACGGCCGACCGTGGCGGGATAGCAGGTACTCGCACGCAGCACCCCGTCGGGATCGATGAAAAGCGTCGCGCGGACGCTCGATGCGTCCTCGGCATCAGGACCGACCATGCCGTAGGCGCGCGCGATCGCCAGAGTCGGATCTTCGACGACGGGGAAATCGATATCAACTCCGAACCGGTCGTGGATTAGCCTAATCCACGCGAGGTGGGAGAATAGGCTATCGACGGACAGCGCCATCAGGCGGCAATCGAGCGCCTCGAAGCACGGTCTGGCGCGAGCGATCGCGACGAACTCGCTGGTGCAGACCGGGGTGAAGTCGCCGGGATGCGAGAATAACACCAGCCAGCGCCCCCGCATGTCGGCAAGCGACACCGGTCCGAGCGTGCTGCGCGCCGTGAAATTGGCGACCGCCTCGCCCAAACGGAGTGGGGCGCAGGCAGGCATATCGGGCGGCAAAACCATCGGTCGCGGACTTTCCATCGTTCGAGCCGGACTAATCGAACCAGGCAGGTTGACGCAAATTGATTACATAATTATACGTTTTCCGTAAATGTTAAAGTGATGGAATGACCACTTTCGCGCCCGCCGATCTTGCCCGCGATCATGCTCGCGCCGTCATCGACGCCGCGCGCAGCGATGGTCCTCGACCGTTAGTCAAAGCATTCTTCGACGAGCCCACGTTTACTGCCAGCTACGTCGTCTATGATCTTACGACCAAACGCGCTGCGATCGTGGATTCTGTGCTCGATTTCGATGCCGCCGCAGGACGCACCTCGCATAGTTCTGCGCAGCAGATCATCGACTATGTCACCGCCCAGGGGTTGACCATCGATTGGCTGATCGAGACGCACGTCCATGCGGATCATCTGTCGGCGGCGGCGTGGCTGCAGCAGCAGCTCGGCGGCAAACTCGTGATCGGGCGCGATATCGTCACCGTGCAGAATGTATTCGGCAAGATCTTCAACGAAGGCGCCGACTTCGAGCGCGACGGATCGCAGTTCGATCTGCTCACGGCAGACGGGGACACATTCAAGATTGGCGAAATTGACGTAGTGGCTCTTCACGTCCCAGGTCATACGCCAGCCGATATGGCCTATGTCGTGGGCGACGCGGTGTTCACCGGCGATACGTTGTTCATGCCAGATTACGGAACGGCGCGCGCTGACTTTCCCGGAGGTGATGCCCGGCAACTCTATCGGTCGATCCGCCGACTCTTATCGCTGCCCGCTGAGACGCGTGTACTCCTATGCCACGACTACAAGGCGCCGGGGCGCGATTCCTACGTCTGGGAGACGACGATCGGCGCCGAGCGCGCAGGCAATGTGCACGTTCATGACGGCGTCGACGAGGAGGCCTTCGTCAAGATGCGGGCCGAGCGCGATGCGACGCTGTCGATGCCCAAGCTGATCTTGCCGTCGGTACAGGTCAACATGCGCGGCGGACGACTGCCTGAACCCGAGGAGAACGGAACGCGCTACCTCAAATTGCCGATCGACGTGTTGTGATGGATCGAGCGCGCGTCCTGCTCCTCGCCGTATTGATAAACGGGCGTGCCACAGCGGTGATGCTGCTCAGGCTTGGGGGCGGCGGGTCTGCGGCGCGCGCCACTGGGTTGACGAGCAGCAGATCGCTGTGGCCGACCGCGGAGGTTCGTGATTGGTCTGTAGCTCGGCATAGCGATCGGTGCGTGTGCCGGCGATTTACGCCCTGGTCCCGCCATCGTCGATCTCGCGCTGATGCCATTGCAGGCTGGCACTTTGGTCGCCGCCATGCTGGCGGGCTTCGCGCCGCACCGTCTGGTCGATCACCTCTCGCCCGCACGACGACCCCCATCGCGTAAAGACAGGAGAAAGATCATGGCTCACAAGCAGATTACCGACCGACTGTCGGTCTCGCCGCAGCTTTCGCCCAAGGATATTGACGCTGTGGTGGCCAAGGGCTTCCGCATGATCGTCAACAATCGCCCTGATGGTGAGGAGGCCGCTCAGCCCACCTCCGCCGAGATGGCCGCGCGCGCGGATGCCGCCGGCCTCACCTATCGTCACATCCCCGTAGTCGGCGGCTCGATTGGCGACAGCGATGTTGCCGCCTTCGCTCGGGCAATCGATGAGGCCGACGGCCCCGTGCTCGCCTTCTGTCGCACCGGCACACGCTCGGCGACTCTGTGGGCGCTTTCGCAAGTGGGCAAACAGCCCGCCGATGCAATCCTGAAAGCCACGGCCGACGCGGGCTACGACCTCGCTGCGCTGCACCCGAAGCTCGTTGCTGCGCCGTCGAGCGGGATCGCGCCGCGCGCTGACCGTGCCGAGATTGTGATCGTCGGCGGTGGCTCGGCCGGGCTCGCCACTGCCGCGTCGCTGCTCGCGCGAGACAAGAGCCTCGAGATCGTCGTCATCGAACCTCGCGAGGTGCATTATTACCAGCCGGGCTGGACGATGGTCGGCGGTGGCGTGTTCGACAAAAAGGTCACGTGCCGCACGGAGAAAAGTGTCATGCCGCATCGCGTCCGCTGGATTCGCGCCGCGGTAGCCACGTTCGAGCCTGACCAGAACAGGGTCACACTCGAGGACGGCAGCACAATCGGCTATGACTATCTCGTCGTCGCACCGGGCATCGCGCTCGACTGGGCTGGCGTGAAGGGGCTGCCCGAGACGCTGGGCAAGAACGGCGTTACCTCCAATTACGATTTCGATACCGCGCCTTATACTTGGGAGCTGGTCAAGAAGCTCCAGCATGGCACAGCGCTGTTCACCCAGCCGCCGATGCCGATCAAATGCGCCGGGGCACCACAAAAGGCGATGTACCTGTCGTGCGATCATTGGCGACGCACGGACGTACTCGGCGATATCGACGTGGCTTTCCATAATGCTGGCGGCGTGTTGTTCGGAGTGAAGGAATATGTCCCGGCGCTGATGGACTATGTCGAACGCTATGGCATCGACCTCGAATTCGAATCGACTTTGATCGCTGTCGACGGCCCGGCGAATCAGGCGATCTTCAGGGAGAAATCGGGCGAGGTGACCAGGAGCTTTGACATGCTCCACGTCACGCCGCCGCAAAAGGCACCGGCCTTCCTCGCCAAGAGCCCGCTCGCCAACGAGTCGGGCTATACCGACGTCGATCAGGAAACGATGCAGCATGTGCGCTACGCCAATGTCTTCGGATTGGGCGACAGCGGCTCGACGCCCAACGCCAAGACAATGGCCGCCGCGCGCAAGCAGGCGCCGATCGTCGCCGAGAATTTGCTTGCGGATCGCGCCGGCAAGGCACCGGAAGCGATCTACGACGGCTATGGTTCATGCCCGCTGACAGTCGAGCGCGGCAAGATCGTGCTGGCGGAGTTCGGCTATGGAGGGAAGCTGCTGCCGAGTTTCCCCAGATGGCTGATCGACGGCACCAAGCCGCAGAAACTCAGCTGGCTGCTCAAATCCGAAGGCCTGCCGAAAATCTACTGGAACGGCATGCTCAAGGGTCGCGAATGGCTCGCACGTCCGCACCACCGCGCCGCCTGATCCGCCCTCGCTGAAAGCCGCTGATGCTCGATACGATCCAATATGTGCTTGGCGCGCTATCGGGCGCGCTCGTCGGTTTCTCGCTGGGGCTGGTCGGCGGCGGAGGATCGATGCTCGCGGTGCCGCTGATGGTCTATCTGGTTGGCGTGCCGAGCCCGCACATCGCGATCGGCACCAGCGCCCTTGCGGTCGCCGCCAATGCCGCGACGGGGCTCGTCAGCCACGCCCGCGAACATACCGTCAAGTGGCGCTGCGGGGGAATGTATGCTGCCGCCGGCATCGTCGGCGCCTTGATCGGCTCGACAGTCGGTAAGGCGTTCGACGGGCAGAAACTGCTGTTCCTGTTCGCGCTGCTGATGGTTGCAGTCGGCATGTTGATGCTGCGCGGACGCAAGGCGGGCGGTACGCCGGGGGCACAATGCAACCGCGAGAACGCGCCCAAGGTGCTGAGTTACGGTCTTGGCACAGGAGTCTTTTCAGGATTCTTCGGTATCGGCGGCGGGTTTCTGATCGTGCCGGGCCTCAGGCTCTCCACCGACATGCCCATAATCAACGCGGTTGGCACCAGCCTTGTCGCAGTGACGGCGTTCGGGCTGACCACCGCGGCCAATTACGCCTTTTCCGGCCTAGTCGATTGGCCGCTCGCCGCCATTTTCATCAGCGGCGGTATCCTCGGTGGTTTTCTCGGTACGACGCTTGCCAAACGACTGTCGGGAAGTGGCGCATTGACCACCGTATTTTCAGGGCTGATCTTTGTCGTGGCAGCGTACATGCTGTGGAAGAGTGCGGCGACCCTGTGAGCTTGCAACCCCATTTTGATTCCAAGGGCAAAAGGATAATCGTCACCCGGCACATTGACGATACCGCCCCCGATTTCGCGCCCGTCTGCGCCATCGAGGCGGGCAGCACCGCGCAACTTGCCAATCAGTTCGCGACGCGCAACGTCAAGCCGACCGATTACCGTCGACGAGCACCGCAAGTGGATCGTCGACGTCAAACGACACGCAGCACACCGATCTTAAATTCCCGATCGTGCCGATGCCGACCTCAAGATCGCCAGGATGTAGACAGGATCCATCTCGATCAGAGCGAGACGTAAGCGGTGCGGTCGGCGTTCATCATCGACCCGAGCAACATCCGGCTGAGGATAACCTACCCGATGAGCGCCAGGCGCAATTTCGACGAAATCCTGGACGGGTACCATTGTGTCCTATCAGTTCGGCGCCAATTGGTCGTTGTTCTCGAGACCCTGTGGAAGCGGCTCGGCTGGATGGTCGGCATCTGTCCGGCGCGCGCGAGCGCGCTCGGGGTGGCGGCCGGTTTGGTTCGTCCGTGGCTCGCGCGATGGAGACCGGCACACAAACTGTTGCATCTCATCAACTTTCGGACGAGCGTGATCTGCGGCCGCGGTTCAATGCTGGCCGGCGGCTTCGACCTGGGGATAATCGGATGACGGATCGGTTGGCAGATCGGCGTGCGATCATTGGCGGCAGTGCTCTGCTGGCGGGAGCGGGTGCGCTGAGCCTGCCGATGCGCGCACGGGCCGCCGACACGCACCGGATCTGGCAACCCGCCGCGGAGGCGCAAGATTCTTGGATGGACAAGCCCGGCACCCGCCATCGCCTGATGTTCGACACCACCGCGGCAACCGCTGCGGAATCCGCCATGTTCTACGTGGACACCTATTACGCCGCAAACAAGAGCGGCTACGGACTCGATTCGCAATCGCTGGGCGTGATTATCGTGCTTCGGCATATGTCCACGCCGTTTGGCTATAATGATGTTGTGTGGGCCAAGCATGGCGCGGCGTTGGCCGACAAGCTGAAGCTCGAAGGCGAGCGCGCGATCCGGGCCGTCAAGGGTAATCCGCTTCTTACGCCCGCAGCAGCAGGCGACGGGGAGGCACCGAAAAGCAAAGGCGACGACGAAGCGCCGGTGACTTTGGCCTCGTTGGCTGCAAAAGGCGTCACCTTCGCCGTATGCGGCGTCGCGACGCGGGGGATTGCCGCACAGATTGCCAAGGTAAGTGGCACCTCCGTCAAAAAGGTCGAGGACGAACTCAAGGCGAACCTGATCCCTGGAGCGGTAATCGTGCCGGCCGGCATTGTCGCGGTCGACCGCGCGCAGGAGCACGGCTATGCCTTCGTCAACATCCCTCAATGATTCACAGGAAGATCATGGGGGTGCACAGTCGAAAGGCTTGCGGGGTGTTATTGACCGGTCCGACCTAGCGAAGATCCGTTGGACGCTTGGGCCCCGCCAAATGCTGGTGGCCGCGCTTGGCGCGCTTATCGTGTTGCTACTGATCGGCGCCCTCGCTTTCGATGCAGGCTTCACTTACCCCCGCGAGCAGACGGAGGCCGTAGATGAGACGGCTAGCGACTTCTTCGCACCGCCGTCCGAATCCACCATCCCGATCGGCCCCGGTGGTGATGCGATCCGGCGCGGCGCCCAAATCTTCATGGCGACCCGCGCTCATGCCGGCAATTATGTCGGTAACGGCCTCGCATGTGCCAGCTGCCACCTGGATAATGGCCGACAGGCGAACGCTGCGCCGATGTGGGCGGCGTGGGTACGCTATCCCGCCTACCGCGCGAAAAATCATCAAATCAACACGATGGAAGACCGCATCCGTGACTGCTTCAACTATTCGATGAATGCGCCCGCATCGCCGTCAGGCGGGCCGCCGCCACGCGGTGACGATATTTATCGGGATTTGGAGATGTATTTCGCGTGGCTGGCGACCGGCGCGCCGACGGGCAAGACGCTGCAGGGCGCCGGTTACATCAAGCTCGCGACCACACCTCTCGGCTACGATCGCGCGCGCGGCGCGCAGGTTTTCGCAAGTCACTGCGCGGCTTGCCACGGCACGAGAGGGCAAGGCCAGACTAATGCCGATGGCAGCTACGCTTATCCGCCTCTATGGGGTCGGCATTCGTATAATTGGGGCGCCGGAATGACGAATGTGGCAACGGCTGCAAGCTTCGTCGAGGCCAACATGCCCTACGGCCAGGGCTATACGCTGACGCCACAGCAGGCTTGGGACGTTGCCGCATTTGTCGACAGCCATGATCGCCCGCGCGATCCTCGACAGACGGGCACTCTGGCCGAAGCACGCAAGCAATTCCACGCCAAGAACGACTATTACGGGCAAGTCGTAAGGGGCGATCTCCTAGGCGATGGAGAAGTCGCTCAAACGGGCCAATGATTGGGCCCGAGGTGGGGCCAAAAGTCGGAAACAGCCCGTCGCCCGATCTCCGAGGCCCGAACGGCTCCCAAGGTCAAAAATTCGCCAATTGTGCATTCTGCCAGTACACCAAATGCTACGCCGCCGAGCGTCACGGCTTCGTCGCCACTTCCGGCCTCAAATCACTTTAAATCCACACTCAAGCAAAAACGCTGATCATGAATCGGACTCGAAGTCGTGATCGGAGCTTCGCGTCATCGTTGAACGGCGCCGCCTACGCTACTCCCTGTATTTCTGCGACAGGGTGCGATCATCGCAAATCGGTGTTGAACAACGTGATTTTCTGCGCCTCTTAATCATCCCCGACGTGCCGGAGGCTTTGCTTCGACACCGCAAGCGGGGACAAATATGGCGTCGGCAGCGACACGATCGGAAGCCATTGTGCGGAGCGCGCGGATGTTGCGTACCGCAATGGGGATGTGGATCGGTGCCTGGCTCGAAGACGCCGCAGTCATCGAAATCATGCTCAATCCCGATGGCCGGCTATGGGTGGATCGGCTGGGTGAAGGCATCGCCGATACCGGCGAACGGCTGACGAGAGACGAAGGCGAACGGATCATCCGCCTCGTGGCACATCACGTCGGCGCCGAGGTCCATGGTCGCTCGCCTCGTGTGTCTGCTGAACTCCCCGAGACCGGCGAGCGGTTCGAGGGACTCTTGCCACCCGTCGTCATCGCCCCAACCTTCGCGATCCGCAAACCGGCTGTCGCGGTCTTCACCCTCGATGACTACGCCCGCCAAAGCATCATGTCCTCAGCTGAGGCTGCGGCGCTGCGCGCTGGCGTCGATTCCCATGCCAACATCATCGTCGCCGGCGGCACCGGCACCGGCAAGACCACGCTTGCCAATGCGCTCCTCGCCGAAATTGCCAAATCATCGGATCGGGTGGTGCTGATCGAGGACACGCGCGAGTTGCAATGCGCCGCGCCCAATCTCGTCGCGATGCGCACCAAGGATGGCGTCGCCTCCCTTTCCGATCTCGTTCGATCCAGCCTGCGCCTGCGGCCCGACCGCATCCCGATCGGCGAGGTGCGGGGGGCCGAAGCGCTCGACCTGCTCAAAGCATGGGGGACCGGCCACCCCGGCGGGGTTGGCACGCTTCACGCGGGAAGCGCGATCGGCGCGCTCAGGCGACTGGAGCAACTGATCCAAGAAGCGGTGGTGACGGTGCCGCGCGCGCTCATTGCCGAGACGATCGATCTCATCGCCGTGCTGGTTCGTGATGGTCATGGCCGCCGGCTTGCTGAGCTGGTGCGCGTCGATGACCTTGATCCCGTAACGGGCGATTACCGCCTCATCGTCCTTCCAGAATCGAACAAAGGAGAAGGCATGAATGCGCGGTGAGCGGTCGAAGTCCCTGATGCTATGGCGTTGGGGGAGGCGGATAGGTTGCAGGTTGGATTGTCATTTTAGGGCTTTGGACCCTGTGAAGGAGAATACCCGTCGCCTGTTTCCGAACGACCATCATGAGGCCCGGTTTTGGCCGGTGACCTCGCATAGGAGTTTGGTTCGGCCGTTCACACCCTTGGGGTTCCGCCTCGTCCCAACGCGAGGAATATAGTCATGGCCTTTATCGGTGTCGATCTTCATCAGAACAGCTTCACGGTGTGCCGGCGCGAAGCCGACGGCGGCGAGGCGTTTGCGACCTGGACGCTGGCGCCGGACGATCTGCAGCGCTTCTGCCTGACGCTCGATGCCGACGACGAGTTGGCGATCGAGGCGACGGGCAACAGCGCCTGGTTCCGCGACGAGGTGGTAAGCTGCGTCGGGCGCGTCGTCGTGGTCAACCCGCGCCAGTTCAAAGTGATCCGCACGTCGGTCAAGAAGACCGATCGCAACGATGCGCGTGCGCTGGCGCTGTTCCTGTCGAAGGATATGCTGCCGGAGACGCGGGCGAAGACGAGGATGGAAAGCGAGCTGGGCTCGTTGGTCCACACCCGCGATCTGCTGGTCAAGCAGCGTACCCGCCTCCTCAACAAGATCCACGCGCTTTACAATCGTCACGGCCTCAAGCTGAAGAAGGAAGGGCTCTCGAGCCGCAAGCAGCTGATGGCGCTGGGCGGTGAGCCGTTCACGCCGCTCGAGCAGGTGGAACTTGCGATCGTGCGCGACCAGGCGCTGTCGCTGACCGCGGCGCTTCTGAAGATCGACGCCGAGATCGAGACGGCCGCGCGAACGATCAACGGGTTCGAAGGGCTGACCAGCATCAAGGGGATCGGCCCACGCTCGGCCGCCGTCTTCCTCGCCACCTTGGGCAACATGGGCGACTTCGCGACCGCCGACAAGCTTGCCGCCTATGTCGGCATCGTGCCGCGCGTCAACCAGTCGAATGAGACCGACAACCGCGGGCGGATCACCAAGCGCGGCAACCGCCTCGTGCGCTCGACGCTCGTGCAATGCACGCTGATCTCGATCCGATACTCGCCCTACCTCAAGAGCTTTTACAGTCGGATCAGGGAACGGCGCGGCGCCGGCAAGGCGATCATCGCCACCGCCCGCAAGCTCCTCGCCATCATCTACGACACCCTCAAAAACGGATGGGTGTTCAGCGACTTCACACAGTTCCAGCGACGGGACACCCTCATCCCCGCTGGACAATCATCATAGGAGACATTTCATGACGGCCATACTGCAGCGACGTCCCCGCCGCCTGAGCTGCACCCGCACCCCGCTTATGCTCGGTGCCTTGCTATTCTCTTCGCCCGCCTGGGCTTCGGGCTCGTCGATGCCGTGGGAGGCGCCGCTCCAGAGCATCCTCGACTCGATCGAGGGGCCGGTTGCCAAGATCATCGCGGTGATGATCATCATCATTACCGGGCTGAGCCT
>DATMTK010000254.1:0-4545 GCA_035564755.1 Devosia sp. | reverse complement strand
CGCAGATGCGCGTTCGGGGCATAATGGCTCGCCAGCATGCCGGGCGATGCGACCTTGGCGTCGGCCCCGGCGACGGCCACAGCCCGACCAATCGCCTTCTCGATGACGTCGCGCGCCAGCGCCCCGGCCCGGAGCTGAGTGACCGTGTCGCCGTCGACCGCCAGGATCGTCGATTCCACGCCCGAGCGGCACGGCCCCCCATCGAGCACCGGCACGCGATTTCCGAACGCTTTTCGCACCTGCTCGGCGGTCGTCGGCGACAGCTTGCCCGACGGATTGGCGGAGGGTGCAGCGAGCGGCCGGCCCGTTTCCCGGATCAGCGCCAACGCCAGCGGATGGTCGGGGATACGGATGCCGACGCTGTCGAGGCCGGCGGTGACGATGTCGCTGAGGTCCGCATCGGGCCGTTTCGGCAGCACCAGCGTCAACGGCCCCGGCCAGAACCGGGCAAGCGTTTCGGCCAGTGGGGGCAGATCCACAAGCGTGCGCGCCATCGGCAGGTCGGCGACGTGGACGATCAGCGGGTTGAAGCGCGGCCGCCCCTTGGTCTCGTAGATCTTGAGCACCGCATCGGAATTGGTGGCGTCGGCGCCGAGGCCGTAAACGGTCTCGGTCGGGAACGCGACCACGCCGCCCGCGCGCAGGATCGCGGCAAAGCGCGCCAAATTGTCCGTGGGAGGAACGGTTGCGGCCATGCGGCGCTGTTTGACAAGGGCGGCAGCGGGCGTCAACTAATCGACGCGACGGAAAACCAGAGGCCGATGGCGACCCTTCTCGTCTCGCAGCGCAATTTCGAGAGTCACGTCACGCCATCGGGGCATCCCGAACGGCCCGATCGCATCCGGGTGATCGAAGAAGCGTTGCGGCCCGGAATCTTCCCCGATCTGTTGCGTCGCGACGCCCCGGCCGGCGATCTCAGCCTCGCCGATCTCGTGCATGCGCCCGGCTACCTGCAGCGGCTGGCGCAGATCCGCCCGGCCGAGGGCCTGGCGCAGATCGACGAGGACACCTTCATTTCCTCCGGCTCGCTGGATGCGGTCGCAACCGCGCTCGGCGCCGGCCTTGCCGCGCTCGAGG
The DNA here is from genome assembly GCA_035564755.1 of Devosia sp. Classification (GTDB taxonomy): domain Bacteria; phylum Pseudomonadota; class Alphaproteobacteria; order Rhizobiales; family Devosiaceae; genus Devosia_A. Next base: position 3,468 of record DATMTK010000254.1, on the reverse strand, counting down.
CGGTGGCGCTGGGCGAGGTCGAGAACGCCTTCTGCGCCGTGCGGCCGCCGGGGCATCATGCCGAACGCGAGCAGCCGATGGGGTTTTGCCTCGTCAACTCGATCGCGGTGGTGGCGCGCGAGGCGCAGCGCAAATTCGGGGCCGAGCGCGTGGCGATCGTCGATTTCGACGTGCATCACGGCAACGGCACGCAGGATATCTTTTTCGACGACCCGACGGTGTTTTACGCCTCGACCCACCAGGCACCGCTGTTTCCCGGCACGGGAACCACGGTCGAGACCGGAGTGAGCCACAACATCTGCAACGCGCCGCTGCAGGCGCGCACCGGCACCGCGGAGATGCGCGAGGCCTACGAGGACCGGGTGCTCCCCGCGCTCGACGCGTTCAAGCCGGATTTCCTGCTGATTTCGGCAGGATTCGACGCCGACTATCGCGATCCTCTCGCCCAGCTCAACTGGCGGCCCGAGGACTTCGCCTGGGTGACGCGCAAGCTGCGCGAGGTGGCCGACCGGCGCTGCGGCGGCCGCATTGTTTCGATGCTCGAAGGCGGTTATGACCGGCAGGGCCTCGCCACCGGCGTCGCCGCACACGTCACCGCACTGATGAGCTGATCCTTGGCCGAGACCACCACCGACGATGTGAAATCCATGAGCTTCGAGGCGGCGCTGGCCGAGCTCGAGGGCATCGTGGCGCGGCTCGAGGGCGGCAAGGCGCCGCTCGCCGAATCGATTGCCATCTACGAGCGCGGCGAAGCGCTTAAGTCGCATTGCGAAGGGCTCCTGAAGGCGGCAGAAGCGCGGATCGAAAAGATCACGCTCAAGAACGGCAAGCCGGTGGGAACGGAGCCGCTCGACTCGTAAGAGGCAGCCATGGCTACGTCGTCCGCGTCCGGCATCGCCCGGTTCCGCATCATCTTATGGACGCTGGTGGTCCTGGCCGCGCTGGTCGCCACGGCGCTGTTCTTCTTCAAACCGCCGGCAACGCCGATCGGGGTCACCGGAGCGCCCTTTGCGCTCAATTCCACCAAGGGCGGGACCTTCACCCAGGCCGACCTCAAGGGCACGCCGAGCCTGGTGTTCTTCGGCTATACCTTCTGCCCCGATGTGTGCCCGACGACGATGGCCGACATCGCGAGCTGGCGGCAGGAGCTCGGCCTCGGCGAGGACAAGCTCAGGACGATCTTCGTGACGGTCGATCCGGACCGCGACACCAGGCAGGTGCTGACGCAGTATCTGGCAGCATTCGACCCCGAGGCGACGGGGCTGGTCGGCGACGCGGCCCAGACGGAGGCGGTGAAAGCCTCGTTCGGGGTGTTCTCGGAGAAGGGGCCGGCCGACAAGAACGGCTATTACGCGGTGAATCACACGGCCAACGTGTTCCTCATCGGCAAGAACGGCGAGTTCGAAGGCACGATCGACTACGGCGAGAACAAGGAAACCGCCGAAGCCAAGATCAAGCGGCTGGTCGGCGCCTGAGCCATGGCGGAGCGGATCCGCCTCGATCTCGCTCTCGAGCAGCGCGGCCTCGCGCAGAGCCGGGCGCGGGCCCGCGATGCGATCCTGCGCGGCACCGTCCGGGTCAGCGGCACCATCGTGACCAAGCCGGGAGCACTGGTTGGCGCAGCCGATGCCATCGCGATCAATGATCCGGCCGCCGCCTACGTCTCGCGCGCGGCGCTGAAGCTGATCGCGGGACTGGACGCCGGCGGGATCGAGGTGGCCGGCAGGACCTGCCTCGACCTCGGCGCGTCGACGGGCGGCTTCACGCAGGTGCTGGCGGAGCGCGGGGCCGCGAAGATCTACGCCGTCGACGTCGGCCACGGTCAGTTGCATCAGCGGGTCCGTGACCTGCCGGCTGTGGTCTCGATGGAGGGCACCAACGTCAAGGATTTGACGCGGGCGGACATCCCCGAACCGATCGACCTCCTGGTCTGCGACGTCAGCTTCGTCTCGGTGACCAAGGTTCTCGCCGCGCCGCTCTCACTTTGCCGCGAGGGTGCGGACGCGGTGATCCTGATCAAGCCGCAGTTCGAGGTGGGGCGCGAGCATATCGGCAAGAACGGCATCGTCACCGACACGGCGGCAATCGCCCGTGCAATCGATGCCGTTGTTGGATTTGCGGCAGCTCAGGGCTGGACGCACCGGCTTTCCGTGCCCTCTCCCATTTCCGGCGGGGATGGGAACAAAGAAACCGTGGCGCTCTTCGTCCGCGGCGGCTAATATCGGCAACTGACGATTGAAGCCGCACGCTGCGGCGCCGCCCTCCCCGGCCGGTTTCCCGATCGTCCCCGAAAATCAAAACAAGAATCAGCAGGTGATGCGATGGACTACCGCCGCTTGGGCAAATCCGGCCTCAGAGTTTCCGAATTTTCGTTTGGCGCCTGGGTCACCTTCGGCAAGCAGGTCGGCGAAGACGCCGCCGCCTCGATCATGGGCTACGCCTACGATCACGGCGTCAATTTCTTCGACAATGCCGAAGGCTATGAACAGGGCAACGCCGAGATCGTGATGGGCGAGGCGCTCAAGGCGCTGAACTGGCCCCGCGATACCTTCGCCGTGTCGTCGAAGGTGTTCTGGGGCGGCAGCAAGCCGATGCAGGGCGGCCTGTCGCGCAAGCACGTGACCGACGCCGCGCACGCGGCGCTGAAGCGCCTGCAGGTCGACTACCTCGACCTCTATTTCTGCCATCGGCCCGACATCGACACGCCGATCGAAGAGACGGTGTGGGCGATGCACAATCTCATCACCCAGGGCAAGGTGCTCTACTGGGGGACATCGGAGTGGAGCGCCCAGCAGATCACCGAGGCGCACCTGGTGGCGCGGCGCGAGCACCTGACGCCGCCGACGATGGAACAGCCGGAGTACAACGTGTTCCGCCGCGAAAAGGTGGAATCCGAGTTCTTGCCGCTCTACGACCTCGGGCTTGGAACGACGATCTGGTCGCCGCTGGCCTCGGGCCTGCTCACCGGCAAGTACAACAACGGCATCCCGGCCGACAGCCGCATGAACCTGCCCGGCTACGAGTGGCTGAAGGCGCGGCTCGAATCCGACAAGGGCAAAGAGCAGCTCGAGCAGATCAAGAAGCTCGCCGACCTCGCCAAGCAGGCCGGTTTGCCGCTGCACCACATGGCGCTGCTCTGGTGCAACGCCAACCCGCATGTGTCGACGGTCATCCTGGGCGCCAGCAAAAAGAGCCAGCTCGAGGACAACCTCAAGGCGCTCGACAGCAAAGCCAAGATGACGCCCGAATTGATGGCCAGGATCGATGAGATCGTGGGCAACAAGCCGGCCGCGCCGCAGCGCTTCCGCTAGTCTCCGTATTCGGCGAGCGCCGCCCGCAACGGGTCGAGGCGCTCGCCATACTTGTCGCCGGCCCCCACCGAGTTGCGGTTGATGGGCCGGCGAACCTGCGCATAACTCGCGGTGCGCACCTCGCGGCGGCTCTGGTGGAACTGCAGCACGACCGGCG
>DATMTK010000253.1:0-6117 GCA_035564755.1 Devosia sp. | reverse complement strand
GGCGGCTCTCGAGAGTTAACAGGGAGGCGTCAAACAGAGGGAGAAACCGCTCTGCAAAGTCCAGAAACTGGACAATTGCGAAATTAACCCCAAGAAGTTAATCGGCCGTTAACGACGAGGACTTTCGTAACCTTGCCGAAGAGTGAGCGGCGGAGGGGCAAAAAGTCGGCCGGGAGGGCGGCCTCGCCGCCGCTTCACAAGCGCGACGGGCTTTTCTATATAGCGCCACCGAAATCCAGTATCGCCGAGGGGAAGGGTCCGACATGGCCGGCCATTCGCACGCCAAAAACATCATGCATCGCAAGGGCAAGAGCGATGCGGCCCGAAGCAAGGTGTTTTCCAAGCTTGCCCGAGAAATCACCGTCGCCGCCAAGCTCGGCTCGCCCGACCCGGCGTTCAATTCCCGCCTGCGCCTCGCCGTGGCCACCGCGCGCGGCCAGTCGATGCCCAAGGACAACATCGACCGTGCGATCAAGAAAGCCATCGGCGCCGAGGGCGAGAGCTACGAAGAGATCCGCTACGAAGGCTATGGCCCGGGCGGGGTCGCCATCATCGTCGAGGCGCTGACCGACAACCGCAACCGCACCGCCTCCAACGTGCGCTCGACCTTTTCCAAGAACGGCGGCGCGCTGGGCGAGACCAACTCGGTCGGCTTCATGTTCGACCGGGTCGGCGAAATCTACTATCCGGCCTCGGCCGGCGCCGAGGACAAGGTGATGGAGGCGGCGATCGAGGCCGGCGCCGAGGACGTCGAGTCCGACGAGGAGGGCCACTCGATCACCACGACGTTCGAGTCGATGTCGGAAGTCGCCGCGGCGCTCGAGAAGAGTCTGGGCGAGCCGGAATCGGCGAAGTTCGTGTTCAAGCCGCAGAATTATGTTCCAGTCGACGCCGAAAAAGGCGCGACGCTGCTCAAGCTGATCGGCATCCTCGAGGACGACGACGACGTGCAGAACGTCTATTCGAACTTCGACATGAGCGACGAGGACCTGGCCAAGGCGCAGGCCTGAGACAAGCAAACCGGAGGCACATGGGCAAGGGGCGGCTCGAAGCATTCAGCGACGGCGTGATGGCCGTGATCATCACGATCATGGTGCTCGAGCTGCATCCGCCGCAGGAGCCGACCCTGGAGGCGCTGGCCGGGGTGGCGCATCCGTTCGTCGCCTACGTGCTGAGCTTCATCTATGTCGGCATCTACTGGAACAACCACCACCACATGTTCCAGTCGGTCGAGCACGTGAACGGGCAGGTGCTCTGGGCCAACAATTTTCTGCTGTTCTGCCTGTCGCTCGTCCCGTTCGCCACCAACTGGATGGGTGAAACGGGCTTCGCGCTGGTCCCGGCGGTGATCTACGGGGTGAGCCTGTTCCTGCCGGGCTTCGCCTATCTCCTGCTGGCGACGTCGCTGGTGTCGCTGCACGGCAAGGACTCGACCCTGGCCCGCGCCATGGGCCACGGCTACAAGGAATGGGCCTCGCTCGTGCTCTATGCCCTGGGCATCGCCGGCGCGTTCATCCATCCCTACATCGCGTTCGCATTCTATCTGGCCGTGGCGGCGATGTGGTTCATTCCCGATCGGCGCATCGAAGCGCGGCTTACCACCGGGGACTAGGCCGCGACGAGCCCCGCTCCATTGCCGCCGATCGGCGCGATCTCGACGCGGTTGCGGCCGTGCTGCTTGGCGGCATAGAGCTGCCGATCGGCGACGCGGAAGAGGTCGGCGAAGGGCAGGGTCGCGCCGAAGACCGCGCCGCCGACACTGACCGACAGCTCATGTGTCGTGCCCGCAGGGGCAAAGGGTGTGGCATTGACCGAGGCGCGGATGCGTTCGGCGACGCGTTCGGCCTGATCGGCATTGGCCCCCGGCAGGAAGACGCCGAACTCTTCGCCGCCGAGGCGGCCGACGATGTCGGGGGCGCGCAGCATCGCCTTGATGGCGGTGGCGATGGCGATCAGCGCCTCGTCGCCGCGGTCGTGGCCATAGCGGTCGTTGACGGCCTTGAAGTTATCGGCGTCGATGATGAGCAATGCACCGGTGGCTCGCTCGGCGCTCGAATGGACGTCCCTGAGGTAGGCGTCGACCAGGGTGGAAAAGGCGGCGCGGTTCATCACCTGGGTCAGGCCGTCGGTCGAGGCGTAGACGGTCAGGTGCCGATGCGCGATCGCGAGCTCACGCAACTTGCCGGTGAAGAACAGGAACATCGGCACGGCCAGAGCGATCGGCAGAAGCACGTCGGTGAGCACGGCGCGAAGCTGGCCGGCCTTGTCCATGTTGGCGAAGTTGAAGGAGTCGACGTAGACCGAGGCGGCAACGCAGATGGCGGTGCCGATGGCGGTCGAGACGATCACGCGTCCCCAACTCTCGGGCGACAGGTCGAGCTTCATCGTGGCTGCAAGTATCCCAGCAGAATGACGCTCGCCCGGACGATGCCGGAAAAGGGTTGAAAAGCCCTATAGGGAGATCTTGAGAGTTTTATCGATTGCCGTCGCCGCCTGCAGATTGCCATTGGCCGGCGTGGCGATCGAGGGCGGCATGCGCACCAGCTCGATGCGGTTGCGGCCGGCGGATTTGGCGCCATAGAGCTGCTCGTCGGCGGCACGGAACAGCTCGGCGAATTTGTTGTCGCCGATGGTCGTGGCGCCGCCGATGCTGACCGAGATGGGGCAGGTGACGCCGTCCGGTGCAAAATCGATGGCGGCGACCGCGTCGCGGATGCGTTCGGCAGCAATGCGGGCGGTATCGTAGTCGGCATCGCGGAGGAACACGGCAAACTCTTCGCCGCCGAGGCGGCCGACGAGGTCGCCCTGGCGCACCGCAGCCTGCAGCGTGGTCGCGAGCTTTTGCAAGGCGAGGTCGCCGGCCTCGTGGCCGAAGCGGTCGTTGACCAGCTTGAAATGATCGGCGTCGATGACGAGCAGCGCGCCGGCGCGATTGGCGGGCACGGCCAGCAGGCTCGCGGCACCAGCGGTGAAGGCGCGGCGGTTGAGGCAATCGGTCAGCGAATCGGTCGAGGCGAGGATATCGAGCCTGGCGTTGGCAAATTTGAGCTGCTGATGCCGGAGCTGCATGTAGAACATGATGGGGGTGCCCATGATGATGGGCATGACGATCGCCGTGACGATCCCCGGGCCGTTGATGCCCTGGCTGATGACGTTGAGCAGGACGCAGGAGATGGCGACCGAAATGACCACGCAGATTGCCGTGATCAGCGCGGTCCAGAAGACAACCCGCCGCCAGGCCGATTTCGGCAGGTCGTTCACACGGCTCGACATGGCATCCTCTTGCGGTTCCCGGGCCGGAACGTTAGCGGCGATCCGGTGAGGGATCGGTTTCCGCGGATGGCTAAAATTATCTGATCGCGCCGGCCGGGGACGTATCAAACCGAGGATTGTTGCCAGTTTGTTCACATTCCGCTTGGTACGGTCCGGCGAACGGCCTAAGCACGACGGCATGGCGCACATGGTGCGAATCATCGGCATCGATCCTGGCCTCAGGCGCTGCGGCTGGGGCATCATCGAGAGCGAGGGGAACCGGCTGCGGTTCGTCGCCTGCGGCACCATCATGCCGGCGGTGTCGGCGAGCCTCGCCGAGCGGCTGGCGGAACTGCACCGAGGTCTCAGGGCGCTGATCGAGCTGTACCGGCCGGACGAGGCAGCGGTGGAAGAAACGTTCGTCAACGCCGGGGCGCGTTCGGCGCTGCAACTGGGGCAGGCGCGCGGCGTGGTGCTGATGACGCCGGCGGCGATGGGGCTGGTTGTCGGCGAGTACGCGGCGAACCTGGTCAAGAAATCGATCGTGGGCACCGGCCACGCCGAAAAGGAGCAGGTGCAGTTGATGGTCAAGACGCTGTTGCCCGCCGCCGACTTCAAGGGCGCGGACGCCGCCGATGCGCTCGCCATCGCCATTTGCCATGCGCATCATCGCGGCATGGCCGCGCTCAGGGCCAGCGCATGATCGGCAAGCTCAAGGGGCTGATCGACGGCTTCGGCGACGACCATGTCCATATCGATGTCGGCGGCGTGGTGTATGAGGCGTTCTGTTCGAGCAAGACGCTGGCGGCGCTGCCGCAGGTCGGACACGCGGCAGTGCTGCACGTCGAGATGATCGTGCGCGAGGACCTGATCCGGCTCTACGGCTTTGCGACGCCGGACGAGAAGGCGTGGTTCACGACGCTGATGACGGTGCAGGGGGTGGGGGCGCGGGTGGCGCTCTCGGTGCTCTCGGTGCTGTCAACGGGCGAGCTCGCGAGCGCCATCGCGCTCGGCGACAAGGCCATGGTGGGCCGTGCCAATGGCGTGGGGCCCAAGCTTGCGATGCGGCTCGTCACCGAGCTCAAGGGCAAGGTGCCGACCGGTATCGGCATCGATGCGGGGACGCTCGGGCTGCAGACGGCGCTGGGCGAGGGCCGCGCCCGCTCCAACGTCGCCGATGCGGTCTCGGCGCTCAGCAATCTCGGCTATTCGAGCGCGCAGGCGAGCGCCGCCGTGGCCAAGGTCGTCGGCCGCGAAGGCGACGACGTGGAGACGGCGACGCTGATCCGGCTGGGGCTGCGGGAATTGAGCAGTTGAGCGTTGCGGTGGGGAGAATTCCTTACTATTCTTGGAAGTAAGGAGAAATTGGCCATGAATGAACAATCGCCGGTTGTCGCCAAGTCGCGCATTACCAGCAAAGGGCAGACGACGGTGCCGAAGGAGGTGCGAGAGGCGCTGAAAGCGGCCGGAGGGACGGAGTTGCAATGGACAGTTACAGGGCAAGAGGTTTCTGTGACGGCCAAGACTCTCAACATCTCTGATTTTGCAGGCTTTCTGGGCAAGCCTCCCAATGGCGCTCACGTTACCGTCGAGCAAATGAACGAAGGTATCGGTCGAGCGGTCGCGGAGCGGTTTCGCCGCAAAACGGCTCGATGATCGGCGTCGACACCAACGTTCTTGTGCGTTTCTTCGTCGACGACGACGCGAAGCAGGCGGAGTCGGCGCGACGATTCATGAAGCAGCGAACAAGGGACGATCCGGCGTTTGTCAGTGCGCTGGTTTTGGCTGAGCTCGCCTGGGCACTGAAGGCGAATTATGACTACGAGAAAGACCGCGTGTATGCGGCCCTGGCCATCGTCCTTGGCAGTTTCAATATCGTTGTCGAGCAGGAGAAGCTGATCGCCGAAGCGCTCCGGACCGGACGCGCAAGAGGTGCGGATGTTGCCGACAGCATCATTGCAGCACTTGCGCTCGAGGCTGGTTGTGAGCGGATTGTCACTTTTGATCGGTCTGCTGCCCGTGGCATTCCCGGGATGGAGTTGCTCAAATGAGCACCATCACCTCCGCCGAAGCCGGACGCGACGATCCGCTCGATGTGTCGCTCCGGCCGACCGGCTTTTCCGAGTTCATCGGTCAGGCGCCGGCGCGCGCCAACCTCGAGGTGTTCATCGCCGCGGCCAAGACGCGCAAGGCGGCGCTCGACCATGTGCTGTTCGTGGGGCCGCCGGGACTGGGCAAGACGACGCTGGCGCAGATCGTGGCGCGCGAGCTCGGCGTCGGCTTTCGGGCCACCTCCGGGCCGGTGATCTCCAAGGCCGGGGACCTCGCGGCGCTGCTGACCAATCTCGAAGAGCGCGACGTGCTCTTCATCGACGAAATCCACCGGCTCAATCCGGCAGTCGAGGAGATCCTCTATCCGGCGATGGAGGACTACCAGCTCGACCTCATCATCGGCGAAGGACCGGCGGCGCGGTCGGTGCGGATCGATCTTGCGAAGTTCACGCTGATCGGGGCGACGACGCGTGCGGGGCTGCTGACGACGCCGCTGCGCGACCGGTTCGGCATTCCGGTGCGGCTCAACTTCTATACGCCCGAGGAGCTGGTGCAGATCGTCGAGCGCGGCGCGCGCCTGCTGGGCATCGGCATGGCGCCGGACGGGGCGATGGAAATCGCGCGGCGGTCGCGCGGCACGCCGCGGATCGCCGGGCGGCTGCTGCGGCGGGTGACCGATTTCGCGCTGGTCGACGGCGTCAAATCGGTGACGCGGGCAGTGGCGGACAAGGCGCTGCTTCGGCTCGATGTGGATGCGCGCGGACTCGACCAGCTCGACCGGCGCTACCTCACGATCATAGCGTCGTTCTACGG
>DATMTK010000252.1:0-20808 GCA_035564755.1 Devosia sp. | reverse complement strand
GCTCGAACAATCGCGCGCCTCGCTGGCCTGTTTTCGGCGAGTTCCGTCGCGGCCGTTCTGATGGCCGGATACGACGTGTTCGTCCTGCATCTCGGTCGTGCGGTCGGCCTCGCGCAGGGCGGCAACCTGATGGCCCGCACGGTGATCCTGCTCGGCTTCATGGGGATCGCCGGCATCTTCGTGACCTCGCGCCGCTGGTGGTGGCTCTACGGCGCCGGATTGGCACTCTCGCTGGTGGCGCTCTATCTGACACAGACCCGGGGCGTGTTCATCGCGGTCCCGGTGCTCGGTCTGATCCTGTGCTGGGCGTTGCTGCAGCGGGTCCGGGCATCCCGGGTTTGGTATGGGGTCGGTGTGGCCCTCGTCGCCCTGGCGGTCGTGATTGTCGGCGTGGTGTCGCCGCGCTTCCTTGCCCTCGGCGATGTCTTCGGGCAGCTCGCCACCGATCCGTCAAAAATCACCGATGGGGCCGTCAGCGAGCGGCTTTACCTCTTGCATGCCGGATGGGTGACCTTCCTCAAGTCGCCGCTGCTCGGCTTCGGCTGGGCCAACTTCGCGGACGCTGCCAAGCCATACGTGGTCTACTTCTTCCACAACGACTTCCTCGACATGGCCGTCGCCGCGGGCATCGTCGGGATCGTGTGCTGGCTGGCGATCATCGCCGCGCCGCTCATCGGCGTATTCGCCATGCCGCGGGACTGCTTTCATTTGGTGCGGCTCTATTGCGCCCTCATCCTGAGCACCAGCCTGTTCATCTTCGGGCTCACCGACATGACGCTCGGCTACGATCTGCCGACCACGCTCTACGCGTTCTTGACCGCGATTGTACTCGGAGCGTTCCGCGAGCCGACGCCGGATGGGGCAGGGGTTGAGGCCATCGACGTGCCGAGGCGGTGAAGCCGGTCGCAGCTCGGCGACTCCATCGAACACCGCAATAACGCTGCTGCGCCGTTGCAGATCGGTCCATCGGAGGCCGCCTTCCGTTAGGCAATAGCTGCATCAGCGTGCCGGGATGCGGCAGCCGCATCGGGTCGCCTGCTCATGGATGAAAGCCTGCTGCAGCCGTCCAGGCTTGTCGATGGGCCCGAGGCTTTTGAGCGTGCGGATCTCGTGTCCGCTGCGCGGCGAAATCGGCCTGAGGCACGAGCAGGCCGGCTAGCGTCAACGATCACCGTGCACGCCCGCATTATCCCAGGCCGCAGTCGCATTGGGCTCTTTCCGGCGCCTGTCGCAATCCTCGGCGCGGCGGCGCCAGGCGCTTGACGTCCGTTCGGATGTAAGATTATCTGATAATCATATGAACAAGCAGCATGGGAGGAATGCATGCCTGCTTCTAGGGCCCGTAAGGGCATTTTGAGCGTCGCCGGCCTGGTGATCGGGGCCACGGCGTTGGCGGCCGGAACGGTCGCGGCGCCCGCCGCCGACAAGCCGATCGTCGGATTCATCACCCAGCTCTCGCAGCAGCAATATTTTGTCGACGAGGCCAACGGCGCCCAGAAGATCGCCGACCAGCTCGGCGCACAACTGATCGTGGTCGACTCCGGCCTCGACTCCGACAAGGTCATGAGCCTTGCGAGCTCGCTGGCGACGCAGGGCGCCAAGGCCATCGTGGTGGTGCCGTCGAATACCGACGTCGGCCCGGCGCTATCCGACATCGCCAACCAGAACCACATGTTCCTGGTGGCGTCGGATTCGCCGCTCAAGGACAGTGCCGGCAAGCCCGTCCCCTTCGTCGGCATGGACAACACCGGCGCCGGCAAGCAGGTCGGCGACATCATCGTGCGCGAATTCCCCAAGACCGGCTGGGATCCGAAGGATACGTTCTTCGCCGACATCGAAGCGCCGTTCCAGGCGTGCCTCGATCGCACCGACACCGCGCTCAAGGCGTTCCAGGACGCCAATCCGGGCTGGCCGGCGGGCAATCTCGTCAAGGTGCCCTACAAGGGGCTGATCGACCAGGCCGACGACGCCATGCGTGCGGCGCTGACGGCGCATCCGGAAGCCAAGCACTGGATCCTGGAGTCGTGCAATGACGAGGGGGTCGTCGGTGCCCTGCAGGCGCTCGATGCGCGCGATTTTCCGGTAAAGGACGTGCTCGGCGTAGGGCTGGGAGCGACGCAGGCCTGCCTTGCCTTCACCAGCGACTACATCAAGGACGGCTTCAAGGCGACGACCGACCTCGATCCCGGCGCGATCGGCGGCGGCGCGGTGCAGGTCGCGGTCGACCTGATCAACGGCAAGACAGTGCCGCCCACCACCTACGTGCCGACGCCGGAACTGACGATCGACAACTTCAAAGACAAGCTGAACTGCAAATAGCAGCGTCTCGCGCAGCGGCCGGAGAGCAGTAGCCCTCCGGCCGTTTTTGGCTTGTCAGACGAAATTTGGACGATCAACAAATGCCTGAGTTCAACAGCATCGAGCACGCCGGCGCGCGCCTCGCCGTGATCAATGGCAGCGCAGGCGCCGCGCTGCAGTTCAGCAGCAGCGCCGGCCATCCAGCCTGGACGCTGCCGATCGGCACCGGCCACAAGGTGACGGCAATCCGCTATTTCGAGGATGGCATTGCCCTCGACGTGGAGCTGTTCCCGGAGGCGAAGGTTGAGGGGCACGGCGCCCTCGCGCTGGCGCTGACGGCGCGGCTGGCGGCCGACGCAAACTTCCCCGATGCCCGCTTCGTCGACCTCGAGATCAGCGGCACCGACGCGGCATTCCCGCTCGACGACCTGGCGTTCCCCGGCACGCTGCGGCTCGACGCGGCCGGCGACGCCGCGGACTGGCGCTACCTCCTGCCCTATGGCGAGGGCATCCTGGTCGACGCGGCGGGGACGGCTCCCCATGCGATGACGCAGGTCAATTTCCACGACTACAAGATCACGATGCCGCTCGTCGCGGCCGTGAACCCCGAGCGCGGCGCCGCCGTGATGGCGATCTCGCCGCAGGGCCACGACCACGGCGTCCGGCCGGCCTATGCCGGCGCCGTCGGCATGCAACTGGTCCAGCTCGCTTCGCTCGGCACCTGGCGCTACGACCGCCGCTGGCGCATCGCCAGCATCCCGACGGGCGGCGTGAACGCGCTGGCGAAGCTCGCGCGCAACGAATTCCGGCGCTCGGGGCTTGCCCTGCGTTCCGCCCGCGAGAAGGTCGAGGCGCTGCCGGAGGCGGTGCAGGGAGCGCTCGGCGGCACGCACCTCTGGTGCCACATGGATACGTTGACCTCGCGCCTGGTCAACGACCTCGCGGCCAGCGGCATCCGCTCGCTGCTGGTGATGGGACGACCCGCCGATGCTACCGCGATGCGAGCCGTACACACGGCGGGCTTCGCGTCGGGGCCGTACTTCCAGACCTACGACGTCTACCCGCCGGGCTCAGTGCACGAGCTCGAATGGCGCAACACCTATCCGCCGGAGGGGGCGTCGCACGGCTTCCCGCACCAGTTGCGGCGCAACCGCGACGGCTTTTACGACTATGCATGGGTGCACCTGCCGATGACCCACAGCGAGCATCACTGGGCCTTCAGCGACGCGCTCGGCAGCGACGGCAAGGTGATCCGCCGGACCCACGCGATCCACGAGCAGTATCCGGTGCAGTCGTACCGGCGCTGCCAGCTGTTCCATCGCGAAGTGATCGCTGAAGATGGCCTGCCGATGCTCGACCGGCTCGGCTCGTCCGCCGTGTTCTACGACATCTGCACCACGATGGTGGGGCTCGAATGCGCCGATCCGAAACATCCGTGCGACCGCCGGCAGGATGTCGAGCTGCGCCAGGCGGCGCTGCAGATGATCGCCGACACCGACCGCATCGTGCTGTCCGAAGACGGGAAATGGTGGGCGGTCGATCTCGCCCACGGCTTCGAGGGCGGCCTGAACTACGACGGCATGGAGTCGCTCGATAACATCACGCTGACCGACTACGAGTTCAACCCGAACAACTGGAAAACCGAGTTCAGCTTCGACCATAGGGTGCCGTTCTTCTCGATGGCGATGGGGTTCACGGTGGCGTCCACCTTCTGGTGGGGCCGCGGGCAGGACCGCCACGCCGAGACACGCCGGGCCAAGGATGCGTTCGCAGCGCTTGCCGGCGGCAACCCGATCTTCGTCGTCGATCCGGTGCATCCGCTGACGCCGGGGACCCCGCGCTGGAACGCCTTCGTTGCAACGGCCAGGGCCTTCGATGCGCTGCGCGAACAGACGCTCGGCGTGCCGATCGAGCGGTTCGAGGCCCACGGGCCTCATCACGCCACGACGACCTTCGAGAACGGCGTGGTGATCAAGGCCAATGTGGGTCCCGACGCGATAGCCGGGCTGGCGCCGGGCGAATACCAAGTGTACGCGCCGGACGGTAGGCTTGTCGCCGGCAACGGCACGGGAGCCTAGGAGGTGAGCATGGCACAGGCGCATGTCCACGCGAGCGATCGCAACCAGGCGCCGCCGTCGCTGGCGGTGCGGATCGTCAGCATCGTCGGTGCGCAGAACCTGGCACTTATCGGCGGACTGATCGTCATGCTGCTGGTGATCCGGTCGCGCAACGAGAACGTCTTTCTGGCCGCCAATCTGCTCGATATCGGCGTCGCCGTGTCGATCATCGGCATCCTGTCGATCGCGCAGATGATCGTCATCGTCTCGGGCGGGCTGGACATCTCGATCGGCAGCGCCGCCGGTCTCGCTTCGGTGATGACGGCGCTGACGATCACCGCCGGGTATCCCTCGGTCGTCGCGCTGCTTGTCGCCCTGCTCGTCGGCGCGGCCTGCGGCGCCTTCAATGGCCTGCTGGTCAACGCCCTCAAGATCAACCCCGTGATCGCGACGCTGGCGACGTTCGGTGGCTTCAGCGGCCTTGCGCTGGTGGTCAGCGGGGGACGCGCCATCGCAGCGCGCGACGATGTGTTCCGCTACGTGGGGGTGACCCGCTGGTTCGGCCTGCCGGTCACGCTCATCCTGCTGATCGTCCTCGCCATCCTCGCACATATCTTCCTGAGCTATACGGTCATCGGCCGCCGTATCTATGCACTGGGGAGCAACCCCAATGCTGCGCGCAACAGCGGCATCCACCTCATCAGGTACCGCATGGGCATCTACATCATGTCCGGAATTGCCGCCGGCCTTGCCGGCGCAATGATCATCACGCGCACGCGTGTCGGCGAGGAAGCCGGCAGCAGCGACCTGGGCCTCACCGCCATTACCGCCGCGCTGCTTGGCGGCGCTGCGCTCACCGGCGGTCGCGGCACCATCGTCGGTGTCATGCTGGCGGTGATCATCCTGGGCGTGCTCAACAACGGCCTGATCCTGACGGGAACGCCGCCGTTCTGGTCGAACGTCGCGCTCGGCGCCTTCCTGATCCTCGCCGTCGCCGGGCAGGAGGCCGACCTGCCGACCAAGTTCCGCGCCTGGTTGGCGCTCGGCAAACGGGGCCAGTGAGATGACGAACGAACAAGGCAAGGCGCCGATGCCGCTGCTCGAGCTCGAGCGCATCGGCAAGCGTTATGGCGGCGTGGTGGCGCTCGAGGGTGTCTCGGTGAAAATCCGGCCGGGCACGGTGACGGGCCTTGTCGGCAACAATGGCGCCGGCAAGTCGACGCTGGTGCGGATCCTGTCCGGCGTGAACGGGCAGGACGAAGGAACCATCCGCTGGAAGGGCAGCGAAGTGCGGTTCCGCAGCCCGGCCGATGCGCGGCGCACCGGCATCGATACGGTGTTCCAGGAGTTGGCCCTCGCCGACGACCTCGACGCCGCCGGCAACGTCTTTCTCAACCGCGAGCTTTCGTATGGCTTCGGGCCGTTTCGCTTCCGCCGCGACAGGGAGATGCGCCGCCGCGCCGCCGAACTGTTCGAACGCTTCGGCATCAACCTGCCGTCCAATGGCAGCATCCGCTCGATGTCCGGCGGGCAGCGGCAGGGTGTCGCGATCGGCCGCGCGCTGCTTGGCGGCAGTGAACTGCTGCTGCTCGACGAGCCCACGGCAGCGCTCGGCGTCAAGGAATCGCGGCACATCGAGGAGTTGATGCTGTCGCTCAGGAGCCAGGGCATCGCCATCGTGCTGGTCAGCCACAGCGTCGACCAGTTGCTGCATGTCTGCGACCAGTTGCTGGTGTTGCGGCGCGGCCAGATGGTGGGGGTATACGAACGCGCCGACCTTACGCCGCGCGACGTCGTTTCGCTGATCGTTGGCGCCGACGAACTGGAGACCGACATGTCGAGGCTCGACGTTGCGACGGACGCACCTGGGGTCGGCGCATGAAGATCGTCGACGTTGAAACCTTCCTCGTCCCGCCGCGCTGGCTGTTCATGAAGATCACCACCGACGAGGGTGTCGTTGGTTGGGGTGAGCCGGTGCTCGAGGGACACGCGCGCACGCTCGCCGCCAAGATCGGCGAGCTCCGTGACTTCCTCATCGGCCGCGATCCGCTGCTGGTCGAGGACACCTGGCAGGCGATCTACCGCAATGGCTGCTATCGCGGCGGCCCGGTGCTGATGAGTGCCATTTCCGGCATCGACATGGCGCTGTGGGACATCAAGGGCAGGGCGCTTGGCGCGCCGGTGCACAGCCTGCTCGGCGGGCCGGTCCGCAGCAAGATCCGCAGCTATTGCTGGATCGGCGGGGACCGGCCGCACGACCTCGTCGCCGGTGCGCTGGACCTGCGGGCCGCCGGCTTCAACGCCTGCAAGCTCAATGTCTGCGAGGAACTGCACTTCGTCGACAGCTACGCCAAGGTCGACACGATCGTGCAGCAGCTCTTCCAGCTGCGTGAAGCGGTCGGAACGAGCATGGACCTCGCCCTGGACTTCCACGGCCGCGTGCATGTGCCGATGGCCAAGGTGCTGCTCAAGGAGGTCGAGCCGCTGCATCCGCTGTTCGTCGAGGATGCCGTCACCTCGACCCAAATCGACGCGATGGCAGACCTTGCCAGGGCCACCTCGATCCCGCTGGTGGTCGGCGAGCGCCTGCATAGCCGCTACGATTTCAAGCGCGTGTTCGAGACCCGCGCCGCCTCGGTGATCAACCCGGATACGGCGCATGTCGGCGGCATCTCCGAGACGGTCCGCATCGGGCACATGGCGGAAGCCTATGACGTGGCGCTCGCGCCGCACTGCCCGATCGGGCCGATCGCGCTCGCCGCGTGCCTTCAGGTCGACGCCGTTTGCTACAACGCCTTCATCCAGGAACAGAGCCTGGGTATCCACTACAACGCCACCGGCGATCTCGGCGACTACCTGCTGCCGGGCGGCGGTTTCGCGCTCAAGGACGGTTTCCTCGATATTCCGCAACGCCCCGGGCTCGGCATCGAAATCAACGAGGAGCACGTGCGCCGCCAGGCTGCCATCGGTCACGACTGGCGCGCGCCGGAATGGCGGCACGACGACGGCTCGGTCGCCGAGTGGTAGGAGCGCCCTACCAGCGGCGATAGGGCCCGAAGTCCGCCGACCAGCGGTCCATCGCTGCGTCGAGGAATGGGCTCGGCCGCAGCGCGGGCACGCGGCACGTACAGTCGTTCCTGATCCCGGCACGCCGGGCGAACATGCGCTTGCCGTAGAGAATGGCGACGTCGAGCGACTGCATCGAGAACACCATGTAGGGGAGCGCGAAGGCATAGAGCGAGCCGGCCGTTTCGAGGTCGCCGGCCGCCAGTGCGTCGAACATGCGCATCTGGATGTCGGCGCAGTCGGGCGCGGGGATCATGCCGGCGCAACCGGCGAGGATGTTGTCGGGCAGCTCGAGGCCGCCGCGGCCGTTGAAGACGCTCATCGTACCACCAAGGGCATCGATGAACGGCTTGACCTGAACCACCGGCCCTTCGCCCTTCATCATGGTGAAATGCGGATGCCGCTCGCGCAAGTCCATGACCTCGCCCGGTGACAGGCCGACGCCGAGGAACTCGGGCGCGTTCTGAATGCCGACCTCGTGGCTGATCCCGGTCATGACGCTGGAATAGAACTCCAGCAGCTCCGCGCTGCCCGGGCGCTGGCCGATCGGCGGCTGCAGGACGAGAAAATCGGCGCCGGCGCTCTCTGCCGCGGCCGCAAGCGAGCGGACGGACTCCAACGTTTCTCCGGCAATCGTCGCCATCACCGGCACGCGGCCGGCGACCCGGCCCACCGTCCATCGCAGGAGTGTCTCCCGTTCCGCGGGACTGAGAGCCTTCACCTCCGTGATGAGCCCGAGCAGGGCGATCCCATGCGCGCCGGCGCCCAGGCATGCGTCGATCTGCTGCTCGAACGCCGCTTGATCGAGCCCGCCGTTCTCGTCGAAGAAGGCATACAGGATCGGGAAGATGCCACGCGGCTTTGCCATTGGGTCTCGTTGTCCATGCGACTTTGGGCGCGAGCACGTACGGCCTCTCTTGACAGGAAGGGCCCGGCAGCGTCGAGCACTGCGCATCGCACTTGCGGTACGATAGACATTATAGGATAAACAGATAAAGTCGCCTAGCGCGACGATTGGGGGCCACTTGAAATCCGCCACGGTTACCGTCGCTCGTCCCACCGCAATCGCCGGATTGATGCCGGTGCGCGGCATTCTCGGCGAGGTGGTCAGCGGCCTCGGCCGGCGCATTGTCGCCGGCGAGTGGGCGTCCGGTGTCGCGTTGCCGACCGAGGCGGTCCTGATGGAGCAGCTCGGCGTTGGCCGGTCGGTGGTGCGCGAGGCGATCCGCATCCTCAACGCCAAGGGCCTGGTGCGCAGCCGTCAGATGGAAGGCACCACCGTGCTGCCCCGGTCCAATTGGCGCCTGCTCGATCCCGACCTTATCCATTGGCGCATGGAAGCGGCCGATCGCAACGTGCTGCTGCTCGACCTGCTGCAGATGCGCCTGGTGCTCGAGCCGGGCGTCGTCTGGACGGCCACGAGACTCGGCTCTCCTGCGGCCAAGCAGCGTATCCACAAGGCGTGGGAGGCGTGGGTCGCGGTGCTGTCCGAGAAATCCGCACCCGGCGCCCAGCGCGCGCACTTCATCGAGCACGACCTCGAATTCCACCGCGCCTTCCTCGCAGCGGTCGAGTCCGAGCTGCTCGAGCAGTTGTTCTCCGTGATCGAGGCGGCGTTGTCGCTGATGATCGACGTGCAGATGCAGACCCGCGGCTCCAAGACGGCGCTCGTCGGCATGGAGGACGCTAACACGCTGCACACCGACGTTTACAACGCCTTCGCGGCGGGTGACGCCGACGGCGCCGAGAGCGCCATGCGCCGGCTGATCCAGGGCGCCATGGCCGATGCCAGCGTGGGCTTCGAGCTCAAGAAATAGCAGACCAGAGGAACGACACGGTGGAGTTGAAGGCCGAGGATCCGCAACTGCTGCGCCGCGTCGCGCAGCAACTGGAAAAACATGAGTTCAAGGGCTGGTTCTACGGCGACTCGGTCGGCTTCGAGGGCCTGGTGGCGGCCGGCGACATGCTCGGCGTCGATACCTGGCAGGATTTTTCGCGCGGCTTCTTCCGCGCCTGGGCCACGCGCATGGAGCCGTTCCAGCCGGACGACAACACCGCCCCGGGCCACGTCATGTGCGAGATGATCAAGCGCACCGGCGACGAGGTCCTGAAGAACGCCGTTTTGAAGCTGGCAGGGCATCTCTGGGGCCGGCGTCGGGTCCGCGGTGTCGCCGTCACCTTCGAGGATACGCTTCGCGCGTTGCGGCAGCCCTATGGCGGCGTGCCGCTGAGCGCTGTCGACCAGGAAATCATGCGGGCGCCCGGCGCCGGCATCTGGCTCGACTGCATGCACTTCGATCCGCCGTTCTATGCGCATCTGAGTGAGATCGCCGGGCCGGAATGGTCGCTGCGCGCGGTGGATGAGATCCTCGCCTATTGCGCGCTGTTGTTCGATCCCGAGCTCGGCATGTACAACCACTACTGGCTTGAGCGGACGCAGCGCTCCTACATCCAGGGCTGGGGCCGCGGGCAGGGCTGGGCGCTGCTCGGCCTGCTCGATGTCGTCGCGCACGCCGACAAGGCGACGTCGCGCTATGGCGACGTCGTGGCGAAGTCGAAAGCGCTTGCCGGGGCGATGCTGCGCTTCCAGCTCGCGGACGGGAACTGGTGGGCGATGGTGCACGAGCCGGAGTCGGGGCCGGAATCCTCGACTGCCGCGTTCATGGCCTGCGCGTTCTACCGCGGCATCCGCCTCGGCGTGCTCGACGCGGCGACCTTCCGTGAGCCGGCCGACCGCGCCTTCACCGCCATGTCCAACAATCTCGACGCCGACGGCAACCTGCAGGGCGTCTCGGCGGCCGTCTATGCGGCGCTGGTGCAGGAACATTACTGGCACGTGCCGCGCGGGCTGATCGTGCCATGGGGGCAGGGCCCGGTCCTCACCGCCGCGCAGGCGCGACGGCAACTGCTGGCGGCCTAGGAGCGCTTCCAGGAAAAGCGGAAGCCGGTTTTCCGGTGCGGACGCGCGACCACCAAATCTTCTCAGCCGAATTCGGGCGCCGGCAAACCCCTGGCGCCCGGGCGGCAGACCAGCAGATCGCCCGACAGCGGTGCCACCGCGAGCGCTTCGGGCGTGCCGCCATAACGGGCCGTGGTGATGTAGAGATCGCCGAGGTCTGGGCCGCCGAAGGCACAGCTCGTGGGTTTTGCCACCGGCACCTCGACCACCATGTCGACCTCGCCGCGCGGCGTGAACCGCACGACGCAGCTCCCGTCCCAGCGCGCGTTCCACAGGCACCCGTCGGCATCGACGGTCGAGCCGTCCGGACTGCCGCGCTCGAAGCGCGCGAAGGGACGCTTGTTGCTGATCCGGCCGCCGTCGAGGTCGAAGTCGTAGGCAAAGATCGTGTCGGTCGCGGTGTCTGCAAAATACATCGTGCGCTGGTCCGGACTCCAGCACACGGTGTTGGAGATCTTGATGCCGGTCTCGTGCGCGGTGACCGTCATGTCCGGATCGAGCCGGAACAACGTTCCGGCCCCACTGATCAGGTTGATCGGCGAGGTGTCCGGCTGCAAATTGTTCTGCATGGTGCCGAACCAGAACCGGCCGCGCCCGTCGGTCCCGCCGTCGTTCGAGCGGTTGAACGGCTTTTCGGGCTCCGGATTGAGCAGGTGGGTGAGGGCGTGGCTCGCATAGTCGAAGCTGCTGATCCCGCTGTGCGTCGCGATGATGAGCCCCGTACCGTCGCGCTTGGCGCGCACGCTCATCACCATCTGCGGCATGTCGTAGGTCTCGACCTTGCCGGTCGCGGGCTCCAACATCTGCAGCTTTGCCGGCAGCGGCACGTCGACCCACCATAGCCGCTGGCGTTTGGCATCCCAGAACGCGCCTTCGCCCAGCAGGTTCTGGCAGGCGACGGCGATAGAAACGGTTACGGCCATTCGGGTTCCCCCTTACTCGTACATGCGGATCTGGATGCCCCCGTCGATGACGATGTTGGCGCCGACGATGAAGCGGGCCTCGTCGGAGGCGAGCATGGCTGCGACCGCGGCGACTTCGTCCGGCCGTCCCAGCCGGCGCAGCGGCTGGCGGGCCTCGACCTTCTCGCGGGCCTTCGGGTCGGGATCGGCGGCGAACATCTTCTGGTTGAGCGGCGTATCGATGTAGCCCGGTGAAATGGCGTTCACGATGATGCCCTTGTCGGCATATTCGAGCGCCAGCGAGCGCGTCAGGCCGAGCAATGCGTGCTTGGCGATGGGGTAGGGGAAGGTCTGCTTCATCACCTGGAAGGAGTGGTTCGAGACGATGTTGACGATCGCGCCGTGCTGCTTGCGCAGCATATGCGGCAGCACCGCCCGGCAGCAGCGCCAGACGCCGTCCAGATCGACCGACATGCAGCGCGCCCAGTCCGCATCGGTGATCTCGAGCGGGTCGCCGAACACAGCGATGCCGGCGTTGTTGACGAGGATATCCGGCACGCCGAGCATCCGGGCTGTCTGCGCCACCATCGCATCCACGCTATGCGTGTCGGTCACGTCCGTATGGATGAACGTCGTTCTTGCGCCGGTCTCTCCGGTGATCGCTGCGGCAGTCGCCTCACCGGCGGCGCGGTCGATCTCGGCCACCACGACCTCGGCGCCTTCGCTGGCAAAGCGCCGCGCGATGGCCTCGCCGATGCCTTGGCCACCGCCGGTGACAATGGCAATCTTGCCGGCGAGCCGCTGCATGCCGAAACTCCTCGTGATCCGTCGCCGCGTTGTCGCAGCGTTGACTTTGTAGGATAAACAGATAATCGTTGGCGCCGTCAATCGGAGCCGGCGCCCAATAAGCTGGTCCGATGGGAGAGAGTTCACAACGTCCGGGAGGGACATCAATGAGCAGATTGACTCATTTGTTTGGTCACGCGCTGCTGCTGGGCGGCTTCGTGGCTGCCGGTCTGACCGGTGCCGCAGTGGCGCAGGACAAGACCATCGTCGCCATCTACAAAAGCGGCACACAGCAATACTTCATCGACGAGGCCAAGGGCTTCACCGACGCCGCCAAGGCCGCCGGCTACGATGCCAAGACCATCAACGTCGAGCTCGACGCGAACAAGGGCGTCAGTGCCATGACTGACGCCATCTCGGGGGGCGCCAAAGGCATCGCCATGACAGCGCCGGACCAGGCCATCGGCCCCGCCGTCACCAAGCTGGCGGCCGATGCCAAGATCCCGTTTGTTGCCACTGACGACTCGCTCAAGGACGCGAGCGGCAATCCGATTCCGTTCGTAGGCTTCGACGGCACCGACATGGGCAACAAGGTCGGCCAGAAGGCCGGCGAGCTGTTCAAGGCCGCCAACTGGAGCACCGGCAGCTATGGCGTGCTGAGCGTCGAAGTGCAGACGCTGTCGGTGTGCAACGACCGCACCACCGCCGAAAAGGCACAGATCACCGCGGCGGGTGCCGACCCGGCCAAGATCTTCCCCGTCGCCTATGACGGCACCACCAACTCGGCGCTCAACGCCGCCGGCCCGGTGATCACCGCGCACCCCGACGTCAACAAGTGGGTAGTGTTCGCCTGCAACGACGAAGGCGCCCTCGGCACCCTCAACGCGCTGACCAACGCCGGCTTCAGCCCGGACGACCTCATCGTGGTCGGCCTCGGCGCCTACGAGGCCTGCCACCCCTGGGCCGCCGGCCAGCCGTCGGGCTTCAAGGCTGCGCTCTATATCTCGGGCGTAGACGTCGGCAGCGCTGCCGCCAAGGCCTTGATCGCGGCGATCGACAACGGTACGCCGCTGCCGCCGAAGACCGTGGCCAATACCACCATCGTGACGCCCGACAACTACAAGAGCGTCATGACCTGCCAGTAGTGGCAGTCCGCTAACTCCAACGGCCGGCGCTCCATCCTTCCAGGCGCCGGCCGACTTTTTCAGGCCGTACCTATCCGCGAGACGATGAGCAGCGCCATTCTGGAGATCAGCGGAGTCAGCAAGGCATTCCCCAATGTCCGCGCGCTCAGCAACCTGTCGCTGTCGGTCGGGCGCGGCGAAGTTGTCGCCATCGTCGGCGAGAACGGTGCCGGCAAGTCGACGCTGCTGAAGATCCTCTCGGGTGACTACCGCGCCGACAGCGGCACCATCACGCTCGACAGCCAGGATATCAGCCACGTCGATCCGAAGGCCGCCCGCGAGGCCGGGCTTCGCGTGGTTCGCCAGGAACCCGAGATCGTGCCGCATGTCACGGCGGCCGAAAACATCTACCTGGGCGAGTTCCCGCGCCGCGGCAATGTCGTCGATTTTCGCGAGATGCGCCGCCGCGCCGCCGGGCTCTTCGAGGAGGGCGGCTTCACCGGATTCTTGAGCACCGAGGCCATGGGGGACCGGCTCTCCCCGGCGCAAAAGCACGTCATCGAAATCACGCGTGCGCTGAAGCCCGGCGTGAAAGTCGTCGCCTTCGACGAGCCGACCTCCTCGCTGACCGCGGAGGAAACCGAACGGCTGTTCGCGCTGATCCGGCGGCTCAAGCAGCGCGGGCTCGGCATCATCTATGTCAGCCACCGCATGCACGAGGTGATGGCGATCTCCGATCGCGTCGCGGTGCTGCGCGACGGCCACCTCATGGGCGTGGTTCCGACCGCCGAAACGACGCAGGAAACCATCGTCCGCATGATGGTCGGACGCGATCTCGCCAAGGGCTTCGAACGCGCCGAGACCACCCGGCCGGGTGAAACTGTGCTCGAGGTCGGCGGCATCAACAGCATCTGGCATCGCGATATCGGGTTCAGCATCCGGGCCGGGGAAATCCTCGGCTTCGCCGGACTCGTTGGCGCCGGCCGTACCGAGCTCGCCAAAGTGATTTTCGGCGAGTACTCGCGCCAGAGCGGCACGGTGCGGGTCCTCGGCCGCGAGGTCCCGCCAGGCTCGCCTGCCAAGGCGATCCGCTCGAACATCGGCTTTGCCCCCGAGGATCGCAAAGGCGAGGGACTCATCCTCGTCCGCTCGGTGATCGAGAACGCCTCGCTCGCGGTGTTCTCGGCCCTGAGCCGCTGGGGCATCCTGCGCTCGCGCATGATGGTCGAGACCGTCGCGCCGCTGATTGCCTCGCTCGACATCAAGACGCCCTCGCTCGAGCAGGAGGTCGGCAAGCTCTCGGGCGGCAACCAGCAGAAGGTTGTGCTGGCCCGCTGGCTCGCGGCCAAGCCGCGCGTGCTGATCCTCGACGAGCCGACGCGCGCCGTCGACGTCGGCGCCAAGGCGGAGATCTATCGCCTGATCGATGAGCTGGCGCGTAACGGTATGGCGATCATGCTGATCTCGTCGGAGATGCCGGAGCTCTTGGCGCTGTCCGACCGGATCGTGGTGATGCACGGCGGGCGCCTCTCGGCGCCGATCGAAAAATCCACGGCCACCGAAGAGGGGATTCTTCGGCTGGCACTGGGGCAGGCCGCCTGAACGGCGTCGGGAGGAACGGGGCAGCGATGGCCAACATGTCGGAACAGGGCACCGCCGGGCAGATCGCCCCAACGCGCACACCGAACAATCCGCTGCGCGCGGTGACGCAGTTCATCGGCCCCGAGAACCTGTCGCTGCTGATTGCGCTCGTCGTGCTCGTGATCATCATCACGACGCAGACGCCCTACTTCTTCGTGCCGCGCAACCTGCTGAACGTCGGCATGAACATCTCGGTGGTGGGCCTGCTCGCCGTCGGCATGACCTTCGTGATCGTCTCCAACGGCCTCGACATCTCGGTCGGCTCGATCGCCGGTGTCGCCTCGATCTCGTCGGCGATCATGGTGACCTACCTGCACACCGTGCCCGGGGGTATCCTCGTCGGCGTCGCGCTCGGCGCGCTGCTCGGCGCCGTCAATGCGACGATCATCACCTATCTGCGGGTCAACCCGGTCGTGGCGACCCTGGCAACACTCTCGGCGTACCAGGGGCTGGCGTTCCTCATCGCGCCCGGCGGCCGTCCGATCGGCGTGCTGGACCAGAACTTCGCTCTGCTGGGCTCGGGCCGTATCTTCGAGGTCGGCACGTTTCCGGGCATTCCGATCTCGTTCATCCTTCTCGTCGTCGCGGCACTCGCGGGGCACTTCGTGCTGCGCTCGACCGTCTTCGGCCGATCCGTTTATGCGATGGGCGGCAACCCTGCCGCGGCGCGGCTTGCCGGCATCAACCTCACGCGGATGAAGTACTACATCTACATCCTTTCCGGCGCGCTCTCGGGTCTGGCCGGCGTCATCGTCACCGCCCGCACCAGTTCCGGCCAGCCGACCTCGGGAACGGCCGGCCTCGAGCTCGAAACGATCACCTCGGTGTTCCTCGGCGGTGCGATCCTCGCCGGCGGCAAGGGCACCGTGGTCGGCTCGATGCTGGCGGTCCTGCTGCTCGGCGTGCTCAGCAACGGCATGAACCTCCAGGGTATCCCGACCTTCTACCAGCTCGTCGCCAAGGGCTTCCTGCTCGTGGTCGCCGTGGCCATCGGCCAGTTCCGCATGGCCCGCGCCGAAAAGCAGCAGGCCAAGGCCGCCGCGCAGGCAAAGAGCTGACCATGGCTGCTGCCGTCGCCATCGAGAGCGATGTCCTGCGGGTCGTCGTCCTGCCGGAGTTCGGCGCCCGCGTGGTGAGCTTCGTCGACAAGCGCTCGGGCCGCGAGTGGATATTCCAGGGCGGGGAGACGAGTGATACCGGCGAGGACGCCATCTATGGCGCCGATGCGGCGGTTGGCTGGGACGAGTGTTTCCCTACGGTGTCGCCGTGGGATGCGTCGCAGACCCCGTGGAAGCGGCGGCTGCGCGACCACGGCGACATCTGGGGCCGCCCGTGGACGATCGACGCGCAGGATGCATCGTCGCTGACCACGACCTGCGCCTCCACCGAGTTCGCTTTCACCCGCAGCCTGTCGGTTGCCGACCCGGTGTTGACCGCGGCGTATCGCGTCGAGAACCGGATGGCCGCCGAAATGCCGTTCCTGTGGGCGCTCCACGGGCTGCTTGCGGCCACGCCGGCAGACCGGATCGATCTGCCGGACCGCAGGGAGCTCGGTGCCACCTATCTGGCGCGGGCCGGCAGCAGCTTTGCTCTCCCCATCGTCCCCTGGCCGGACAGCACGCGCGAGCTCGGCTTTCGCCTCGACGAGGTGCAGCCGGAGGCCGCGGCCTTTGCCGGCAAGTTCTATGACGCCGGCGGCGCCAGGCAGGCCGCGCTCGGGCACGGCGCCGAGTGGCTCGTCATCGGCTGGAGCGCACCGATCGATGCGCTCGGCCTCTGGCTCAATTACGGTGGCTGGCCCGACCCGCCGCGCGGCCATCATCTCGCCCTCGAACCGACGACCGCGCCCGTCGATCATCTCGGCGACGCGCTCGACGCGGGCACGGCCGCCTGGATCAAGCCGGGCGCCGCCGCCACGTGGACCATCACTCTGACTCTCGCCAGGACGCCATCATGACCGACGCTGCCACCGAAGCCCCGCACATTCTCTACACCGTCGAAAACGGCGTCGCCCACATGGTGATGAACCGCCCGAAAAAGCTCAACGCCATCACCGCGGCGATGGGCGGCGAGTTCGTGCGCATCTGCCGCGAGGTCGACTATCGCGACGATATCAAGGTCCTGGTGATCTCGGGCGCCGGCGACCGCGCCTTCTCGGCCGGCAGCGACGTCAGCGCGCTCGATGATCTGGGCGGGCCCTGGGAGCAGCGCAACCGAGCTGAGTACGACCGCGACTACATCGCCCCCCTCCTGAAACTGCGCAAGCCATCGATCGCGGCGATCGACGGCTACTGCCTCGGCGGCGGCCTCGAGGTCGCCATGTCCTGCGACATCCGCGTCGCCACCGAGCGCTCGAGCTTCGGTGCACCGGAAGTGCGCCGCGGCTGGCACGCCGGCTCGGGCAACACCTCGATCCTGCCGCGGCTCATCGGCTACGGCAACGCCGCGCGCTGGATCCTGACCGGCGACATCTTCCCGGCCGCCGAAGCGCATCGTGTCGGCTTCGTGCAGGACCTGGTGGCCGTGGAGGAACTCATGCCACGCGTCATGAGCATCGCCGACCGGCTCGCCAGGAACCCGCCGATCGCGGTGCAATCGGCCAAGAACATCATTCGCCAATCGCAGGGCACCTCGATCGCTCAGGGCCTCGCCTGGGAGAACGACGGTTACACCCTGTGCATGTCGACCGAAGATGCCGCCGAAGGGATCAAGGCCTTCACTGAAAAGCGCGAGCCGGTTTTCCGCGGCCGCTGAGGATAGGGACGATGACTGACCAGACGCCACCGAACCAGGGACCGCTCACCGGCCTCAAGGTGCTCGACCTGACGATCGCGCTTGCCGGGCCGATGTGCACGCAGCGCATGGGCGAGATGGGCGCCGATGTGATCAAGATCGAGGCGCCCGGCGGCGGCGATTTCTCGCGTTATTCCACCATGGCCGGGGTCACCAAGTTCGGCGACGCCACGACCTTCGTCACGCTCAACCGCAACAAGCGCTCGCTGATCCTCGATCTCAAGTCCGATGCCGGGCGCGCGGTGCTCTACCGCATGGTCAAGGATGCCGACGTGCTGGTGCAGAATTTCCGGCCGCGCGTGGCGGTCAAGCTCGGCATCGACTACGCAACGCTCAGCGCCATCAATCCGCGGCTCGTTTACGGATCGATCAGCGGCTATGGCGAGGACGGGCCGATGAAGGACCGTCCGGGACAGGACCTTCTGGTGCAAAGCTTCACCGGCCTCACCATGAACGCCGGCCGCGCCTCCGGGCTGCCGCATCCCTCGCCACTCTACATGGTCGATGTCTCCGCCTCGCACCTCTTGACCGAAGGTGTGCTGGCGGCGCTGGTGGCACGCGCTGTCACCGGCCGCGGGCAGGAGATCAAGGTCTCGATGGTGTCGGCCATCATGGAGATGCAGATCCAGGAGCTGACCTCGTTCATGTCGACCGAAGCGCCGCCGACCCGCTCGGAAAGCCCGCAGGTTTCGATCTGGATGGAACCGCCCTACGGCATCTATACCTGCAGCGACGGCGGCCATCTGGCCATGGCGCAGACCGACCTCGACGTGCTGGCGGATGTGATCGATGTCCCGGTGCTCAAGACCCTCAAAGCCTCGCGGCCCAGCCAGAGCGACAGCAAGGCGCTGATGCGGTGGCGCGACGACATCTACGATGCGGCGCAGGCCCGCTTTGCGGAAAACACCGCCGCCCATTGGGATACGCTGCTGACCGAGCACGGCATCTGGTGCGGCATCGTCAACGACTACGCGCGCTTCCTCGCGCATGAGCAGACGCAGCGCTATCTCACCACGATGACCCATTCGAAGGGCGGCGAGTACCGCACGGTCGCGCCGGCGATCCGCTTTTCCGGCAATCCGTCGCCGGTGTTGCGTGGCTCGCCGCGCTATGGCGAGCACACCCGCGAAGCGCTGCGCGACGCGGGCTTCAGCGCCGCCGAGATCGACAAGCTCATTGCCGACGGCGTGGCTGTGACGCAGAAGGCGGACGCCTGATGGCCGGCCGGCTCGACGGTCAGCACGTCCTCGTCACCGGCGGCAGCCGCGGCATCGGCGCGGCCATCGTCGAGAAGTCGCTGGCCGAAGGCGCCGTCATTTCGATCGTCGATGTCGAGGAGGAGACCGGGCGCCGCTTCGTCGATGGCCTCGGGCAAGGCGACCGCGTGTTCTTCGCCAAGGGCGACATTCGCTTCGCCGATCAGGTGCACAACTTCCACGCAGCCGCCGTTGGGCGCTTCGGCGCCGTGACCTCGCTCGTCAACAATGCCGGCCGCAACTCCAACGCGGACCCGATCAAGATGACCGAGGCCGAGTGGGACGCGGTCTTTGCCGTCGATCTCAAATCCGCCTGGCTCCTTTCCCGCGAAGTGCTGCCGGCGATGATCGCGGCCCGCCACGGCGCGATCCTCAATATCGCCTCGGTGCACGCCGACCACACCTTCATCGGCTACTTCCCCTATGCGGCAGCGAAGTCGGGCCTGGTTGGCCTCACGCGTTCGCTGGCGCTGGAGGTGGGCGAGCACCAGATCCGGGTGAACGCCCTCTCGCCGGGCTGGACCGAGACGCATCTGGTCGCCGAATACTTCGCCACCCAGCCGCCGGACATGCGCCAGAAGGTGCTCGAGGTGCACCCGATGGGCCGGATCGCCAGGCCATCTGAGATCGCCAACTGCGCGGTGTTCCTCATTTCCGACGAGGCATCGTTCGTGACCGGCGCCAACTGGCGGGTGGATGGCGGCATGGGCGCCCGGTTTGCCGGTTAATGCACCGGCGAGTTGAAGCGGCGGTGCCGTCGGCGCGACGACGAGATGAACGCGCTGTGGCCGCAATTCTTCGCCATAGCCGAACCACCGCCGCCATTATTTAGTAAATTTCCTTGCCCGGGTACCGGCTTCGGGCTTATCGAAACGGCTCGGGCTCGATCCAGATGGTCACTCTCAAGGAAATTGCGCAAGCGGTGGGCGTGTCGACCGCCACGGTCTCGCGCGTGCTGAACTTCGACCAGACGCTTTCGGTGACGGCGCAGAAGCGCCAGGCGATCATCGAGACGGCGGAGGCGATGAACTACGCTACGCCGCGCGCCCGCAATCGGGCCGCGCAGCAGGGGCTCAGCAAGGTCGCCCTGGTGCATTTCCTGCGTCCAGAGCAGGAGTTCATCGATCCCTATTACGTCGCGCTCCGGCTGGGCATCGAGAGCCGCTGCCAGGCGCTGAAGATCGAGACGGTGAAGGTCTACCATACCGATTCCATGCCCGACGCCGCCATGCTGCAGGGCGCTTCCGGCGTCATCGCCATCGGCAATCACGACGAAACCGAGATCGCCTGGCTGACCCGGCACAACCGCAACGTGGTGTTCGCCGATTTCGCGCCGCCGACCGACGAATACGACAGTATCAACGCCGATCTTGGTCTCGCCATGCGCAAGCTGCTCGATGCGCTCAAGCTGGCGGGTTACCGGCGCATCGGCTTTGCCGGCTGGACCGAGGAAGGCTCTGAAGACCCATATTCCGAGGTGCGCTGCCGGGCCTATATCGGCTGGGCCCGGGAGCAGGGGATGTTCGATCCGGCGATCTGCGCCACCGGCCGGCCGGTCGAGCGCAACACCGAGCAGACCGGCTACAACGTCGCTCGCCCTCTGCTGTCGGCCAGGCGCCGCCCCGACGCGATTGTGACCTGCAACGACAATATCGCGGTGGGCGTTTATCGGGCTGCGCACGAGCTGGACCTCAGCATCCCCGGCGACGTCGCGATCGCCAGTTTCAACGACATCTCGGTTGCACAGTTTCTCAATCCGCCGCTGACCACGATCCATCTGCCGGCTGAGGAGATCGGCGAGGGGGCGGTCGAGCTGCTGCTCGAGCGCATGGCGGGCCGCGAGCTGGCCAAGCGCATCACGCTGGCGACCCGCATCATCTGGCGCGGGAGCACGCGGCAGCCGGATGCGTCTGAAACGCTGACATA
>DATMTK010000251.1:0-34020 GCA_035564755.1 Devosia sp. | reverse complement strand
GGTGCTGGCCAAGACGTTTTCGACCATCGAGGCGTTCCGTGATGCGGCGAAGGCCGGCGAGTTTCCCTCGATCCACGGCATCGGCGAGACCGTGACGCACGCGGTCAGCGAGTTTTTCAGCAACGCGCGGAACGTCGCCGCCCTCGACGACCTGCTGACCGAGGTGCATCCGAAATCCTACGTCGTCACGGTCTCGGCCAATTCTCAGGTCGCCGGCAAGACCATCGTCTTTACCGGCACCCTCGAAAAGCTCACCCGCGGCGAGGCCAAGGCGATGGCCGAGCGGCTGGGGGCAAAGGTGGCCGGCTCGGTGTCGTCGAAGACCGACATCGTGGTCGCCGGCCCCGGCGCCGGCAGCAAGCTCAAGGCCGCGGCCGAGCTGGGTATCACCGTGCTCACCGAGGACGAATGGCTCGAGCGCGCCCGGCAGTGAGTTCGTTCAGGCTCCGTTCGGATTCGGCGGGCTAGTGAGTGCCACCCTCTTCCATAGGCACTCCGATGAAACGCTTCGCCCTGACCCTGGTCGCCCTCGCGCTCACCGCGCTTCCTGCCTTCGCGTTCGACACGCCCAAGGACTTGCTCACCGCACTCTACGCGCCATACGCGAAGGGCGACTCCTTTGACTGGAGCAAGTGGGACGAGAGCAAGTTCCGCTCCACGCACCTCAACGAACTCTTCGCCAGAGATCTCAAGGAGGCCAATGGTGACATCGGGCGGCTGGACTTCGATCCCTACATCGACGGACAGGACTACCGGATCACCGGCCTCAAGTTCGGTGACCCGACGATCGCCGGCGATACCGCCAAGGTCGAGGTCACCTTCAAGAACTTCGACACGCCCGAAGACCTGATGTTCACGCTGGTCAAGCAAACCGATGGCTGGAAGGTCGACGATGTCGTCTCATCCAACAAGGAGTTTCCGTATTCGCTGAAGGCGATCATGGAAGGCCCGCTGACCTAGATCGCGCGGGTCGCCTCCTTCAGCCAGGCCTTCACGTCGCCCTTGAGCGACGGGCCGATCTCCTTGAACACGCGCTTGTGGTAGGCGTTGAGCCACTCTGTCTCGTGCGGGAGGAGCAAAGTCTCGTCGACCAGCCGCAGATCGATTGGGCAGAGCGTCAGTGTTGCGAGCTCGAGGAAATTCTCAGCCACATCGCTCTGGGTCACCAGAACGAGGTTCTCGATGCGGATGCCGTAGCCGCCGGTCTTGTAGTAGCCGGGCTCGTTGGAAATGATCATGCCCGCTTCGAGCGGCGTGGGGTAGCGCGGCGAGAACCCGACCGGGCCTTCATGCACGGACAGGAACGCGCCGACGCCGTGGCCGGTGCCATGGTTGTAGGTCACGCCGTCCTGCCACAGGAACTGCCGGGCCAGCACATCGAGCTGCGCGCCCGACGTACCGCGCGGGAATTTCTGCATCGACAGCGCCATCATGCCCTTGAGGACGCGGGTGAAGCGGTCCTTCTGCTCTGCCGTCGCCTTGCCGGTGAACATGGTGCGGGTGATGTCGGTGGTGCCGCTCAGATACTGCGCCCCGGAATCGAGCAGCATCAGCTCTCCCGGCTTCAGCGTCCGGTTGGATTTCTGGTCGACGTGGTAGTGGACGATTGCACCATTCGGGCCCGAGCCCGAAATGGTGTCGAAGCTCGCATCGATGCAGCTCTCGTCCTCGCGGCGGAAACTTTCGAGCGCCTCCACGATGCCGATTTCGGTGAGCTTGCCCTTCGGCGCTTCCTGGTCGAACCAGTGCAGGAATTTCGCG
Source organism: Devosia sp. (assembly GCA_035564755.1). GTDB lineage: Bacteria > Pseudomonadota > Alphaproteobacteria > Rhizobiales > Devosiaceae > Devosia_A. Next base: position 32,259 of record DATMTK010000251.1, on the reverse strand, counting down.
AGCGCGATGCCGTCGAGCCGGTGCGCCTCCTTCATGCCGCCGATCTCGGCGTCGTTCTTCCGGCTCTTGGGCAAGAGTATCGGATCACGCTTTTCGATGAGCCTGGCATCCGACACGCCGGCCACCGCAGTCACCAGCGCGAGGGGCGCGGTCGCCGGATCGATCCACACGCGCTTGTCGGCGGCCCCAAGCTTGCGCAGCTCGGCGATCAGGGTGTCGACATCGGCGATCTTGGCGATGCCGCTCAGCCCCTTCCTGAGCTCGGCGGTGATCTTGGCCTTGTTGACGAACAGCGTCGGCTTGCCGGTCTTGGGAACGACGGCGAAGCTCAGCACCACCGGCACGTTTGGCACGTCGCGGCCGCGCATGTTGAGCAGCCAGTTGATCGATTCGGGTAGCGTCAGCACGACGACATCGGCATTCTCGGCCGCGAGCGCCTTGCGCAGCTCGCTCAGTTTGTCGTCGGCGGTACGGCCGGCCCGGTTGTGGCCGAGGAACTCGACCGGTGTCACCGGCGGCGCCGGACGCTCGTCCCAGATGCCGTCGACGAGATTTGCAGTGGGAACGAGCGTGACCTTGCCGGCCAGTTTCTCGCTCAGATCCTTGATTTCGCCCGGCGTGTGCAGCCACGGGTCGAACCCGAGCTTGCCGCCGGCGGGGATGAAGTCGCCGATACGGGCGTCCACGGCGCCCTGGCCGGTCTCGATCACCGTCACGAGCTTCGTATCGGTTTCGATCGGCGCCTGCAGGGTGTAGCGCGAATCGATGAAGAGGCCGGCCTTCTTCGGCCCGACCACGGCGATGCCGGCCGAGCCGGTAAAGCTCGTGACATAGGCGAGACGGGCCTCGCTCGGCGGCACCGATTCACCGCGATGCGCATCGGCGCGGGGAATCAGGAAGCCGTCGAGGCCCGCGTCGGCGATCGCGGCACGCAGCGCCTTGAGGCGCGGGGCGACGGTTCTGGGCGTTGTGCGGGTGTCGAAACGCTGGAATTGCGCGGGGCCGAAGCTGGGGTTCGCCATGTTCATTTCACGTTAAGCCGGGTTGCGGCATGGGCATGGCAGGGTTGCCGGCCGCCGCCTTTCCGGGAGGGTCGATGACGCCTATTTAGCTAATGGACGCAAGAGCGGCCACCACCGATTGATTTGAGCCCAAGACCATGACCACCAGCAGACCCGATTTCCGCAAGACACTCGACGCTATCGTGGGCGCGCGTTCGCGCGAGGCGACACGCCAGCTCGAGCGGCGCAATGAGTTCCTGCTGCTCGGGGCGCTCACCAAGCGCCCCAACTGACCTCCCGCCCCATGCAGGCAAAGCCAAATCCCCGGACGTCCTCCGGGGATTTTGTTTTTCTGGAGCGCTTCCAGGAAAAGTGCGACGCGGTTTTCCGGTTTGGAAACGCGACAACTGAAGCGCTCTATGCGGCCTTCTCGAGGATCAGTGTCGCCCAGTTGCCGCGTTCGAGCCGTTGGCGCAGCACCATGCCCTGCCGGGCGTAAGCCGAGGCGACTCCGGGCGCCTGGCCAAGCAGGATGCCCGAAAGGATGATGGTCGCGCCGCGGACGGCGGCCCGGCCCATGGCGGGCGCGAGCGCGGCGAGCGGACCCGACAGGATATTGGCGACGATCAAATCGTAGGGGCCGGATTTCTGGATCAGCGCGTGGTCGAGACCGGGGGCGGTCACCGCCGCGACCAGCCGGCCGACGCCATTGTCCTGCGCGTTCTGGATCGTCGTTCGCGTGGCGACCGGGTCGATGTCGCTGGCGAGAACGCTCAGATGCGTGCGCTTGGCGAGGGCGATGGCGAGCACGCCCGTGCCGGTCCCCACGTCGAGCATGGCTTTGGGCCGGCTGCGCTTCAGCGTGCGCTCGATGGCGTCGAGGCAGCCGGTGGTGGTCTCGTGGTGGCCGGTGCCGAAGGCCTGCGCCGCATCGATCCGGATGGGGATGAGGCCGGCGGGCGGCGTCGCGTCCTCGTGGCTGCCATAGACGTAGAAGCCCCCGGCGACGACCGGCTTCAGGCCTTCGAGCGATTTTGCGACCCAGTTGGTCTCGGTGTCGACCGGGGTGATGGTGAAGTCGACGACCCCGCCCAGCGTCGCCTGCGCCAGCTCCTCGAACGCAGTCAGGTCCGGCAGCATCTCGCAGGTCGCCTCGAACACCCACTCGCCGGTCGCGGCATCCTCGTGCGCCGACGCGGTCAGCGCCAGGTCCTCGCGCTCCATCACGGCATCGACGAGCGCGTAAGCCTGGTCGCGGGACAGCGGCACGGAAACCTGGTTCAGCATCATGGCCGGGTTGTTGCCGGGGAGGGGGAGGTTGTCAATGTTTCCAAGTTCTCGATCCCTCACGGCCGGGGCACAAATCACCTCCGATCACCTGGTGGGTTGGGCGTGATACTGCTCTTTCGCTGAGCAGCCCCATCACAGTCTTTTCGGTTCCGTCATGGCCGGACGAAGACCCGGCCACCCAGATGGACCTGCAGAGAGCGCGGAAAGTTTGGCTGGATCCGCGGGTCGAGCCCGCGGATGACGGAACGAGAGTGTCGCGCAGGCGGCGAGTTGCGATGCTGTGGCTGGGTGGAAATGGTGCTCGTCGCAACCGCACGATCCGCCCTCCGTGACATCGGCCTCCGTCTATGCCATCTCCGAATGGGGAGGCGGTCATGGCGGCATCGGCACAGGGACGCGGGGCGATGGTGGGCATCGCGTTCAAGGTCACCTCGGTGCTGGTGTTCCTGGTGATGTCGAGCCTGCTCAAGGCGAGCCCCGACATTCCGGCCGGCGAGCTGGTCTTCTTCCGCTCCTTCTTCGGCATCTTTCCCGTCGTGCTGTTCCTCGCTTCGACGGGGCAGCTTCGCGACGGCCTCAAGAGCAATAACGTTGCGAGCCAGGTGTGGCGCGGGCTCGTCGGCACCTTGTCGATGGCGGGCAGTTTCACCGCCCTGACGCGGTTGCCGCTGCCCGAGGCGGTGACCATCAACTACGCCACGCCGCTCCTGATCGTCGTGCTGAGTGCGCTCTTTTTGCACGAGCGGGTCAGGCTCTATCGCTGGAGCGCGGTGATCGTCGGCCTCGTCGGCGTGGTAGTGATCGCCTGGCCGCAGCTCACCCTGTTCTCCGGCGGCGGGATCGGGACCGGCGCGACCCTCGGCGTGCTGGCGGCCTTCGCGGGCGCCAGCTTCGGCGCCGTGGCGCAGCTCCTCGTCCGCCAGCTCATCAAGACCGAGCGCTCGGCAACCATCGTGCTCTATTTCCTCGTCTCCTCCAGCGTCATCTCGCTGGTCACCGTGCCGTTCGGCTGGGTGATGCCGACGCCGCTCGAGGCCGCGCTGCTGGTCGGCGCCGGTTTTGCCGGCGGCATTGCGCAGGTCCTGCTGACCGAAAGCTACCGCCACGCCGACATGAGCGTGGTGGCCCCGTTCGAATATACCTCGCTGGTTTTCTCGGTGATCATCGGGTTCATGTTCTTCGGCGACGTGCCGACCTGGTTCACGCTGGTCGGCGGGCTGATCGTCGTGGGCTCGGGCCTGTTCATCATCTACCGCGAGCACCGGCTCGGCCTCGACCGCCGCCGGGTGCGCGAAGTGGTGACGCCGCAGGGGTGAGCCCCGCGGCAATCCAAGCCCAGCGCCGTCAAACGGGGATCAGGCTGGCTGTGGAGCGAGTGGCGGCGTGGTCCGTCGCGGCGAGGGGAAGGCCAGCGCCATCAGGGCCGCCACTGCTCCCAGGCTGGCCGACGCGATGTAGAGCCAGTGATAGGTCCCGAAGGTGTCATACAGCCAGCCACCGCCGACCGGTCCCAGCGCCATGCCGAGGAACGATGTGATGCTGGCGGCGCCCAGCACCGTGCCCATGACGTTCTGGCTGAAATATTCCCTCGCCAGCACGGAATAGAGCGGCATCACACCGCCGTAGGCGAGGCCCAGCACGAGGGCCATCATATAGAACTGCGGCACCTGTCCGACATAGATATAGAGGTAGATGCCCACCGCCTGCAGGGCGAGGCCGCCCACGATCACACGGCGCACGTCGAAGCGGTCGGCAAGCACGCCGAACAGCAGCCGCCCGAACAGCCCCGACAGTCCTTCGACGCTGTAGATGCTGGCGGCGGCGAGCGGCGACGCTCCGCACAGCATGGCATAGCTCACGGTGTGGAAGATTGGGCCGGAGTGGGCGCCGCAGCAGAAGAAGAACGTGATCGCGAGCACGATGAATTGCGGCGTCCGCATTGCCGCCCACGCTGTGGAGCGCGACGTCGTCGCCGCACCTTTCGCGGGCGTGGGAGCCGTCGTTGCCGGCGCGGTGCGAATGAGGAAGGCGGCCGGAACGACCACCGCCATGTAGGCGATGGCGATGACGAGCATTGCCGTGCGCCAGCCATAGGCCGAGATCATCACGGTCGCGAGCGGCGTCATGGTCATCGGCGCAATGCCGCCGCCGACGGAGACCAGCGAGACCGCAAGGCTGCGGTGCTTGTCGAACCAGCCCACGGTGGCGGCGGTGATCGGCGCGAAGAAGGCGCCGCCCGCAGCACCGACCAGGCCGCCATAGGCGAACTGGAAGAACAGGATGTTGCTGGCCCGGCTCGCAAGGATGAGACCGATGCCGCCGAGCAGTGCGGCAATGAGGACGACAGCCCGCGTGCCGATGCGGTCGCTCAGCACGCCCCAGCCGAAGCCGGCAAAGCCCATGACGATGAAGCCGAAGGTCATGGCGGCCGAAATGCCGGCGCGCGACCAGCCGGTGTCGGCGGCCATCGGCTGCAGGTAGACGGGTAGCGCGAACATCGCGCCCATGGCGACGCAGGTGATCAGTGCGCCGGCGGCGACGACTACCCAGCCATAACGGCTTTCCATTTTGTTTCTCCTTGAGTCCGGCGGTCAGGCCTGCTCGGCGATCTTTCCGATCCGCGGCACGATGATGGTCCAGCCACGGGTCATCGCCTCGCGCCGCTTGTCGTTCATCGGCGAGCGGAAGCCGTTGTGAACCATGCGCAGGCGGGTGCCCCCGGACACCGGCGTCAGGGTCCAGGTGACGAGCGTGTCGAGCGGCGCTCCCTCGCCCACGTTCTCAGGCGAACCGCCGACCCAGGTGTAGGCGAGCTCGTGCGGCGGGTCCCAGGCGGTGATCTCGCAGTTGACCGTGCCGTCCCACTTGCCGATCGGCCGGTCGGCGATCGTGAAGCGGGCGCCGAGGCCGGGCGCGAAGCTGTTGGGCATAAGCCAGCGTTGCATGAGCTCGGATGTGGTCAGCACTTTCCAGACGATCTCGGGCGCATGCGGCACGACCTCTTCGACGGTGATCGCGCGGACGGCGGGGTCGATGGCGAGGGTCATTTGGGGTCGATCTCCTTGAGGACGGATTTGAGATTGGCGAAGCGGTCGGCCCAGAACACGCCGTAGACGCCGATCCAGTCGATGAGCGGGGCGAGGCCCTGGGGCGTCGCGCGATAGCGCGTGGTGCGTCCCTCGCGGCGCTCGGCGACGAGCCCGGCGGTGCGGAGCGCCTTGAGATGCTGCGACACCGCCGGCTGCGACACCCCGCTGCCCGTGGTGAGCTCCATCACCGCCGCCTCGCCGGCGTCGACCACGCGCTCGTAAAGCGCGCGGCGAGTGGGATCGGCGAGGGTACGCATGAGGACGGCGAGATCGGGCATGGGTCAAACATAAGTCGTTGCTTATGGGTTGAGTCATAAGCGGAGACTTATGGAAGTGTCAAGCGCCGGTTTGGAGGCGCGATTTCACCCCTTGCTCACGAAGCTGTCGAGCACCTTCTTCTTGCCGGCCTTCTCGAACTCGATGGTGAGCTTGTTGCCTTCGAGCGACTCGATGCGGCCGTAGCCGAACTTCAGGTGGAACACCCTTTCACCCACGGCATATTTGCTGCCGCGGCCGTCGTCGGTCGAGCGGGCGACGAGGTCGCCGTCGATGGTGAGCGGGCCGCCGCCGCGGCGGTCCTTGGCCTGGGCGCGGGCGCGCTGCCAGCCGGGGGTCTCGTAGACGCTGTCGAACGGATCGGCCATCGAGAAGCGGGAAGACGCGCGGCCGCCATAGGTGTAGCCGCCATAGGCCGAGCCGGTGTCCTTGACCTCGACCGCCTCGGCCGGCAGCTCGTCGAGAAAGCGGGATGGGATCGCCGATTGCCACAGCCCGTGGATGCGCCGGTTCTGCGCCACCGAGATGCGGGCGCGCTTTTTGGCGCGGGTGATGCCGACATAGGCGAGGCGGCGCTCTTCCTCGAGGCCGGCGCGGCCGAGCTCGTCCATGGTGCGCTGGCTGGGGAACAGGCCCTCCTCCCAGCCGGGGAGGAAGACGGTGTCGAACTCGAGCCCCTTGGCCGAGTGCAGCGTCATGATCGAGACGGCATCCTCGCCCTCGTTGGAATCGCGATCCATCACCAGGCTGATATGCTCGAGGAAGCCGCCGAGCGTCTCGAACTCGGCCATCGAGTTCACCAGCTCCTTGAGATTTTCGAGCCGGCCGGGGCTGTCGGGCGATTTGTCGTTCTGCCACATCGCCGTGTAGCCGCTCTCGTCGAGGATCTCCTGCGCCAACTCGGCGTGTGGGATGGTGCGCGAGCGCTCCGCCCAGGCGTCGATCTGCGCAATCAGGTCGCGCAGCACGGTGCGCTGCTTCGGCTTCAGATCTTCGGTCTCGACGAGCAGGCGGGTGGCGCTCATCAGCGAACGCTCGGTGGCCCGGGCGGTATCGTGAAGCTGGCGCACCGTCGAATCGCCGATGCCGCGCTTGGGCGTGTTGACGATGCGCTCGAAGGCGAGGCCGTCGGCTTCGTTGGCGACGATGCGCAGGTAGGCCAGCGCGTCGCGGATTTCGAGCCGCTCGTAAAAGCGCGGGCCGCCGATGACACGGTAGTTGAGCCCGAGCGTGATGAAGCGCTCCTCGAACTCGCGCATCTGATACGAAGCGCGCACCAGGATGGCGATGTCGTTGAGCTTTTCGCCGTGGCGCTGGAGCTGCTCGATCTCCTCGCCGATCTGGCGCGCTTCCTCCTCGCTGTCCCACACCGAGGTGACGCCGACCGGGTCGCCGCGCTCGCCGACGTCGGTCTGCAGCGTCTTGCCGAGGCGCGATTCGTTGTGTGCGATGAGGTGCGACGCGGTGGCGAGGATGTTGCTGGTCGAGCGGTAGTTGCGCTCGAGGCGGATCACCTTGGCGCCGGGAAAATCCTTCTCGAAGCGCAGGATGTTGTCGACCTCGGCGCCGCGCCAGCCATAGATCGACTGGTCGTCGTCGCCGACCACGCAGATGTTGGCCTCGGGCGCCGGCTTGCCCTGCGCGAGGAGCCGCAGCCACAGATACTGCGCAACGTTGCTGTCCTGGTATTCGTCGACCAGCATATAGCGGAAACGGTCGTGGTATTCGGCGAGTACGTCGGGGTGCTCGCGGAAGATGCGGATGTTTTCGAGCAGCAGATCGCCGAAATCGACGGCGTTGAGCGTCTTCAGCCGGGCCTGATAGTCGGCATAGAGCCTGGTGCCGCGGCCGTTGGCGAAAATGCCCGCATCGCCCGGCGTTACATCCTTGGGCAGCAGGCCGCGGTTCTTCCAGTTGTCGAGCATGCCGGCAAAGGCGCGGGCGGGCCAGCGCTTCTCGTCGATGTTTTCGGCCTCGAGCAGTTGCTTGATCAGCCGGATCTGGTCGTCGGTATCGAGGATGGTGAAATCGGATTTGAGGCCGGCGAGCTCAGCATGGCGGCGCAGGATGCGGGCCCCGATCGAGTGGAAGGTGCCGAGCCACGGCATGCCCTCGACCGACGAGCCGACCAGCGTGCCGATGCGGTCTTTCATCTCCCGGGCGGCCTTGTTGGTGAAGGTCACCGACAGGATTTCGCTGCCGCGGGCGCGACGCGTGGTGAGGATGTGGGCGATGCGGGTGGTGAGCACCCGCGTCTTGCCGGTCCCGGCGCCGGCGAGCACCAGCAGCGGGCCGTCGATGGTGAGCACGGCCTCGCGCTGTTCCTCGTTGAGGCCCTTCAGGTAATCGACATCGCGCCGGCCAAACTGGCTGGTGATCGGGTTGGCGCCGGACGGGGCGCGGACAGGTTCAGCGGCAGCCATACGGCTTGACGAATCTCTTTTTGTTCTGGTCCGTCCTATATAGGCGCTGAAGCCCGATAAAGCCATGTGCCGGGGCCGGAAAAGGCCGGTGCGAGGCCGCAATTCTGCCGTGGAGGCAAGCCATTGCACGGGTGACGCGCGGCAGCGGGTTGCCTACACTTGCGGCTCGTCTTTGGGGGTTCGCGGGGCAAGTGCTCAACCGCATTTTCGTGGCTATCGGGGTGCTGGTGATCCTCGCCATCGCGGCGGCGTTCGTCGTGCCGCGCTTCATCCAGTGGGGCGACTACCGCGGCCGGCTGCAGGCCATGGCGACCGAAGCCTTCGGCACGCGGGTGGCGATCGACGGCGATATCCAGCTCACGCTGCTGCCGCAGCCCAAGCTCGAATTCACCGGGGTTCGGGTGGGTCCGGTGTCGGCGCCGGTGCTCGAGGTGCAGCGGGTCGATGCGGAATTCTCGCTCGTCGATTTCATCCGTGACCAATATACGGTGACCGGGCTGACGCTCGATCACCCGGTGGTCAACGTCACGATCGGGCCGGACGGCACGGTCAAATCCGGCATCGCCATCGCCAACCCGGACGGGCAGTCGAAGCTCTCGATCGCCAACGCGACGGTGACGAGCGGAGCGGTGCGGCTGATCGACGGCCGGTCGGGCGCGACCTATGTCGCCGACGGCATCAACGGCCAGCTCAAGCTCGAGGCGCTCGACGGGCCGTTCAATTTCCAGGGCACGGCCACGGTCGACCAGGCCGGCTACGGCGTGCGGGTCGGGACCGGCAAGTTCGACGCCAAGGGCGGCACGACGCTGTCGCTGTACGTCAAGGCCAGCGACGACAGCTTCACGCTCGACAGTAGCGGGGCGATCACGCCGGGTGCGGCGCCGAAATATACCGGCACGCTCACCTACCGGCGGCCGCCGCCGAAGCCTCAAGCGGGCGAGACGGCGGACGCCGGGCGGGGCGATTTCGTGCTGACCAGCAAGGTCGAAGCGACGCCCGACCGTGTGCTGCTCTCCGACTACACTGCGCTGCCCGATGAGAACCGGGCCGTGACGCGGCTGACCGGGGCGGCGGAGCTCAAGCTCGGCAAGGGCATGGCCTTCAATGCGGTGGTGTCGGGTGGTGTCGTGGCGTTGCCGCCGCGCGATGCCACCAAGGAGCTCAGCGATCCGCCGTATGAGCTGGTGCGGCTGTTGAGCGAGACGCCGCTGCCCCCGATCCCACCGATCCCCGGCACCATCGGGCTCGATGTCAGCGAGCTGAACCTGCGTGCTGTCAGCCTGCGCGACCTGCAGCTCGATGCGGCCACCGACGGCAAGCAGTGGATGATCAAGGATTTCGCCGCGACCCTTCCGGGGCAGACCAAGGTGACGCTGAGCGGCAACCTGCAGGCGGTTGGCGGCAAGCCGGTGTTCGCCGGGTCGATCATCCTCGCGAGCCGCGAGCTCGATCAGCTCGCCGCGCTATGGCGGAAGCCTGCGGCCGGCAGCCCGCTGTTCGGCAAGCAGGGGTCTCTCAGCGCCGATGTCGCCCTGTCGAGCGATACGCTGACGCTGAGCTCGGGGACCGTCGTGGTGGGGGGCATCAACCAGGGGTTCGATGCGGTGATCGGCTTCGCGCAGCCACGGTCGCTCAAGCTCGACGCGCACTTCACCACGCTGGGCGATGAGGAAAGCGCGGCGTTCGAGGCGTTGCTGCCGGACGTGACGGGCACTGGCAGTTTCGATGCGACGTTCCCCAAAGGCGAACTGGAGCTTAGCGCCAGCAAGGCCGTGCTGTTCGGGCTCGAAGGCACGAACCTGACCGCCGACGCCACCTGGGACGGCGGCGTGCTCGAATTCTCCAAACTCAGCGCCGACGATTTCGGGGGCGCGGCGTTCGATGCCAGGCTCACCGCGTTCGGGACCATCGCCAAGCCGGAGCTGTCCGGGAGCGGCACCCTGAAGGTGAGCGATGATGCGCCGATCGTCGGGACCCTGCTCAACTCGATCCACACGCCACCGGCGGTGGCCGATTTCCTGCGGCAGTCGCTGCCGGCGGACGTGAGCATCACGCTCGATGCGCCATCCGGCGACGGCGGGCAGGCGCTCAACGTCACCGGCAAGCTTGCCACGGCAGATACCAGGCTCCAGGCAAAGCTTGGCGCGGGGATTGCGAGCGCGCTGACCGCGCCGATCACCGCCAAGCTGCAGATGAACTCCGACAGCAGCCTGCTGATGACACGGCAATTGGGGCTCGGCGCGTCGTCGCTGTTTGGCGAAGGAACGCCATTACAGTTGACCGCCTCGGTCGAGGGCACGCCCGCCAGCAGCTACCAGGCCGACGCGACGCTGGCAGGGGGCGGCGACCACATCACGTTCCAGGGTAACGTCACGCCCGGGGACTATACCAAGATCAGCGGCACCGGGCAGCTCGACGTGAAGCTCGGCGATCCGGGCGTGGTGGCCGAGGCCTTCGGCGCTGGCGGCCTCTACCTGCCGCCGCTGGCCGGTACGGCCGACTTCGACTTCGACGGCGGGGACATCATGAAGCTGTCACGGATCAGTGCGGGGGACGTCGGAGGCGAGCTGTCGCTGGTCCGCAACGGCGACAAGGCTTCGCTGAGCGGAGCACTCACGCTCGAGACGCTCGACGCCCACGATCTCGTGCCGGCGCTGGCCGGCGCGGCGAGCACGGTCGCCACCGCCGACAGCTTGTGGCCGGAGGGGCCGATCGATATCGGCTCCAGCCCGCGTACGCTCGATGGCCGCGTCGATGTCACGGTGGGGACGCTGACTGCGGGCAGAAACAGCATCTCCAATGCGACCTTCGGCTATGATTGGGATGCCCAGACCGTGCATCTGCGCGACCTCACCGCGGCCCTGGGCGGTGGCACGCTGCGGCTCGATGCGACGGTGTGCTGTTCAAGCAGCTCGATAGCCGAGAAACAGATCAACGGCCGGCTGGCGCTCAGCGGCGTGGCGATGAGCGCCATCGCTCCGGCCGCGATCGCGTCTGAGCTCAGCGGGACGGTCGACGCGACCGCCGAGTTCAATGGCTCTGGCGCGGTCATGGCCGAGGCGATTTCGCAGGCAACGGGGTCGGGCTCCTACACGGTCAACAATCTTTCGATCGCGCACTTCGACCCGAAGGTGTTCGCGGCGGCCAATGGCATTGTCGGCATCCTCGACATGGCGCCTGAGGCGTTGACAAAGACCGTGACCGAAGCGTTGGGTAGCGGGGCCTTCACGGCGCCCACGGTGACGGGCAGCTTCACCATTGCGAACGGTGTTCTGAACAGCCCCAACGTTGCGGCCACGAGCGGCGACGCGCGCATCTTCGGTGGCGCCAAGCTGGCGCTCAAGGATCTGGTGCTCGATGGACGCTACACGATGACGCCGGTCAATACGGCGGCCGGCGATAGCAGCGCGATCGACGCGGCAACGGCTGAAGTCGACGTTGGCGTGAACGGACCGTTGTGGGCGCCCCAGGCCAACCCGGATGTCGCGTCGCTGGTCGATGGCATGAAGATCAAGGCCAACGAGGTCGAGCTGGCACGCCTCGAAAAGATCAAGGCGGACGCCGACGCCCGCGCCAAGGCGCAGGCACAGCTCGACGCCAGGCTGGACGCGTTGCGTCCCGGCCTGACGATCGCGGCCGGCGGCGCGGGCCGCAGCGCGGCCGACACCGAGGCCGCCAGGAAAGCCGCAGACGCTGCCGCCAAGGCAGCGGCGGAGGCCGCGAAGGCGGCGGCGTCAGACCTCGGGATGTAGCGAGCCCGATCGGAAGGTCGTGCCGCTTATGCGCATCTTCGGGGGGATATGGAGAGCGCAGATTGAATGAGATGGTGACTATCACCCGGGAAGAATATCGCGCTTGCTCAACGCCGCCGAGGCCCTTGCCGATATCGCTGCTTACGATCGCGTCAAGGTGGCTCTGGCTCGTGGCGACGATGAACTGAGCAGGCGCGACGCACTCCCAGCGATCGACGTAGAGCGGAGGCCGCAGTGTGGCGCGGTGGCTATCGGATCCCGTCTTGCGCGTCGCGCAGCACGGCGACCCGCAGGGCCGACGACAGGTTTGGGCCCGCCCGGTCGCGGTCGATCTCTTCGATGAGCGCGGTAAGCCGCAGGCCGCGATGCCGGGCGAGCGCTTCGAGCGCCTCCCAGAACTCCGGCTCGAGGGCGATGCTGGTGCGATGGCCGGCGATCGTCAGCGAGCGCTTGAGCATGATTGGGTTCGCATGTCCTTGCCCGAAATCCGGCGTCCACCCTTCGGGGCCATGCGCGCTATTTCTTGCGGAACGCGTCGAGGCTGACGACCTTCTCGCCGGCCGGCTGGCTGGCTCCGGATGCGGGCACGGCGGCGGCGGCCGGCGCCGGCAATTGTGTCGGCTCGGCGGCCTCGGCCTTGTCGTCGGCGGAGGGCAGGGGCGGCGCGCTCTTGAGCTCCATGCCGAACTGCACCGAAGGGTCGAAGAAGCCCTTGATCGCGGTAAACGGGATGACCAGCGTCTCGGGCTTGTCGTCGAAGCTCAGGCCGACCTCGAAGCCGCTCTCGGTGACCTTCAAATCCCAGAACTGGTTCTGGAGCACGATGGTCATGTCGTTGGGATACTGGTCGAGCAGGCGTTGGCTGACGCGCACGCCCGGCGCCTTGGTGACAAACGAAATGAAGAAGTGGTGTTCGCCCGGCAGACCCGTCTTGGCAACCTCGGACAGCACCTTGCGGATGACGCCGCGCAGCGCGTCCTGAGTGAGGATGTCGTATCGGATGTGGTCTTGAGCCATGTCGCCTTGCCGCGGGAATCCCGTGCCGAGCATATCAGCCAGAGAGTACCGCAATATCAAGGACGAAGGGCGCGAAATTGAGACCCTTTCGGAGGAAGGCAGGCACGACGCGAAACGATCGCGGGGGGCTCCTCGAAACGCATCTTTTGCGTCCCGAAAGGGCATATGTGCGCATGCGAAAAAATGAAAATGCAGGCTTCTGTTGCCAGGTGCCTGCGGACCCCGCCTGTCACCCTGCGAGGAGTGAAGGACTTTGATTCCCAGTGCTAGCGCCGCTTACGCAGCGAGAGCGACCGGAGCATAGTTGTCGTTGGCAACTATAAGGATGGCCCGATATCGGCGGTACCATGCCGAGCAAAAACACACCCTTTACGCCCTTGTCGATCCTGTTTCGCCCCCGCCGAAACCCTCGAACTTCCAAGGGCTTGGGTGGAGGCGCCGGGTACTGCCCCCGGGTCCAATGGGTTTATTACGATGGCCATTTATCGCCATAGCCGTTGCCGGCGCAGCAAATATAGGCGCGCGCGGGCGCGGATGCAAACCTCGGCAAAAGCTATGAGAATCGGCGGTTTGCGCGGCAAAGTCCTGATACAAGGCGGCGGAACGGAGGGCGGACATGGCGGTACTGGCTTCGCGCAGCAACGAGACGGATTCGCGCCATCCGGAGCAGCAATATCTCGACCTGCTGCGCGCCGTGCTGGAGACCGGCGTCGACCGGCCGGATCGCACAAATACCGGTACGCGCTCGCTTTTTGGCGCCCAGGCCCGGTTCGATCTGAGCCAGGGCTTCCCGCTGCTGACGACCAAGAAGCTGCACGTGAAGTCGATCATCTACGAGCTGCTGTGGTTTTTGCGGGGCGACACAAATGTGCTTTGGCTCCAGCAAAACGGGGTAAGAATCTGGGATGAATGGGCCGACGAGAACGGCGACCTCGGCCCCGTCTATGGCAGCCAGTGGCGAAGCTGGCCCGACGGCCGCGGCGGGACGATCGACCAGATCGCCAATGTGGTCAATTCGATCAAAAACAATCCGAATTCGCGCCGGCACATCGTAACCGCCTGGAACCCGGCCGAGGTCGACGACATGGCGTTGCCGCCCTGCCACTGCCTATTCCAGTTCTACGTCGCCGAGGGAAAGCTGAGCTGCCAGCTCTATCAGCGGAGCGCCGATATCTTCCTCGGCGTGCCATTCAACATCGCATCGTATGCGCTGCTGACGCATATGATGGCCCAGGTGACCGGCCTTGCCGTCGGCGATTTCGTGCACTCGTTCGGCGACGTGCACCTTTATTCAAATCACGTTCAGCAAGCGCATGAGCAACTCCGGCGTGCGCCACGGCCGCTGCCGCGGCTGACACTCAATGCTGACCGGCATTCGATCTTCGACTTCCAATTCGAAGATTTCATGCTGACCGGGTATGACCCGCATCCGCATATCAAGGCCGAGGTTGCCGTATGAGGACATTGCTGCTCGCCGCGCTGCTGATGAGCGCCGCGCCCGCCTTCGCCAACGACACGACATCACAACTGGGGACCGGCGGACTGGTGTTCATCACCAACCAGGACGTCACGATGCAGTCCGAGGACCTGACGGTCGGTCCCAAGCAGGTGAAGGTTGTCTACGAGTTCAACAACACCGGCAAAGAAGACCAGCATGTGCTGGTGGCGTTCCCGCTCCCGGACATCACCGGTGACGGCGACTTCATGGTCGCGATCCCGCACGAGGACGACCAGAATCTTTTCGGTTTCACCACGACCTTCGACGGCAAGCGAGTGGACTCCACACTGCACCAATATGCGTTCGCGACGGGGGTGGACGAGACGGATTTGCTGAAGTCGCTCGGCGTGCCGCTGGAGCCGTTCGGGCAGGCGACGATCGATGCGCTCAACAAGCTCAGCGATGCCGACCACAGCAAGCTCGTGCATCTGGGGATGGTCATCCCGATGACCTACGATGCAGGGCAGGGCGAGCAGACCGATTGGACGCCGGTGTGGACGCTGAAATCGACCTATACCTGGGAGGCGGATTTCCCGGCGGGAAAAACAGTCGAGGTGGTGCACTCCTACTCGCCGAGCGTCGGCGGCACGGTCGCCACGACGTTCCTCGAGCCGCTGGCCGATGCGACGGACGAGGACCGGCCGAAGCTCTACCGGGACAAGTATTGCACCGACGAGGACCTCATCAAGTCGCTCAAGAAATCGTTGACCGATCCAAGCAATCTCGAGAGCGCGCCGTATCAGGAGAGCTGGATTTCCTACATCTGGTCGACCGGAGCGAACTGGAACGGGCCGATCGGCAAGTTCCACCTGACGGTCGACAAGGGTGATCCCCGGAATCTCGTTTCATTCTGCTGGGACGGCAAGGTCACCAAGACCGGCCCGACCAGCTTCGAGATGAGCGCAACCGACTGGTATCCACCCGACCATGAGCTCGAAATCCTGATTCTCAATCACGAGGACCAGCAGCAGAATGCCGGTTGAGGCATGACCATCACGATCCGCGACGCGAGGCGCCAGGATGCGTCGCTCATCGTCAAGTTCATCCGCGATCTCGCCGAGTACGAGCACCTCGCGCATGAAGCCGTGGCGACGAGCGACGATATTGAGCGCGAGCTCTTCGGGCTAAGTCCGAAGGTGTTCTGCCAGATAGCGGAGTGGAGCGGGAAGCCTGCGGGTTTCGCCCTCTGGTACTACACGTTCTCGACGTTCCAGGGCCGGCACGGCATCTGGCTCGAAGATCTTTTTGTCGAGCCCGACATGCGCGGCCACCGGATCGGCAAGGCGCTGCTGGCCGATCTGGCGCAGCGTTGCGTGCGCGAGAAGCTTGGCCGCCTCGAGTGGGCCGTGCTCAACTGGAACCAGCCGTCGATCGACTTCTACGCATCGCAGGGCGCGGTTTTCCTCGACGAGTGGCGCCGCTGCCGGGTCACCGGGGCGGCGCTGGACCGGCTCGGAGCAGCCCGATGAAGGTCGCGGTCGCGATTATCGCCGCAGTGGCCGCGAACGGCGTGATCGGCAACGGCAACGCCATTCCGTGGCGTCTGCCATCGGACTTTGCGCATTTCAAGCGGATGACCATGGGCAAGCCGCTGATCATGGGGCGCAAGACGTTCGAAAGTATCGGGCGGCCGCTGCCCGGGCGCACCAACATCGTGGTCACGCGGCAGGTGGGCTACCAGCCCGACGGCGTGCTCGTGATTTCCAGCTTCGAGGCGGCGCTCGACCATGCCCAGGAAATTGCCAAGGCCGACCGCGCCAACGAGGTGATGGTCGGGGGCGGTGCGGAAATCTATGCCCAGGCGCTGCCGATCGCCGACCGGCTCTATATAACCCATGTCGGCGCGGCGCCGGAGGGTGACGCCTTCTTTCCGCAGGTCGATCTTGCGGTCTGGAAGGAATCGGGGATGATCGAGGTGCCGCCGAACCCCAACGACAGTGCGGCATTCCGCATCAAGGTTTACCGGCGTTCGGCCCTCAGCCGCCGTTGATCGGTCCCGACGCGCCCCCTATATAGGGCGGCAACACGCACGGAACCAAAGGTCATTCATGCCCTGGGACAACAATACGGGGGGCGGCGGCCGCAACAACAGCGGCGGGCCGTGGGGGCAGGCACCACAGGGCGGCGGGCCGCGTCGCGGCGGCACTCCAAGTCTCGAAGATATCCTCAATCGCGGCCGCGACCGGCTGCAGGGCGGACTGCCGGGCGGCGGGCGCTGGGTGATCGCGGCGGGCGTCGCCCTGGTGGTCGTCTTCTGGCTGTTCAACTCGCTCTATACGATCGATCCGCAGGAAGTCGGCGTTGAAACGACGTTCGGCAAGCCGAGCGACGATCTGAGCCAGGCGGGCCTCCACTTCATGTGGTGGCCGGTGCAGGACGTGCAGCGCGTCAACATCACCGAGAACAAGACCGAGATCGGGTCGGTCGCGAATAAGTCCGCCGGCAGCGACGACGGCGTCATGCTGACGTCGGATCAGAACATCGTGGATGTGAAGTTCGCGGTGCTGTGGACGGTCGATGATCCCAAGGCCTATCTGTTCGACGTGCGCGAGCCGGACGACATGGTGCGTGCCACCGGCGAAAGCGCGATGCGCGAAGTGGTGGGCCGCAGCCCGGCGCAGGAGATCTTCCGCTCCGACCGCGCCGGCATCCAGACCGGAGTGCAGCAGATCATCCAGACCATCCTCGACAGCTACAAGATCGGCGTTCATGTCGATCAGGTCACGATCGAGAACGTCGCGCCACCGCCGGAGGTGAGCGACGCATTCGCCGAAGTGCAGCGTGCGCAGCAGGACCAGCAGAAGTTCCAGGAAGACGCGCGCAACTACGCCAATACGCTCCTCGGTAATGCCCGCGGCCAGGCCGCCAAGATTCGCGAAGACGCGGCGGCTTACAAGAGCCGCGTGGTGCAGGAAGCACAGGGTGAGGCCGCGCGCTTCATCTCGATCTACAACCAGTACGCCAAGGCGCCGGACGTGACCCGCCGCCGGCTCTATCTCGAAACGATGGAGCAGGTGCTGGGGGGCGCCAACAAGGTGGTGGTCGAACCGGGTGCAGCCGGCACGGGCGGGGTCATTCCGTACCTGCCGCTGCCGGCGCTGCAGCCACCGGCCAATGCCAGCAGCAGCGCGCCGCCCGATACCAGCAGCTCTGCGGCATCGACTGCCGCGACGACGGGGAACTGAGCCATGAACAGACTCATCGCCGGCGGCATCGCGGTCATCGTCGTCCTCTACCTGCTGTTCTCGTCGATCTACGTCATCAATGCCGGACAGCAGGCGATCGTGCTGCGCTTTGGGCAGATCACCGCGATCCGCACGGAGCCGGGACTTTACTTCAAGCTGCCCACAACGCTCGTTGACAACGTGCAGGTGATCGAGAACCGGCTGCTGCGCTACGATATCGCCAACATGCAGCTCCAGGTCAGCGATGGCGCGATCTATGTGGTGGACGCGTTCCTCACCTATCGTATCGCGGACCCCGCCAAGTTCCGCGAACGCGTGCAGGGCGACCTCGATCTTGCCGAGCAGCGGATCGCGACGCGCTTCGACTCGGCGCTGCGGCAGGTCTACGCGCTGCGCAAATTTACCGATGCCCTGTCGGCGGAGCGGCCGGCGATGATGCGCGAAGCGCGTGACTTGATTCGCCCGCCGATGGCCGAGCTCGGGATCGACGTGACCGACGTGCGGATCCTCAGCACCGACCTTACGGCCGACGTGTCCAAGCAAACCTTCGACCGCATGTCGGCGGAACGTCTCGCGGAAGCGGCGGCCATCCGTGCCGGCGGCCAGCAGGCGGCGCAATCGCTGCGGGCCATCGCCGACCGGCAGGCGGTAGAGATCGTGGCCTCGGCCAACAAGGACAGCGAGATCCTGCGGGGCGAAGGCGATGCGACGCGCAGCGCCATCTTCGCGCAGGCGTACCAGCCCGACCCGGAGTTCTTCCAGTTCTATCGGTCACTCGAATCGTACCGCAACGCGCTGAGCGGCAGCGGCACGACCATGGTGCTGAACCCCGACAGCGAGTTCTTCCAGTACTTCAAGGCGGATACGGCCAACGGCACGGTGCCGAAGCCGGCGGCGCCGAATGGCATCCCGCCGCTGCCGGACACGACGCTGACCGTGCCGGAGCCATCGGACACCGTGCCGCTGGCCAATGTGGGGGCGCCGGACGCTTCTTCGGTTGTGCCTGCGGTGACGCTCGACCAGGCGACGCCGCCGCTCACGAGCAGCAGCGCCGAGTCCAGCGCTGCTCCGGTCACGCCGGATGCGTCCAGCGCTTTGGCGCCGCCCTCGGTGCCGGGCGCCTCGAGCGCGCCGCCGGCCGTGAATCCGGACGGAACGATCGTGGCACCGAGTGTGGAATCGACGGTGCCGTCATCGTCGGCGGCGCCATAGCCGCCCTGTTGCCGCCACCAAGCGATGCGAGATCAACGGCCGGGGTCGATGCCCCGGCCCTAAATTTTCGCAGGTGCGGATTGCTTGCGCCGGTCGCGAAGTTGTTTTCTTGTGCGGCGAAGTCGAGGGAGCACAGATGAGCAGGCGGTTTGCGTGGCTTGTGGCGGCGGCGCTGACGTTGGCGCTCCCGGCGGTTGCCGTGGCCAAGGGGCCCGAATCGGTGGCCAAGCTGGCGGCGCAGTTGTCGCCTGCCGTGGTCAACATCGCCACGACGCAGCACATTGCGGCCGGGGAGCAATACCCCACGGCCCCGGAGGGCTCGCCGCTCAACCAGCTCTTCGATGACGCCAACCCCAACCAGGGCAAGGGGCCGCAGGCCGAGGAGGAGGCGCGCAGCCTCGGCTCTGGTTTCATCATCAAGGCCGACGGCACGATCGTGACCAACAATCACGTCATCGCCGGCGCCGACGAGATCGTGGTGATGCTGTCCGACGGCACGCGGCTGCCGGCCAAAGTGGTCGGTGCCGACGACAAGGCGGATCTCGCGGTGCTCAAGGTCGATGCCGGCCATGCGCTACCGTTCGTCGAATTCGGCGACAGCGACACGGCGCAGGTCGGCGACTGGGTGATGGCGATCGGCAACCCGTTCGGACTCGGTGGGTCGGTGACGCTGGGGATCGTCTCGGCGCGGAACCGCGACATCCAGGAAGGGCCATACGACGATTTCATCCAGACCGACGCCGCGATCAACCAGGGCAATTCGGGTGGGCCACTGTTCGACATGGACGGCAGAGTGGTCGGGATCAACACCGCGATCATCGCCCGCGGCGGCGCCTCGCTCGGCATCGGTTTTGCGGTGCCCGTGAACCTGGCTCGTCCGGTGGTGGAACAGCTCGACGAGTACGGCGAGACGCGGCGCGGGTGGCTCGGCGTCAATATCCAGGAGGTGACGCCCGATATCGCCGACAGCCTCGGCCGGCCGAACAGCAACGGCGCGTTGGTGGTGAGCGTCACCAAGACTGGCCCGGCCGATGGCATCATCGACGAGGGCGATCTGATCCTCGAGTTCAACGGCAAGCCGATCGAGAAGATGCGCGACCTGTCGCGGTTCGTGGCGGAGTCCGCGGTGGTCAGCAAGGCGAGCGTAAAGCTCTTGCGCGCGGGCAAGGAGATGAGCCTCGACATCACGCTGGGGCGGCTGGAAGCGGCGGACGCAATCGAAGCATCGGCGAAGGAGCCGAAGGTCGCGGCGCCCGACGGCGACCCGGATGAGCCGGTCGGGCCACCCCCCGGTCTCAAGGACATGGTCGGTCTCGATCTCGCTCCGATCGACGCCGAGCTGCGCAAGACCTACGCCCTCGAGGCGGACGCCAAGGGGCTGGTGATCACCGACGTCGTCACCGGCTCGGGCGCTGAGGATGCGGGGCTGGTGAAGGGCCTTGTGGTCAGCGAGGTCAACGAGCAGAAAATCGAGACGGTCGCCGACGTCATCGACAAGGTGAACGCGGCCAAGGAAGCGGGGCGGCCGGCGGTGCTGTTCAAGGTGACCGATGCGACAGGTGGCAGCCGCTTCATCGCGGTACGGCTGGCGAAGTAGTCAGCGCACGAATTCGTCGTCGGTGTAGCCCTGAAGGTAGAGCAGGGCGGTGAGGTCGCCGTGATCGATGCGAACCTCTGCCTCTGCCGCGACGACCGGCTTGGCATGGAGCGCGACACCGAGGCCGGCCGCCTTGACCATGTCGAGGTCATTGGCGCCGTCACCCACGGCAAGGGTTTCAGCCATCGGGATGTCGTGGAAGGCGGCGAGGGTCATGAGGCGGCTGAGCTTGGCCTCCTTGCCCAGGATCGGATCGGCAACGGTGCCCGCGAGCACCTCACCGTCGAACTCGAGGATGTTGGCCATGGCCTCGTCGAAGCCGATGCGCTTGCCGATGTAGTCGGCAAAGAAGGTGAAGCCGCCCGAGACCAGCGAGGTGACGGCGCCGTAGGCCTTCATGGTCTGCACCAGGGCGCGGCCGCCGGGGGCGAAGGTGATCTGCTCGCGACGAATCTCCTCCATGCGCTTGAGCGGCAGGCCCTTGAGCAGTTTGACGCGCGTGCGCAGTGCCTGCTCGAAATTGAGCTCGCCATTCATGGCGCGTCGGGTGATAGCGGCGACCTCATCCTTGATGCCGAGAGCGGCAGCGAGCTCGTCGATGCACTCCTGCTCGATCATGGTGGAGTCCATATCGGCAATGAGAAGCTTCTTGCGACGATTGGCGAGCGGCACCTGGGCGACGTCGACGGGCTTGCCGGCGACGAGGTCGCGGGCGGCTTCAGCGGCGGTCGCGAGGTCGGGCTTGACGAACTCGACTGCGATGCGCTGGGTGAGGACGTTGACCTCGCCGCCCACGGCCTTGTGCACCGCGTTCATCAGCGCGGTGTCGATGGCGGGCTCGTTGGGGTTGGCGATGAGACAGAGAACCGACAAGGACAACTCGTGGGGTCGAAAAGCGCGGTTCTGATAGCGGGTCCGACGGCGAGCGGCAAGTCGGCGCTGGCGCTGCGGCTGGCGCGCGAGCGCGGCGGGGTCATCGTCAACACCGACGCGCTGCAGGTCTACGCCGGGCTGAGGCTGCTGACCGCACGGCCGGGCGATGCGGACATGACCGAGGTGCCGCATCGGCTCTATGGCGCGGTCGATCCGAAGGTGCGGTTCTCGACCGGCGACTGGGCGCGAGCGGCCAGCCGCCTGATGGTGGAGACCGGGGACGCGCCGCTGATCTTCGCGGGCGGAACGGGTCTCTATTTCGAGGCGCTGACCAGGGGCTTCGCGGACGTACCCGAGGTGCCGCCGGAGGCCGTCGCATGGGCCGAGGCGGAAATTGCCGGCCTTGATCGAGAGGCGCGCGGGCGGCTCATCCTGGACCGCGATCCGGAGATTGCGGCCCGACTCAGGGCGCCGGACCCGCAAAGGGTGACGCGGGCGCTGGCCGTGCTGAAGGCGACGGGGCGGTCGCTCGCGTCATTCCAGGATGCCGCGCAGCGGCGGCTGCTCGAGGGCTGGACGCTGGAGCGGATCGTGCTTAACCCGGCGCGAGAGACGCTGCGCGAGCGGATAGCACGGCGGTTCGAGGAAATGCTGGAGCAGGGCGCCGAGATCGAGGTGCAGGACTTCCTGGCGCGCGGCCTCGATCCGACGCTGCCGGCAATGAAGGCCATCGGTCTGCGCGAGATCGGCGACTACCTCGCGGGGCGAAGCACCCGCGCGGAGGCAAGCGAGCTTGCGGTCACGGTGACGCGGCAATACGCCAAACGGCAGCGGACCTGGTTCCGCGCCCGCATGACGGACTGGGCGTGGCGGGCGAGCTAGATCGGGATTCTTGAGGTGAGGCCGAGCCGCTCGCGCATGGCGAAACGGATGGTGAGCACCACGCTGACCGCGGCGAGCCCGGCAGCCAACCCCATCCAGATCCCGACACCGCGGAAGCCGAGCGGGAAACAGAAGACATAGCTCACGGGCAGGCCGACCAGCCAGTAGCCGACCAGCGCGATGACCAGCGGGACGCGGGTGTCGGAGAGACCTCGAAGCGCGGCGCTCATGGTCACCTGCGTGCCATCGAACAGCTGGAAGAAACCGGCAACGATCAGATAGCTCACCGCCAGTTCGGCAGGGCGAAGATTCACCGGGGTCGACGGGTCGAGGAACAGGCCGACGAGGGGACCGGGGATCAGCAGGAAGCACAGGCCGGTGGCCGCCATGAAGATGAGCGTCATCAGCAACGCCATCCAGCCGGCGCGGCGGATGCCTTCCCGATCCCGCTCGCCGAGGGCGACGCCAACCCGGACCGTGGCCGCCTGACTCAAGCCGAGCGGCACCATGAAGGAGATGGAGGCCAACTGCAGCGCAATAGCGTGAGCCGCGACCTCGGCTTCACCAAGCCAGCCCTGCAGCAGTGCGGCGGAGGTGAAGAGCATCACTTCGGCGAGACGCATGATGCCAATAGGCATGCCGATACGGAACAGCTCGCGGAAGCGCAGCCAGTCGGGCCGAAGGAAATTGTGCAGGATGTGATAGCGCCGATAGCGACGGTGCAGCAGGGTATAGGCGATGGTGACGACCAGCATTGCGAAGCTGGTGATCGTCGTCGCGATGCCGGCGCCAGCAAGCTCCAGGCGCGGAAACCCCCAGTTGCCAAAGATGAGCGCGTAATCGCCGAGAGCGTTGACGAAGACGCCGGCGACCGTGATGGCGAGGATGACCCGCGTATTGCCGTGGGCACTCAGGAAGCTGCGGAAGACGATGATCTGCAGCGCCGGGAAGATTACCCAGACCGCATAGTGCACGAACGTTTCGGCCATGTCGGTCAACTCGGCGCTTTCGCCGAGCATCCGGTAGATCGTACCGACGTTCCAGACGACGGGCAGCAGCACGATGCTGATGAGCACGCCGGCCCAGATGCCCTGGCGCAGCGTGCGACGCACCGACCGATGGTCGCGGGCACCGAGCGCCTGCGCCACCATCGGTGCGACGGCCTCGACGATGCCCATGCCGAAGAGCTGAAGCGCCACGAACAGAGCATTGGCGAGCGCCGCTGCGGCGAGAAACTTCGGACCGAGCCAGCCGAGCATCACCACGTCGGTGGTGTTGAGGGAAATCTGCGCGAGTTGCGCCACCATCAGCGGCCAGCCGAGCGCAAACAGGGCGCGGAATTCCGCGCCCCAGCCGGGCGGCGACAATGATTTGCCGGCGCCGGATGCCGACGCCGCCGTTTGGCTGCTCATTTCAAAATCCACTCGCTACAGCCCCTCTACCGGAGCGGGCCGGGGATGGCCACCCCATGACGTGCCGACTCGGTTGCGCCATGGCGCCGCCGAGCGCATGCTGGAGAGATATTGAAGAGCCCTCATGCGGCGAGGGAGAGATGCTGAGCGTTATTGAAAAGCATATCGGACCAATTCGCCGGATCGCGAACGACAACGACGCTCGCCTCGTCCTCAAGCAGATGGCGGATCAGTTCGGATTTCGCAGCGCTTTCCTGATCGAGTACGAGCCCGACTTCAAAGCGGCGCGGCGGATCATCGATACCAATCCGCAGCGGGCAACGGGGTGGGCGGAGCTGTTCCGCAGCAACGGCTTTGCGCCGGGGGTCAGGGGTATCCGCTCGATGCTCGACCGCGACATGGTGGTGCGGCTCGAACCCGAACGTTTCGAACCGGACCATCCCTACAAGGCCTTCTGCCTCGGCAACGACCTCGGACAGACGGTGGCGGTGCCGGTGAGTGAAGGGCCGAGCATCGCCGGCCTCGTCAGCTACTCCGGGCATCCGATGATGGGACGGTCCGACGAGGTGGCGTTGCAGCTGCTGAGCTTCAGCCTGTTCTCGGAACTGCGGCACAAAGACAAGGCGGCGCGGGCGGACGAACCGAGCCTTCCGCCATTGACGCCGCGCGAGCGCGAGGTGATGCGGCTTTCGGCGATCGGGCTCACCTCGGTGGAGATTGCCGATCAGCTCGGCATGTCACCGCGGACGGTGAACCAGCACGTGGACAATGTGGCAGACAAGCTCGGCACCAAGAACCGAACCCACACCATCGCCGAACTCATGCGCCACGACATGCTGCACTGAGAAAGGGCGCCCGGAGGCGCCCTTGAGTCTTACCACCACCAGCTATGCATCGGCGCCGGATACGAGGGCCGCACATAATGGTGGCGCGGGTACGGGGTGCCGAAGCCAAAGCTGAAGCTGACGTCCGGGCCTTGGTCGTAGCGCGGGCCGCCATAGTAGGCGCCGCCGCCGCCCGCGAGGTAGGCGCAGCTCACCCAGCCGTTGGGGCCGGGCTTGTCGACGCGGCACCAGCCGTTGGATTGGCCAACGATCGCCACGTTCTCGCCCGGCGCAAGCGTGTCGACGACCCCGTAGCTTGTCCCGGGACCGGTACGAACATTGACGCTGGCCGTCGCGGTGGCCGCGAAGGCCGCGCCCGCAGTGAGCAGGATGCCGGCGGCGCCGATACCGGCCGCCTTGAGGAGGTTGGACTTGAATGACATGTCAGTTCCTTTTCTCGCCCCTTGAGTACCGCAATGAGAAAACCGGGCGGGTTTATCCGGGATGTCTGGAACTTAATGCGCAGGAGCGGTCGGAGTTCCGAGACTACGCCACAACCGAATTCGAGCGACCGGCAGAGACCGCCGGAAGGTCGACCATTTCGTCGAGCTGGCGGAGGGCCTCCGCGAGGTCATCGATGCTCACGGCAGGACCGAAGCGGTAACTGCGCAAAGCCGGCATCCCGGTGACGGCATGGATGTCAGACGCCCAATAGGCGAGCAGCTGACGCTTGCGCGCCAGCGTCAGAACAGGATCGCGCACGATGTCGCGTGGATGGTCGAAGCCGATCAGGTCGCTGTCGGACACGAGGGCATCGTCGGTCAGGGGGGTGGTCAGGTCGAGGGTTGTCCTCATCGCTATATCCTCTGGTTGAGCAACATCGGTACGGGGAGGGCATCCGACGCCGCTCCCGGACATGGTCAAGTGCCTGAGGCAATTCACCAATCCGTGGATTTGGTCACCTGGTCCCCGATTTCAAGAGGGCGAGCGCTTGACATCCATAGCCGAACAGCTATTGATCTAATCAATAGCCAACGGGTTATTGATTGCGATGACAGAGCTGCGGGATGCGGTTTTCAGATCTTTGTCGGACCCGACCCGGCGGGCGATCTTCGAACGGCTGTGCCGGAGCGGAGAACAAACGGTTGCGGCGCTCACGGCACAGGCGAGGATTTCGCAGCCGTCGGTGTCCAAGCACCTGGCGGTGCTGAAGCAGGCGGGGCTGGTGCGCGACCGCCATCATGGACGGCAGACGCACTATTCGGCGCAACTGGGCGCGCTCACGCCGCTGATCGATTGGACGAAGGAAATGACGGGGTTCTGGGAAGGCCGGCTGGACGACCTGGAGGACCTGCTCAAGAGGATGGACCAGTGAACGAGGACACCGCCCAAACCCGGACGCTCGTGGTCGAGCGGGAGGTCGCGCATCCGCCCGAGAAGCTGTGGCGGGCCCTGACACAACCGCACCTGATCGAGGAGTGGCTGATGAAGAACGATTTCAAGCCAGTCGTGGGGCACAAGTTCACGTTGCGGCGCGACCCCAAGCCGGACGTGCACGTCGCCATCGATTGCGAAGTGCTCAGCATGGACCCGAACAGAACGCTCTCCTACACCTGGGATGCGTTCGGACTGGAAAGCGTGGTGACGTTCACGCTGACGCCGACGCCCACCGGCACGCACCTCAAGCTCGAGCAGTCCGGCTTCCCGATCGACCAGAAGGCGGCCTTCAACGGGGCCAGGGTATCGTGGCCGCATTTCCTCGCGACCCTCGAGCGCGTGCTCGACAATGAAGACGACAAAGGAGACAAATCATGAAAATCAAGCTGACATCGATCTACGTCGATGACCAGGACAAGGCGCTGCGGTTCTATACCGACGTTCTGGGCTACACCAAGAAAGCGGATTTCAGCAATGGACCGTTTCGCTGGCTGACGGTGGTCTCCCCCGACGACCCGAACGGAACCGAACTGCAGCTCGCCGCGAACGACAATCCGGCGGGCAAGGCTTATCAGCAGGCGCTGTTCGCGCAGGGGCAGCCCGCGCTGATGCTGTTCAGCGACGACATCAAGGCCGATTGCGAGCGCATCGCGTCGCACGGCGGCAGGCTCAAGATGCCGCCGACCGACGTCACCGCCTCGACCATCGCGCAGATCGAGGACGGTTGCGGCAATATCGTCCAGATCACGCAGCTCAAATGGTGAGCGCGATGCCCAAGACGACAAGCGCCTCGGCGAAGAAGAAGCAGTCCGGCGTCTTCTCGTCGGACGAACTGGCCGCGATGAAGGAGTATGTGGCCGAGACCAAGGCTGCGCGGCGCAAAGGCGGCAAGCCCGACGGCGAGGCCGATGTCCTCGCCAAGATCGCGGAAATGGACGGGGCCGACAAGGCGATCGCCGAGCGCATCCACGCGATCGTCAAGGCGAGTGCACCGCACCTCTCGCCGAAGACATGGTACGGGATGCCCGCGTATGCGCGGGGCGAGAAGGTCGTGTGTTTCGTACAGCCGGCGGCGAAGTTCAAGGCGCGCTATGTGACGCTCGGCTTTTCCGATCTGGCGAAGCTGGATGAAGGAAGCATGTGGCCCTCGTCATACGCGATCACCAAGCTGACCAAGGCCGATGAGGTGCGCATCGCAGCGCTCGTGAAGCAGGCGGCGGAGTGATCCGGCGCCCGGCGCGAAGCAGGGTTGACAGGTTTCGCGCCGCAGGCGTAGTTTTCCGCCAGTTTTTCTGGGAGCAGCTCGTGCGGAGCATTCTCGTAGTAGTGGGGCGCATCGGTCACGTGGGGTAGATCCCGCGGGAAGGCTGGTGCGCGCAAAGGTCCCGAACGGGGCCTTTTTTATTGCCCGATTTTCTCGGGCCCGTGACGTGACTGAGACTTGGTGAGGAAGGACTAGGAAATGGCCCAACAGATGACGGGCGCGGAGATGGTGATCCAGGCGCTGACCGACCAGGGCGTCACCGATATCTTCGGCTATCCGGGCGGCGCGGTGCTGCCGATGTACGACGTGATCTTCCAGCAGGACAAGGTTCGTCACATCCTCGTCCGGCACGAGCAGGGCGCGACGCACATGGCGGAGGGCTATGCACGCTCGACCGGCAAAGTCGGCGTGGTGCTGGTGACGTCGGGGCCGGGCGCGACGAATGCGGTGACGGGCCTCACCGACGCGCTGATGGATTCGGTTCCGATGGTCTGCATCACCGGGCAGGTGGCGACGCCGCTGATCGGTTCCGACGCCTTTCAGGAATGCGACACCGTCGGCATCACGCGGAGCTGCACCAAGCACAATTACCTCGTCAAGAACGTCAACGATCTATCGCGCGTGTTGCACGAGGCGTTCTATATTGCCCGCAGCGGCCGGCCCGGGCCGGTGTTGATCGACATCCCCAAAGACGTGCAGTTCGCACTCGGCAGCTACTATGGGCCGGCCGAGATCGAAACGACGCGCCACAAGAGCTATCATCCGCAAACCGAGGGCGATACGCGTCTCGTCGAAGCGGCGGTCGACCTGATGCTGCGCGCCGAACGACCGGTGTTCTATACCGGCGGAGGCGTCGTCAATTCGGGGCTCGAGGCGAGCGAATCATTGCGCGAGCTGGCCGAGCTCACCGGCTTTCCGGTGACCTCGACGCTGATGGGTCTGGGGGCATTCCCGGGATCGAGCAAGCAATGGCTCGGCATGCTCGGCATGCACGGCTCGTACGAGGC
The DNA here is from genome assembly GCA_035564755.1 of Devosia sp. Lineage (GTDB taxonomy): Bacteria > Pseudomonadota > Alphaproteobacteria > Rhizobiales > Devosiaceae > Devosia_A. Next base: position 4,220 of record DATMTK010000251.1, on the reverse strand, counting down.
GAACATGGCGATGCACGACTGCGACCTGATGATCAACATCGGGGCGCGGTTCGACGACCGGATCACCGGCCGCATCGATGCGTTCTCGCCGGGGAGCCGTAAGATCCACGTCGACATCGATCCGAGCTCGATCAACAAGAACGTGCGCATCGACCTGCCGATCATAGGCGATTGCGGACACGTCCTCAAGGAGATGGTGCGGGTCTGGCGCAGCAAGACCAACGAGTCGCGCACCGAAGCCCTGGCGCCGTGGTGGCGCGAGATCGAGAGCTGGCGCAAGCGCAACTCGTTCGGTTTCCAGCAGACCGGGTCGGTGATCAAACCGCAGTTTGCGATCCAGCGGCTCTATGAAGCGGTGAAGGCACGGCAGGACGTGTATGTGACGACGGAAGTGGGTCAGCACCAGATGTGGGCGGCGCAGCATTTTCCGTTCGAGATGCCGAACCACTGGATGACGTCGGGCGGGCTCGGCACGATGGGCTACGGCCTGCCGGCGGCGATCGGGGTGCAGGTGGCGCATCCGGATGCGCTCGTCATCGACATCGCCGGCGAGGCCAGCGTGCAGATGACGATGCAGGAAATGTCGACGGCTGTGCAGTACGAGTTGCCCGTCAAGATCTTCATCCTCAACAACGAGCGCATGGGCATGGTCCGGCAGTGGCAGGAACTGCTGCATGGCGGCCGCTACTCGCACAGCTATTCGGAGTCGCTGCCCGACTTCGTGAAGCTGGCGGAGGCCTATGGCGGATATGGCATCAAATGCGACAATGCGGCGGATCTCGATGACGCGATCAGGGAGATGCTCGACGTCAAAAAGCCGGTGCTGTTCGACTGCCTGGTCGAAAAGCACGAGAACTGCCTGCCCATGATCCCTTCGGGCAAGCCGCACAACGAAATGATCCTGCCCGATTTCAAGGGCGATGTGGGCGACGTGATCGACGCCAAGGGACGGGAGCTCGTCTGATGAACGCACACCTTCAACCCACCGGCTCGGTCTATTTTCTCGCCCCGGAGACGCAGACGCCCGAGCGGCACACGCTGAGCGTGCTGGTCGACAACGAGCCGGGCATCCTGGCCCGCATCGCCGGACTGTTCTCGGCGCGTGGGTTCAACATTGAGAGCCTTACGGTCAGCGAGACGGAGCACGAGAAGGGCTTGAGCCGGATCACGCTGGTGACCGTCGCGACGCCGAAAGTGCTGCTGCAGATCAAGCTGCAGCTCGAGCGGCTGGTGCCGGTGCACAAGGTGCACGATCTCACGGCCGAGGGTAAGGCACTGGAGCGCGAGCTGGCCCTGGTCAAGGTCGCCGGTACCGGCGAGCCACGGGCAGAAGCGCTGCGGCTGGCGGATGCCTACCGGGCGCAGATCGTCGATGCGACGACCGAGAGCTTCGTGTTCGAGATCACCGGCAAGCCATCCAAGATCGACAGCTTCATCGCGATCATGGTGCCGCTCGGTATGATCGAGGTGGTGCGCACAGGCCTCGCCGCAATCGGCCGCGGCGCCGAGGGGATGTAGCCGGACCCGTTGCGGCCCAACGGGCGAGCCGGTAGCTTCGAGCGGGGGCTTTCGATCCATGCTTGTTGCCAGCGCGCTGGCGCTTCTGGTTGTGGTCGTGGTGACGATCGGCGCGCTGCTGACGGTCGATCTGCGCCGCACGGAGCATCAGCACTGGCTCGATGCGCTCAAGACCTGGCAAGCCCTCATCGGTTCGGTGCTGGGCTTCCTCGGCGCTGCCGGCGTTCTGGTGCTGTCGACCGCCATCAGTCACGACAACGACATCGAGAAGTCGGAGCAGGCGGCCCACTCGATCGGGCTCGGGCTGGCCTATGAGGTGCAGGCGCTTGGCCTGGGCCTGCGGACTGCCCAGCAACTCGGCCATTACGATCTTGCGCACAGCGATCCGGGCGGCAGGTGCGCCCACTATGCCGAAACTCTGCAGCAGGTCATGACCCCGGCAACGCCGGTCTACGACGCGGTATTGCCGCGCATGGTCGATTTCGGCGAAACCAACCTGCACGAGTTCGTGACGTTCTACGCGCTCTACCAGAACTTGCTGCGATCACTGCCGAACAACATTTCGCAGAACTGCCTCGAAACGCAGGTCGCTCCGCAGGTGATCGAGTTCATGGTGGAACAGGTCGACAACGTGATGGGCTATTACGGCGACATCGCAAAGCTATACGGCATCATCGCTCCCGACGCCGAGGGGCCGCCCGAGGCCTCGGCGTCGTCGGCGGCGTCAGCAGAGGCTGCGGCGCCGGCAAGCAGTGCGCCGGTGCCGGCGAGCAGCAGCACGCCGTCGAAGACATGATTTTGGTGCGCCGTCTCGGTCGTGCTAGGTGCCGCCCATGACCAATCTCTCCGTCAATCTCAACGCTGTCGCCTACGTCCGCAACCGCCGTAACCTGCCGTGGCCGAGCGTCACGGATATTGCGCGGCTCTGCCTCGGCGCGGGAGCCGACGGGATCACCGTGCACCCGCGTCCCGACGAACGGCATATCCGCAAGACCGATGTGTTCGAGCTGCTGGACCTCTTGCGCGACGAGTGGCCGGACCGGGAGCTCAACATCGAAGGCTATCCGGACGAGGCCTTCCTCAAGCTGTGCGAACTGGTCAAGCCGGACCAGGTGACGCTGGTGCCGGACGATCCGGAGCAATCGACCTCGGATCATGGCTGGGACATCGCCGGGCACGACACGATGCTGGCCGAGATCATCGAGCGTCTGCAGAACGGTGCCATGCGGGTATCACTGTTCGTGAACCCCGATCCGGCAGTTCCGGCGATGGCGGCGGACGTCGGGGCCGACCGTATCGAGCTCTTCACCGGCCCCTATGGCGATCCGCATGGGGATGCGGCAGCGTATCTGGCGAGGCTCAAGGCGACCGCCAACGCGGCCCGCAAGGCCGGCCTACGAGCGGCACGGGGCGGGGCTGGGCTTGGCGTGAATGCCGGCCACGACCTCACGCTCGACAACCTGCCGGCGCTGGTCGAGGCGATTCCCGATCTGGACGAATGCTCGATCGGGCATGCGCTCACGGCCGATGCGCTGAAGTACGGCTTCCCCGATGCGGTACGGCGGTATTTGCGGGCCCTCACTGTTTCCTGATCGCGAACAGCCTTGCCTCAAACACCGGATGATGGGTGGGAACTCATCTGCGGTCGCCGCTTTTTCATCGGCAAAGGCCGATGGAACCGCCACTTACAGGACTGTGCCTCGAGAACAGGCGCGTGCCACGGTGACAGCCATGTCGGCACGTGAGGCGAGAGTGCCCGCTTGCGGCCTCGCCATACAGGCACATATCAAGCCTCAGTTACAGTTTGTTACTGGAGAGCAATCAATGTCCAACAAGCCCAAGATCGCGGTGATCATCGGCAGCATTCGTCCGAACCGCAGAGGCGGCGACGTCGGAAAATGGGTGGCCGAGCAGGCCAAGGCCTATGGGGCCTTCGACGTCGAGATCGTCGACCTGAAGGACTATCCGCTGCCGCTTTTCGATGCGCCGGCTTCGGACTTCTGGATGCCGACCCCCAACGAGACGGCAGCGAAGTGGCAGTCCAAGCTCAGCGAGTTCGACGGCTACATCGTCGTGACGGCCGAGTACAACCGTTCCGTGCCGGGCGCGCTCAAGAACGCGATCGACTGGGCCTACAAGCCGTTTATCAAGAAGGCCGTGGCCTATGTCAGCTATGGCTCGGTCGGCGGCGCCCGCGCCGTCGAGCATCTGCGCAACATCATGACCGAGCTGCAGGCGGTTTCGGTCCGTCACGGCGTGCACATCGGCGGTTCGGAGTTCGCGTCGGTGTTCATGGGCCAGAAGACCTGGGACGAGGTGCTCCCGACCTTCGCGCCGTTCACCAAGGAATTGTTCGACAACTTGCTGTGGTGGACCGACGCCACCAGGGCCGCGCGCGCCGACGACATAGCAGCCGCCAAAGCAGCTTAAGACGCTCCCATATCGCCTGGGAGCGGCTCCTTCTCTCCCAGACCAGAGCAGCGGCGCCCAACGGCGCCGCTCTTTGTTTATCGGTCCCGATCTCAACGTCCCGGGTCGGGAACTGCGATTGCGGAGGGCATTCGTGCGACAGGACAACTGATAACCTGTCGCAGTCAACCCGGTTGAATGCGATTTTTGCCGGGTGTAGAGAGCCGCCCGCCTCATAAAGGGGCTATGAAGGCTAAATGACGCAAACCAGCGCACCCGGCGCTGCTTCGGCA
>DATMTK010000250.1:0-25798 GCA_035564755.1 Devosia sp. | reverse complement strand
GCAAATACCTCTATGCGATCGCCCGGTTGGTGCAGAAGCACTCGCGCCTGTTCTCGGTGCTGGAGAGCATGGACAACGGCAAGCCGATCCGTGAGAGCCGCGACATCGACATCCCGCTCGTGGCGCGGCATTTCTACCACCACGCCGGCTGGGCCCAGCACCTCGAGCGTGAGTTCCCGGGCATGGCGCCCTATGGCGTGTGCGGCCAGATCATCCCATGGAACTTTCCGCTGCTGATGCTCGCGTGGAAGATCGCGCCGGCGCTGGCCGCCGGCAACACGGTGGTGCTGAAACCTGCCGAGTTCACGTCGCTCACCGCGCTGCTGTTTGCCGAGATCGTCGAGAAGGCGAAACTGCCGCCGGGCGTGGTCAACATCGTGACCGGGCTGGGCGATACCGGCGCCGCGATCGTCAACCACCCCGACGTCGACAAGATCGCTTTCACCGGCTCGACCGAGGTCGGCAAGATCATTCGCGCCGCGACCGCGGGTACCGGCAAGGGGCTGAGCCTCGAGCTCGGCGGCAAGTCGCCGTACATCGTGTTCGACGACGCCGATGTCGACAGCGCCATCGAAGGGTTGGTCGATGCCATCTGGTTCAACCAGGGGCAAGTGTGCTGTGCCGGCTCGCGCCTGCTGATCCAGGAATCCATCGAAGAGCGCTTCATCGCCAAGCTCAAAAAACGCATGGCGAGCTTGCGGGTGGGCGACCCGCTCGACAAGGCCGTCGACATTGGCGCGCTGGTGGCGCCGGTGCAGGTGGCGCGCGTGCGCGACCTGGTGAAGAAGGGTGCTGCGGAAGGCGGGCAGGTCTATGAGCCAGATATCGATCTGCCCAAGGGTGGCGGCTGTTTCCTCAGGCCCACGCTGATCACCAATGTGTCGCCGTCGCACACAGTAGCGACTGAGGAGATTTTCGGGCCGGTGCTGGTGGCGATGAGCTTCCGTACGCCCGAGGAAGCGGTGGCACTCGCAAACAATACCAAATACGGCCTCGCCTCGACCATCTGGAGCGAGAACATCAACCTCGCGCTCGATATCGCGCCCAAGATCAAGGCCGGCGTGGTGTGGATCAACGGCACCAACAATTTCGACGCAGCAGTCGGCTTCGGCGGCTACAAGGAATCGGGCTTCGGCCGCGAGGGCGGCAAGGAGGGCATGGCCGCCTATCTCAAGCCGAAATGGGAGAAGGAGCTGAAGCCGGCCGCTATGGCCGTCCCGGCGAAAGCGGGGACCTCGGGCCGTGAGCTCGATGCGCACGACGGCATCGACCAGACCGCCAAGATGTACATCGGCGGCAAGCAGGCGCGGCCCGACAGCGGCTATTCGCGCACCATCCACGGTCCCGGCGGCGCGATGGTCGGCGAGGTAGGCGAAGGCAACCGCAAGGACATCCGCAACGCCGTGGAGGCGGCGCGCGGCGCGCTGGGCTGGGGCACTACTGCCGCGCATAACAGGGCGCAGATCCTCTATTTCCTCGGCGAGAACCTGGAATATCGTTCCGACGAGTTCGCCAAACGCATCCGTGCGCAGACCGGCGAGAGCCTGGCCTCGGCACAAAAGGAGGTGGCCGCCTCGGTCGAGCGGCTCTTTGCCTTTGCCGGGTGGGCCGACAAGTATGACGGCGCCGTGCACAATCCGCCGAGCCGGACTATCGCGATCGCCATGATCGAGCCGATCGGCGTGCTGGGTATCATTGCGCCGCCGTCGCGGCCGCTGCTGGGCGCGATCGCGCTGCTCGCGCCGGCAATCGCCATGGGTAACCCGGTGGTGCTGGTGCCGTCCGAGACGGCGCCGCTGTCGGTGACCGACCTCTACCAGGTGATCGAGACCTCGGATGTGCCGGCCGGCGTCATCAATATCGTGACCGGCGCCTCGGCGACACTGGCCAAGACCATGGCCGAGCACGATGGCGTCGACGCCATCTGGTGCGCCGGCGACGCCGCGACCTCGACGATGATCGAGAAGGCCTCGATCGGCAACCTCAAGCAGACCTGGACCTCGCGTGGGCTCTACTACGATCTTGCCGATAAGGCGAAGTTCGAGGGCGACTACTTCCTTCGCCGCGCCACGCAGGTCAAGAACGTCTGGGTGCCCTATGGGGCGTAACCGCTGATGGTCTTCCTCCCGCAGGAAGTCATCGTGCGCAAGCGCGATGGCGAGGTGCTGGCGCGCGGCGAGATCGGCGAGTTCATCTCCGGCCTGACGGGTGGAACAGTGAGCCATGCGCAAGCCGCGGCCTTCGCCATGGCGGTGTTCTTCCGCGACATGACTCTCGACGAGCGCGTGGCGCTGACCGAGGCCATGCGCGATTCCGGAACGGTGCTCGATTGGTCCGACCTCGATGGCCCGGTGGTCGACAAGCACTCGACCGGCGGCGTCGGCGACAACGTTTCGCTGATGCTGGCACCGATCCTGGCGGCCTGTGGCGTCTATGTGCCGATGATTTCGGGTCGCGGCCTCGGCCACACCGGCGGAACGCTGGACAAGTTCGACTCCATTCCGGGCTACAATACACAGCCGGACAATGACCTCTTTCACGAGGTGACGCGCAAGGCGCGCTGCGCCATCATCGGCCAGACGGCCGACCTCGCGCCGGCCGACAAGATTCTCTATTCGATCCGCGATGTAACCGGCACGGTCGAGAGCGTACCGCTGATTACCGCCTCGATCCTCAGCAAGAAGCTCGCCGCCGGGCTGCAGGCCCTAATCCTCGACGTGAAGACGGGCTCCGGCGCCTTCATGACGACGCTCGAGAGCTCGCGTGAGCTGGCGCACAGCCTGGTGGACGTGGCGAACGGCGCCGGCACGCGCACTGCGGCGCTGCTGACCGACATGAACGAACCGCTGGCAAGCGCCGCGGGCAACGCGCTGGAGGTCCGCAACGCCGTCGACTTCCTCACCGGTGCGCATCGCGACAAGCGGCTCTACGAGGTCACGCTGGCGTTGTCGGCGGCGGCCCTGGAGCTTACCGGTTTCAAGGGCGATGCCAAAAAGGCCTGCGAGGTTGCACTTTGGAGCGGTGAAGCCACCTCCCGCTTCTCTGAGATGGTGGCGCTGCTCGGCGGCCCCCACGACTTCGTCGACCGCATGGACAGCTATCTCACGCCAGCCTCGATCGTCGTCGATGTGCCGTCGCCGGCTGCCGGCATTGTCGGCGCCATCGACACGCGGGGCGTCGGCATGGCCGTCGTCGCGCTCGGCGGCGGACGTCGCATGCCGACGGATACGATCGATCATTCAGTCGGATTTGACCGGTTGCTGGGACTGGGCGCGAAGGTCGAGGCCGGCACGCCGCTGGCGCGCCTGCATGCGCGCGATGCCGCCACCGCCGCCGAAGCGACCCGCCGGCTGATCGCGGCATACCATCTCGGCGACGGTGCGCCGGCACATCCGCTTATCGCCGGTCGCATCGATCCGCCGGAGATTCACTGATGCCCCGCGCCATCCTCTGCATCCTCGACAGTTTTGGCATCGGTGGCGCGCCGGATGCTGCCGACTACAATGACGGGCACGGTCACCCCGACACCGGCGCGAACACGCTGCTGCACATCGCGCAGAACTACCACCTGCATGTCCCCAATATGGCCGCCATGGGGCTCGGCGCAGCCGCCAAGCTGGCGACGGGCGCAGTACCGCCCGGACTGTCGGCGACGCCCAAAGGGGGCCGCTTCGGCGTCGGACGCGAAGTCAGCAAGGGCAAGGACACCCCTTCGGGCCATTGGGAAATCGCCGGCGTGCCGGTGCCGTTCGACTGGGGCTATTTTCCCCAGGCGACCCCGGCTTTCCCCAAGGACCTGACCGACGCTTTGATCCGCAACGCCAAGCTTCCGGGTATCCTGGGCAATAAGCACGCATCGGGGACGACGATCATTGCGGAACTCGGCGAGGAGTCGATCCGGACCGGCATGCCGATCTGCTACACTTCGATCGACTCGGTCTTCCAGATCGCCGCGCATGAGCAGCATTTCGGGCTCAACCGCCTCTACGAGGTGTGCGAGGAGGCGTTCAAGCTGACCGCCCCCATGATGATCGGCCGGGTTATCGCGCGTCCCTTCGTCGGCGAGACGGCCGACACCTTCAAACGAACCGGCAATCGCCGAGACTTCGCGATTTCGCCGCCCGAGCCGACGCTGCTCGACCGCGCCAAGGCGGCCGGACGGCAGGTCTTCGCCATCGGCAAGATTTCCGACATCTACGCCGGCAGTGGCGTGACCCATAAGATCAAGGCATCAGGCAACATGGTGCTGTTCGATCGCACGCTCGAGGCGCTGGAGATGGCCCGTGACGGCGACTTCGTCATGGTCAACTTCGTCGACTTCGACCAGGAATACGGCCACCGCCGCGACGTTCCGGGCTATGCGGGCGCGCTCGAGGCCTTCGATGCGCGCCTGCCCGAATTGATCAGCCGGCTTCGCGACGACGACCTGCTCGTCTTGACCGCCGACCACGGCAACGACCCGACCTGGATTGGTTCCGACCACACCCGCGAACAGGTGCCGATCCTTTGCTTTTCCCCGCGACTCTCGCCCGGCGAGCTTGGAATCCGTTCCACCTTCGCGGATATTGGCGAAAGCATCGCTCACTGGCTGGGGCTCGCTCCCGGCGCCCACGGGCGATCTTTCCTGTAGCGCCCGGCGAGTTCACGAGAGGGTTTTCCATGGCCAAAGTCACCGTCATCGATCACCCGATGATCCAGCACAAGCTGACGATCATGCGCGACAAGGAAACCTCGATCGCCGGCTTCAGGCGGCTGCTGCGCGAGATCGCCCACCTCATGTGCTACGAGGTGACGCGTGACCTCGAGCTCGAGATGATCCCGGTCGAGACCCCGCTGACGACGATGCAGGCGCCGACCATCAAGGGCAAGAAGCTGGTGTTTGCCTCGATCCTGCGCGCCGGCAACGGGTTGCTCGATGGCATGCTCGATCTCGTGCCGGCGGCGCGCGTCGCCCATATCGGCATCTATCGCGACCACGAGACATTGCAGCCCGTCGAATATTACTTCAAGGCGCCCAGCGAGCTCGAGAACCGGCTCATCATCGTCGTCGATCCGATGCTGGCGACCGCCAATTCATCCGTTGCGGCGGTCACCAAGCTCAAGGAACGCGGCGCCAACAATCTGCGCTTCCTCTGTCTGCTGGCCGCGCCGGAAGGCATCAAGCATTTCAGCGATGTCCACCCGGATGTGCCGATCTTCACCGCCGCGATCGACAGCCATCTCAACGAGAAGGGTTACATCGTCCCCGGTCTTGGCGACGCCGGCGACCGCATGTATGGAACGAAATAGTCGCGGTTGAGCGGGTCCTCTCGAGATCGCCCGGACAGAGGGGAAAAGAGCCTACTTCGCCTCCAGCGGCAGCCCTAGCGCGATCAGCTCTTTTCTAAGGCTCTTGGCATCGGTGAAGTGGATCGCGGTCATGCCGATCTTGCGGGCCGACACGACATTGGGCTCGCTGTCGTCGATGAAGACGCAGGACTGCGGCGCGAAGCCGTAGCGCTCGCAGAAAACGCGATAGAGGCGCGGGTCCGGCTTTACCAAATGCTCGAGGCCGCTGACGACAACGCCGTCGAACTTTTCGAGGAACGGCCAGTCACCGAGGCAGCTCATCCATTTTTCCCAGGAGAAGTTGGTGATCGCAAAGGTCGGAATCTCGGCTGCGATCAGTTCGTCATGGATGGCGATCGTGCCGTTGATAAAGGGACCGATCGTCTCGCGCCAGCGCAGGTCGAAGGCTTGGATTTCCCGCCAGTACTTCGGAAAACGGGTGATCAGCCGCGCGACGCCCTCGGCGAAGATGTCCCCGGCGTCGAACTCGAGGTTCCACTCCTTGGTGCAGATGCTGTCGTGGAACCACTGCGCTTCCTCTTCGGAGGCGAAGAGCTTGCGGAAGAGCCACATGGGGTTCCATTCGACGAACACGCCGCCGAGATCGAATACAGGAATGAGGGGGTCGGTCATCGCCATCTCGCTGGTGAGCGCGCTGGCTATAGGGACTAGCTTCCGGTGGTGCAAGCCGTGCTGGTGAGGCTCGTGTTCCAGAGCTGGAGCACCGACGTCGCGCCATATCGCGAAATGAAGTAGTTGATGTGCGACAGGTTCAGCGCGCTCGTGAAGATCTGGCCGAGGAGCGGCTTGTACGAATAGCTCGTTTCCGCGGCGACGAGGCAGCCGCCCTGAGCGATCTTGTCGGTCTCCGACGTCGTCGACAGCGGCGTAAAGCTCGAGCCGACGGTCCTGGCCGTAGCGCCGGTGCCATTGGCGACGCTCCAGAGCACTTTTGTCGTCCCGTCCGACTTGACGTAGACCAACGAGACCACCTGCTTGACGCCGGCGGACGAGTAGGGGGTGATAATGCCGGTCGCGGCCGCGAAATAGCCGGTCAGCGTCGCCTGCGGCAGGGAGCCGTCGTTGGGATCCCATTGTGCCGTCAAGTCGCCGACGGTGGAGGAAATGGAATTGACCCGCTTGTCGGCCGTGAACAGGGCACTCGCTTCCATCGAGCCGAAATACAGCGCCAGCAGGAACGGCATGATGAGGGCAAACTCGACTGCCGCCGTGCCGCCTTCGTTCCTGGCAAAACCTGCGATGAGTCTGCGGAGCCGGCTCATGAGTACGGCTCGTTGCGGAACACGGTGATGGCGCTCAACAGCCGGTAATTGTCGGGCTGGTTCTTGAGGTTGAAATACGGAAGCACCACGATCAGCGGATAGCGATAATAGGCGGATATCTGCATGACGCTCTTGCCGGTGCCCGGCGCGAACTGCTGCCAGTTCGACGTCCAGGTGCAGGTGGTTACATCGCAGCTTTGTACGGTCTGATTGATGGCGACGTTCGAGAAGCTCGAGAGCACCTCGGACCGCAATTGGATCTGGTTGCAGTCAAGCAGGTTGAAGGTATAGCCGCACATCAGGGTGCGGAAATCGGAGAGACTGTAACCTGAGGCTTCGCCGGTGCGCACCTTGCGCGATGCATCTTCGAGGGCACTGTCCAGGACCTGCGTCGCAAGGAACATGATCGCGGTCTGGATGATCGCCAGAATGATCGTGAAGAAGGGCAGCGCCAGAATGCCGAACTCGATGGCCGTGACGCCAGCCTCGTCGCGCAGCAGCGCCCGGCCGCGCGAGCGCACGGTCGCCACGAACTGTCGCGCCCGAAATTCCGCCATGCTCATGGATCGGCCTGGATATCTCACCCGGCCATGCTAGGACGGCGTTTGCTAATCGGACGTTAGGGACGCCCGCAAGATTTTGCCGTGGTTTCGACGGAGTTAACTGCCGACCGGGCGCCTACTTCGCCGTGCTTTGCAACAGCGCCGCCGATCCGGCGGCTGCGGCGCTGAACGCCTGATCGTCGCCGAGGGTGACCGTCTGCTGGCAGACCGGCTGGCAGGACAGGGTATTACGGGCCGTGCCGGCATAGACCGTCACCATGTCGGAGGGCGCCTGCACCACCGAGACCATGGTATCGGCCACGGGATTGCCGGCGCTGTCGAGGACGATGAGATTGGTTTCGCCGTAGCTCTTGCCCGTGAGCACCAGGGTCTGCGGGTCCTGGATGGTGACGTCCGCGACCCCGGGATTGCCGATGATCACGGTCGCCGCCGGAGCGCTGATCCTCAGGATGCGCGCCATATTCGCCTTGACGGTGATCGGATCGGTGCTGGCTGCCATAACAGCCGAAGGCAGCGCAACGGACGCGGCGAGCGCGATGACGATGAGGGTACGCAGGAGCGGCATGGCTGCACCGGTTGACTTGATACGCGCCAAGCAGTTTCGGCCCGAATGGTGAATAATTGGCGAATGCACAGGCCCTAATCGCGCCTTAGAATTATCTTCTCATTGAGGAGGAAACACTGTCGAAGCCCCGGCCCACGGGCGATACCCGCATTGCTGGCCCGGAATTAACTCTCCTTCAATGCGTCCTTTGTACTTTGCTGGACATGTTCGATGCCAACGGCCTCGAATGATGCTGCAAAAGCAAGATGACGTGTGCAAGGAGCCTGGAATGAACACTATCGCTCGTTTCGCGAACGATGAATCCGGTGCTACCGCGATTGAGTATGGCCTGATTGCCGCGCTCATCGCCGTTGGCATCATCGCCGCTGCGACCACTCTCGGGGGCAGCCTGTCCTCGCTGTTCGGCCGCATCAGCACCAAGCTGAACACTGCGACCTGATCTCGAATTTTTCGCTATGGGCAAAGGGGGCTTCGGCCCCCTTTGTTTTTCCGGTTTCTTAACCATGTGCGTTAGACAATCGGACTACCGCATCGGCTCCCCGGGCGGCTCGGCCGGTTCGCACGCCATGCTCTCCCTTGTTGCTCTCTTCATCTTTCCAATCCTGATGGCCTATGCGGCATCGTCGGATCTGCTGACGATGAAGATCGCCAACTGGCTCGTACTGGTTCTCACCGTCGGCTATTTTGCCTTGGCGATGCTGGCCCAGATGAGCTGGACCGAGATCGGCATGAGCTGCGCGGCAGCGGCGATCGTCTTCGCGGTCGCCTTCGCGTTCTTCGCCTTCGGCTGGATCGGCGGCGGCGACGCCAAGCTGGTTTCGGCGACGACGCTGTGGATCGGTTTCGGCCTCATGCTGCCATATCTGATCTATGCCGCGCTTCTCGGCGGCGGGCTGACACTGATGATCCTGGCGATACGCCGCTATCCGCTGCCTGCCGTACTGCAGCGCCAGCGCTGGCTCGATCGCCTGCACGATCCCAAGGTTGGCGTGCCCTACGGCATTACCCTCGCGATCGCCGCATTGCTGGTCTATCCCGAGACCACGATCTTCCTGCATTTCACCGGCTGATACCGCCGGCGAGTGGAACAAGGTTCGGTTAACCGTAAATGCAAAGCATCGGTTAACCAAACTTTGACCGTTTCCCGCGCACTATCCCGGTGACGATCTCTGGTCGCAATCGGTTTGAGTTGGAGTTACGCCGATGAGACTCTCGCGAATTGTGCTGGTGCTGGTGGCGGTTGTGGCAGCCGGTCTCGCGGCATTCCTTGCGCTTGGCAGCGGTGGCAACCAGCCCCAGCAGCAGGCGCCCGCGCAGGTGGTGCAGGAGGCCCGGGCCCAGGTGCTCGTGGCCAAGACGGACATTGGCCTTGGCGAGCGTCTGTCTGCCGACAACGTGCAATGGCAGGACTGGCCGCAAGGCGCCGTGCGTTCCGAATATATCACCTCGCAGGGTACGCCCGACGCCATCGACAAGATGAAGGGCTCCGTGGCGCGGTTCGAAATCTTCCCAGGCGAACCCATCCAGCAGGCCAAGCTCGTCAAGTCGGACCAGGGCTATCTGAGCGCGGTGCTGGACAAGGGCATGCGAGGCGTCTCGATCTCGGTGAGCGCCGATTCCGCCTCGGGCGGCTTCATCGTCCCCAACGACCACGTCGATGTCATCCTGACGCATGCCGGCAGTGGCGGCCAGCAGATCTCCGAGACCCTGCTCAGCAACGTGCGGGTGCTGGCGATCAACACCCGTCTCGGCGAAACCGGCAAGACCGGCGCCGCCGATGATGGCAGCGGCAGCGGCAACGGCGACCAGACCGACCCCAAATCGCAGGTGTTCGGCGGCGGCGCCATCGCGACGCTGGAGCTCGATCCCGACCAGGCCCAGACCCTCATCAACGGCGGGCAACAGGGCAAGCTGTCGCTGGCCCTGAGGTCAATCGTCGACTTCACGCCGAGCCCGGGCGACCAGGAGGCCACCAAGCACAACCAGGCGATCCGCCTGATCCGCTACGGCCAGGAGGCCAGCGTCATCGCCGGCCAGGCAACGCCCGGCAGCGGCAGCACGTCCGTCGACCCTGCTGCGTTCGAGGCGCCCGGCGTGTCGGTCACGACCGCGCCGACCGCCGACGCCGTACCCCAATGATGTCGCCGATGCCGACCTTGTCCTTCATCTCGTCGCCCGTGAGAACAACAATGTTCCAGAGATTGGTCATACTCCTTGCCGCCGCTGCTCTCGGCCTGGCCACGCCAGCCGCGCTCGCGGCAGGCCCGGCCTATCTGCAGATCGCCAACCAGGCCATGGGCGGCAAGCAGGCCGTGACGATCGATGTGAACAAGTCGGTGATCGTGGACTTGCCGACGAATGTCGGCGAGGTCATCGCCACGCAGCCCGCGATCGCGGCGGTTGTCATGCGAACCAAGACGCGCGCCATCATCGAAGGTGTTGCCGCGGGCGATACCAACGTCTTCTTCATCGATCCGGCCGGTAACAACATCTCGGTGCTCGATGTCACCGTGCAGCAGCCGCAATCGGATGTGGGCACGGCTATCGAAGCGGCCATCGCCCGCAACGTTCCGGGCTCGCATGTGCGCGTCGAGTCGATCCTTCTGGGCGGCACCACCACCCGTGTGGTGCTCAGCGGCACTACGTTGTCGCAGGACGATGCTGCTCGTGCCATGACCATTGCGACGCAGTTTGCCGGAGGTAGCGACAACGTCGCCAACATCATCACCATCAACGGCAACCAGCAGGTCATGCTCAGGGTCACCGTGGCCGAGGTGGACCGCACTGTCATCAAGCAGCTCGGCCTCGATCTGACGGTCTCGTCCGGAGGATTGATCACAGGGCTCGTCAATACCCCCAACGCCGCTCTGGCGACGGGCGTCTCTGGCGGTTCTCCACTCACGACGATAAGCGCCTCGGCCAATCTCGGACCGATTTCGCTCAGTGCCACGCTCAAGGCTCTCGAGCAGAGAAATGCCTTGCGCACGCTGGCCGAACCGACGCTGACGGCGATGTCCGGGCAGCCAGCCGAATTCCTGGTGGGCGGCGAGTTCCCCTACAATACCTCGGACGGCAATGGTCACGTGGTACAGGCCTTCAAGGACTATGGCGTGAAGCTCAATTTCACACCCACGGTAAAGTCCAACGGCAAGGTGTCGCTGCTCGTCGATACGAGCGTGTCCGAGCCTGCCACCGGTGGCGGCATCACCGAGCGCAGCGCCAAGACCACGGTGGAAATTCCCGCCGGCTGCACGCTCGCGATCGGCGGTCTGCTGCAGGACAACGAGAAGCAGCAGCTCGCGCAGATGCCTGGCCTGGGTAACATCCCGATCCTCGGCGCGCTGTTCCGGTCGCGCGACTATATCCACCAGCAGACAGAGCTGGTGCTCATGGTGACGCCGGTGATGGCTCAGCTTGGCCGCCCCGACCTGCCGACGGACGACTACCACATTGCCGGCGACGCCGAGGCGATCTTCCTGGGCCATCTGGAGAAGCAGTATGGCGTGGGCGCCGACGGCATGCGTGGCGGTTACAAAGGGTCCGTGGGATTTGTTCTCGACTGATGACGCGTCGGTAACCGTTGCGATGGAGAGTTAGATCATGAGTTTCCTGACGCCGAACAAGGACGTCCCGTCCGTCGAAGAGCCGGCCGCCGAAGTCGCAACCGGCGCCCGCCTGCTGCCGCGCATCACCATCCAGGCGTTCTGCGAGCATTCGCAGACCGCCGAGCTGGTGGAGTCGGCCGTGCATGACCGCCGCATGAGCAAGGTTGCGCTCACCACGCACAATGGCGGGCTGGAAGGCGCGATCGAGAGCTACAAGTCGAATCCGACGCCGAATCTGATCATCGTCGAGACATCGCTGCCGACCAACGAGATCCCGACCGCGCTCGACCGCCTGGCTGAAGTCTGCGACGCCTCGACCCGGCTGATCGTGCTCGGCCACGTCAACGACGTGCTGCTGTATCGCGAGCTGATCCGCTCGGGTGTCTCCGAATATCTGGTGCTCCCCACCAGCGCCCAGTCGATCGTCAACGCCATCTCCGACCTGTTTGCGGCGGAAGGCGCCGCGCCGATCGGCCGCACCATCGGGTTCATCGCTGCCAAGGGGGGCGCGGGCGCTTCGACCATCGCGCACAACGTCGCCTGGGCCATCAGCCAGCACCTGCGCCAGGACGTGCTGATCCTCGATATGGATTTGCCGTTCGGCACCGCGGGTCTCAACTTCAACCAGGACCCGCCGCACGGCATCGCCGATGCGTTGAGCGCTTCGGGCAAGGTCGATCCCACCATGCTCGACCGGCTGATGAGCAAGGCTGCCAATCACATCAACCTGCTGACCGCGCCGGCCATGCTCGACAAGACCTTCGACTATGGCGAACGCGACTTCGAGCAGGTCCTGGAGCTGGCGCAGAAGACCACTCCGGTGGTCATCCTCGACATTCCGCACGCCTGGACCGCCTGGGTCCGCCATACCCTGGCCACCATCGACGAGATCGTCATCGTCGCCGAGCCGGATCTGGCCAACCTGCGCAACGCCAAGAATCTCAGCGACACCATCAAGGCGCTCCGGCCCAACGAATCCGAGCCCCTGCTGGTGATCAACCAGATCGGCGTGCCCAAGCGGCCCGAGATCGCGCCCAAGGAATTTGCGACCTCTGTCGAGTGCAAGCTGCTGAGCCAGGTGCAGTTTGATCCGCAGACCTTCGGAACTGCCGCCAACAACGGCCAGATGCTGGCCGAGGTCGCTGCCAACAACCGGATCAACGACGTCTTCCGCGCCATCGGCATGCACGTGACCGGCCGCTCGATCCCAGAGCCGTCGAGCAAGAGCGGCAGCCTCAAGCTGTCGTCACTGTTGAAGCTCAAGAAGGCCTCGTAATGTTCGGCAAGCGACAGAGTTTCGGCGGCAATACGCCCGGCGCTGCCGAGGCGCCGCGCCCACAGCCAAGTGGCCCGTCCGCCGCTCCGGCCGCGCCGGTGCCGGCAGTGCGTGCCGAGCCGCCGAAGCCGGTGGTCGATGCCGCCGTCAATCGGCTCCGCAACGAGGACATCGTCGACGTCCGGTCGGCCGAGGCGATCCAGCGCGACAAGGAATATTTCCAGACCAAGTCGGCGATCTTCAACGCCCTGATCGACTCCATCGATCTGAGCCAGCTCGCCACCATGGAGCAGGAAGCGGCGCGCGAAGAAATCCGCGACATCGTCGCCGAAATCATCGCGCTGAAGTCGATCGTGATGTCGATCTCCGAGCAGGAAGATCTGCTCGAGGACATCTGTAACGACGTTCTCGGTTACGGTCCGCTGGAACCGCTGTTGGCGCGCGACGACATCGCCGACATCATGGTGAACGGCAGCCAGAAGTGCTACATTGAAGTCGGCGGCAAGGTGAAGCTGACCAACGTCCGCTTCCGCGACGACAGCCACCTGATGAACGTCTGCCAGCGCATCGTGTCGCAGGTCGGTCGCCGCGTCGACGAGAGCTCGCCCATCTGCGACGCCCGCCTTCCCGACGGCATCCGCGTCAACGTCATCGCTCCGCCCTTGGCCATCGACGGCGCCGCACTCACCATCCGTAAGTTCAAGAAGGACAAGCTGACCCTCCAGCAGCTCGTCAAGTACAACTCGATCTCTCCCGAGGGCGCCGAGGTGCTGCGCATTCTCGGCCGGGTGCGCGCCAATGTGCTGATCTCGGGCGGCACGGGTTCCGGCAAGACCACGCTGCTCAACTGCCTCACGGCGTTCATCGAGAAGGACGAGCGCGTCATCACCTGCGAAGACTCCGCCGAACTGCAGTTGCAGCAGCCGCACGTGGTTCGCCTCGAAACCCGGCCGCCCAACCTCGAGGGCGAGGGCGAGATCACCATGCGCGACCTCGTCAAGAACTGCCTGCGTATGCGCCCCGAGCGGATCATCGTCGGCGAAGTCCGCGGCCCGGAAGCCTTCGACCTGCTGCAGGCGATGAACACCGGCCACGATGGCTCGATGGGAACGCTGCACGCCAACTCTCCGCGCGAGGCTCTTTCGCGTCTCGAATCGATGATCACCATGGGCGGTTATTCGCTGCCCAGCCGCACCATCCGCGAGATGATCACCTCCTCGATCGACGTCATCGTGCAGGCCGCACGCCTGCGTGACGGTTCGCGCCGCATCACCCACATCTCCGAAGTGCTGGGCATGGAAGGCGACACCATCGTGACGCAGGACGTGTTCCTCTACGACATTCTCGGCGAGGACTCGAACGGCAATCTGGTTGGACGTCACCGCTCGACCGGTATCACCAAGCCGCAATTCACCGAACGCGCCCGCTATTTCAACGAGGAAGCCAACCTCGTCGAAGCGCTGGAGAAATCCAACGTCGAGCACCACACCATTCTGCAGGGTTGAGTAGCCGATGAATCCCTTGGTTTATGTCCTGCTGGCTGCCGTGGCGTTGGGCGCCGCGGCGTTCGCGTTCGTTCCGCAGCTCATGGGTTCGAGCCGCGCCGACAAGCGCATGAAGGCGCTGCAGGGCGATATCCAGGCCAACCGGCGCGAGAATAATGCCGCTCGCAGCCGCGACGAGCGCCGCAAGCAGATCCAGCAGACGCTGCGGCAGCAGAACGACGCGCTCGGCAAGGCCAAGCGCAAGGTCTCGCTGCAGGACCAGATCTACCAGGCGGGCATGAAGATCAAGGCATCCGCCTGGATCCGCAACGGGATCATCATCGGTGCCGTTATCGCGGTGCTCTGCTTCTTCCTGCAGGTGCCGATGCTGTTCTGCCCGGTGTTCGGTCTGGCCGCCGGATACCTTCTGCCGAAGTTGTGGCTGGGCCATCGCCGCAAGAAGTATCAGAACGCCTATCTCGATGAGCTGCCCAATGCCGTGGAAGCCATCGTGCGCGGCGTGAAGTCCGGCCTGCCTCTCAACGATTCGATGCGGCTCGTTGCCAAGGAAGCCAAGGAGCCGATCAAGTCCGAATTTGCCCGCGTCATCGACCAGCAGGCTCTCGGCAAGTCGACGACCGAGGCGGTGCAGATGCTGTTCGAGCGCATGCCCCTGCCGGAGGTCAACTTCTTCGTCGTCGTCATCACGGTGCAGCAACAGGCCGGCGGCAACCTCAGCGAAGCGCTCGGCAATTTGAGCCGCGTGCTGCGCAACCGTAAGAAGATGAAGCAGAAGATCAAGGCGATGTCGTCGGAAGCCAAGGCTTCGGCCGGCATCATCGGCTCGCTGCCCTTCATCGTCGCCATTCTCGTGACGCTCACCACGCCCAGCTACATGGTGCCGCTGTTTTCGACCACGATCGGCCTCATCTGGCTCGGCATCGCCGCGCTGCTGATGGGGATCGGCGGCTTCATGATGAACCGCATGATCCAGTTCGATTTCTGAGGCGGGCGCGATGGACCATATTTTCACCCGCGATTTCATGATAGCCGCGCTCGCGGCGATCGCCGCAGCCGCGGTGGTCTTCACGCTCGGCTTCTCGCTGCTCGGCCGCGGCGGCATCTCGATGAAGCAGCGCATCAAGCGCGTCGCGCTCGAACGTGAAAAGATGCGTGCCGAGGAGATGGCGCGCCTGCGCGGCGGTGGACAGCAGGACACTGCGCGCGGTTCGATCCGCCACGTCGCCGGACGCGAATATGTGACCAACGTGGTGAACCGCTTCTCGCTGCAGAAGATGTTCGCCGATGAAAAGACCGTCGAGGCGCTGGCGCGTGCCGGCTATCGCGGGCAGGGTCCGCTCAACACTTATGTGTTCGCGCGCTTCGTGACGCCCTTTGGGCTGTTCATCGTGTCGTTCGCCTATCTGAGCCTCACGATCTTTGCCGATAAGCCGCTCTATCTCAACGCCATCTACGCGCTGTTCATCGGCCTCATCGGCGCCTATCTGCCGACGCTGCTGCTCAAGAACCGCACGATCAAGCGCCAGCAGTCGATCAAGCGTGCCTGGCCGGATGCACTCGACCTGATGCTGCTGTGCGTCGAGGCCGGCATGTCGGTCGAGCACGCCTTCAAGCGCGTCTCCAAGGAGATCGGCATGCAAAGCGCCGAACTCGCCGAGGAGATCACGTTGACCACGGCGGAACTGAGCTTCCTCGAGGATCGCACCCGCGCCTACGACAACCTCGGCAAGCGCACGGGCCTCGACGTGGTGAAGTCCGTGATGACCGCTCTCATCCAGGCGGACCGCTATGGCACCAGTGTCGGCACGTCGCTGCGCGTCATGGCCGAAGAGGGCCGCGAGACGCGCATGATGGAAGCCGAAAAGAAGGCCGCCGCCCTGCCGCCGAAACTCACGGTGCCGTTGATCGTGTTCTTCCTGCCGGTGCTGTTCATCGTCATCATCGCGCCGGCGATCATCAAGATCGGCCAGACTGGCGGCTTCAGCTTCCTGGGTAAGTAGGCGGCCGGCGATCAGCCGGTCCGCTTGATCATATCCCAGCGGTTCTGCTGCGTGATCATCGAGCGGATATAGGCCAGGTTCGCCTCGACCTGATCCGGCGGCAGATCGGCCGCAAGGATCGCCTTGGCCTCGTCGAAGCGGCCCTGCAGCCCGATCACCAACGCGAGGTTTTGCCGGATCTGGCTGGTCGCGCCGGGCATCTTGCTGGCCTTGCGCAGATGCGCCTCGGCCTGCTGCAGATCGTTGGTCATGGCATAGCTGAGACCGAGGTTGGCCTCGAGCGCCGGCTGGTTGGGTGCCGTCAGAAGCGCCTGTTCGTAGGTTGCGCGGGCCTCGTCGTTCCGCCCGCTCTGATCGAGGATGGCACCCTTGACGAGAAGGGCGTTCCAGTCAGGCGCAGCCGGATCGATGGCATCCTCGACCACGTTCAGCGCCTGTTCGAAGCGACCTGAGGCCGCCAGCGCCTTGGCGTATGCAACCTTGATATCGACATCGTCGGGATAGAGCGCGATTCCGTCTTCGAGCACACTCGCCGCCTGGTTTGCCTGGCCGGCGGAACGCAGCGCGGCCGAGTAGTAGACGAGCGTGGTCTTGTCGCGCGGATTGGCCTTGTACTTTTGCGCCAGTTGACTGACCAGCGTTGCCTGCTGTGTCGGGGTCTGGCTCGAAAAATCGGGCGAGACCATCGCGACGCGGTTGCTGGCACAGCCACTGACCGCGACCGCGGCAACGCCGGCCAGCAGCAGCATGCGAAGCGAGTGCGAGGAGGCGAGGCGAAGCGTCACGGCAGCGGCTTTGAATCGAGGTCGGCGCATGATCGCGCCTCTTCTCCGAGCAATAATTGATTAACCCTAATGCACCGTTAAGGGGCCGTTGCCGCCCCGCAGGCCGGAGCGTAAAGCTGCCGCACTCTCTCGTTTTTTGGTGACTCCGATGCCCCAGGCCAAGACGCTGCCCCTCATCCTTGTCGAGGAGGGCGGGCTGGGTGCGGCAGGCCTCGATTCGCACCAGCGCAAATGGGCAGCGGCGAACGGCTTTACGGGCAAACTCGGCAAGCTGCTGCCGCTGCCCGATGCCGCCGGCAATCTGAGCGGCTACGTGTTTGGCCTCGGTGCGAAGACCGGAGGCCCGGTGCTCGCGACCGGCATCGCCGCGGCCATGCTCGACCCCGGCAAATACCGGCTCGAAGGTGCCCTCGGCGATCCCACCTACGCGGCGCTCGGCTTCCGGCTCGGCAGCTACCGCTTCGATCGCTACAAATCGGGTCGCGCCGCGCCCGATCTGGTGCTGCCCAAGGGGGCCGATGCGGCCGAAGTGGGGCGGCTGACCGACGCGGCGTTCCTTGCCCGCGACCTGATCAACACCCCGCCCAACGACCTCGGGCCGGAGGCGTTCGAGCGCGAGATTCGCGCCTTTGCCCAGCGCCACAGGATGAAGGTGAAGGCGATCGTCGGCGACGATTTGCTGAAGCAGAATTTCCCGATGATCCATGCGGTCGGCCGCGCCTCGGCGCAGGCGCCGCGATTGCTCGACCTCATGTGGGGCAGGGCTTCCGATCCCAAGATCACGCTGGTCGGCAAGGGCGTGACCTTCGATACCGGCGGCCTCGACATCAAGCCGGCCCCCGGCATGCTGCTGATGAAGAAGGACATGGGCGGCGCGGCCAATGTGCTTGGCCTCGCGCATGCGATCGTGGATGCGGGCCTCAAGGTCCGGCTGCGGGTGCTCATTGCCGTCGTCGAGAATGCCATCGCCGGCGCCGCCTTTCGGCCGGGCGATATCCTGCCGTCGCGCTCCGGTCAGACGGTCGAGATCGGTAACACCGACGCCGAGGGCCGGCTGATCCTCGGCGATGCACTGACGCTTGGCGACGAGGAGGCGCCGGAACTGATGCTCGACATGGCGACGCTGACCGGCGCGGCACGTACGGCGCTCGGGCCCGACCTGCCGCCGCTCTTTTCCACCGACGATGCGCTGGCCGACGCGCTGCTGCACGAGGGGCTCGCGAGCGACGATCCGCTGTGGCGCATGCCGCTCTGGGCGCCCTATGACAAGATGATGGAGTCCAAGATCGCCGACGTGAACAACGCCGGCAGCACGCCGTTTGCCGGGTCGATCACCGCGGCGATATTCCTCAAGCGCTTCGTCAGGAACGCCAAGGCCTGGGTGCATCTCGATATCTTCGGCTGGGCGCCGGAAGCTCGGCCGGGGCGACCGTTCGGCGGTACCGACCAGGGCATCCGCTCGGTCTATCGCGTCCTCAAGCAACGATATAGTTGACAAAAGCAAGCAATTGCCTGCTACATGTCATCCATCATGGATGACAGCCTTCTTATCCCGGAAGTCCGGGCCTTCAACCGGTTCTATACCCGCCTGGTCGGTGCCCTCGATGCGGGGCACCTGGAGACCCCATACAGTCTCACTGAGGCACGGGTGATCTACGAGCTCGCCACGCGCAGTTCGGTCACGCCCGGTGAACTGGCGGCGGAACTCAAGCTCGACTCGGGTTACATCACCCGGCTTGTCGGCAAGCTGAGCGAGGCCGGCCTTGTCTCTGCAACGCGTGGAAAGGCCGACAAGCGGTCGACCACCCTGAGCCTGACCGAAGCGGGTCGCGCCGCCTTCGCGACGCTCGACCAGGCCACCAACGTTCTGTTCGCCGAGCTCTTGGCGCCCATCGATGCGGGCAGGCGCCGCGAACTCGGGGAGGCCATGGCAAGGCTGCGGGCCATCCTCGGCGAGCCGGTCCCCGCCGCGCCGCTACTCCTCAGGCCGCAGCGGATCGGCGACATCGGCTGGATGGTTCACCGCCAGGGCATCCTCTACAATCAGCAGTTCGGTTGGAACGGCGACTTCGAAGCGCTGATCGCCGGCATCTACAGCCAGTATCACGCCGCGCCCACGACTCCAGCCAAGGACCTCTGGGTCGCAGAACAGCGCGGCCAAATTGTGGGCTCGATCTTCGTGATGCCGTCCGAGGGCCTGCCCGGATCAGCGCAGTTGCGGATGCTCTACGTCGAGCCCGCGGCCCGCGGCCAGGGGGTGGGGGCGGCGCTGGTCAAGCAGGCGGTGAGCTTTGCGCAGGCCAATGGCTACGAACGGATGCGGCTGTGGACCCACACCATCCAGCAATCGGCCCGCCGCATCTACGCCGCCGCCGGCTTCAAAGTCGTCGAGACCATCGACGAGGACAATTTCGGCAAGGCGATGACCGGCGAGATCTGGGAAATCCGGTTCTAATACCCCCGCTTGCGGTCGACCACATTGGGCAGCGGCTTGCCGGCCTCGTGCTGGCGGATGATCTGCGAAAAGTAGCGCACGCCGGCGTCGACATTGCTGATCGCCGCGATATGCGGCGTGAGATAGGCGTTGTCGAGCGCCCAGAGGGGGCTCTGCGGGCTCAGTGGTTCGCTCTCGAACACGTCGAGACTGGCGGCGCCCAGCGTGCCGTCGCCGAGCGCCTTGACGATATCGGCCTCGACCTGGTGGCCACCGCGCGCGGCGTTGACGATCACCGGGCCGCCGTCGAGCCTGCGCCGCAGTTTGCTGAACAGGCCGTAGCTGAGGATACCCTTGGTGTCGGGCGTCAACGGCAGCAGGCAACACAGGATGTCGGTCTCGCCAAGGAACGCATCGAGCTGGTCGCCCGAATAGGTGCGAACCCCCGGGAGCGTCTTCGGCGTCCGGCTCCAGCCGAGTACCGTAAAGCCCATGCCCACGAGCTTTTGTGCCGCGTCGGCGCCGAGCACGCCCAGGCCCATGATCCCGACATTGGTTTCCCCTGCCGCCGGCGGGTAATTCTGCCGCCAGACGCGCGCGACCTGGTCGCGCTTGAAGCGGGTGAAGAGCCGCTGGTGCATGGTGACCTGCGCCACGACGTAGTCGCTCATGCGCTGCGTCAGATCCTCGTCCACAAAGCGCACGATCGGCGCATCGGGAAGCGCCGGATGCTTGAGCAGGGCATCGACTCCCGCCCCGAGCGACAGCACGGCCTTGAGGTTGCTGAGGCCGTCGAAGGCGTTGGCCCTGGGCTTCCAGACGAAGGCGTAGTCGATGGCTTTGGGATCGAACGGCTCGGCCTGGCGGACCACGTTGACGCCCGGCAGCGCGGCGCCATAGGCGGCGGCCCAGCGGGCTTCGTCGACGTCGCTCAGATGCAGCAGCAGGGTGGTCATTTCGGGCCTCTCAAAATGCAAGAGCCGCACCCTGCGGCGCGGCTCGTTGAACGCGATGTCGCAATCGCTACTGCGCGGCGGAGGACGACGATGCCGGCGCGGCAGCCGATGACGTCGGAGCCTCGGAGGCCGATGAGGCCGCGGCGCTCGAGGCCGGTGCCGACGACGGCTCGGCAGCCGAAGAGGCCGACGTCACGCCGGCGGAGCTGGCGGGCGTCGGGTTCTGGCCGTTCTGTTCGTTCGTCGACGGGGTCGGCACGCCTGCCGCCGGGGCCACCGACGAGCTGCCCGCGGTGGTCTGCCCGCTGGCCGGAGCCTGTCCACCGGCCGGCGCCTTGGGCTGCGGGAACGGCTTGGGCGAATGGCTCAGCGTCGAGAGGTACGCGATGATGTTGGCGCGGTCGCTGTCGTCGCTGTCGCCGGCATAGGTCATCTTGGTCCCGTTGGCGAAGGTCTTGGGCGAGGTCAGCCAGGCATTGAGGTTCTCGTACGTCCAGGTGTCCTTGTTGTGGGCGCTGAGCGCGGCACTGTACGAGAAGCCCGGATGGCTCGCGATCTGGCGTTCGACGACGTCGTAAAGATTCGGACCGGTCTTGTTCGGGCCGCCCTCGGTAAAATCGTGGCACGCCTGGCACTTCTTGACCGCCGCTTCGCCGGCCTTGGGATCGGCCTTGGCCAGGAGCGTGCCGATATCGACGGGAGCCGCCGCGGGAGTGCCGTTGTCGGCCGTCTGGTTGCCGGTCGGTTCGGGCAGGGCATAGCCCGGGCCGCTGTGGGCAGGCTCGTAGATCGCCTCGGCGATGAACCCCACGCCCATCACGAACAGCAGCGTTCCAAGAATCGCGCCGATAATCTTATTGAGTTCGAACGAATCCATTGCGGGGTCCCTAAGCCTCTTCCGGCGCGGTATAGACGAGCCAGGACAAGGCTGTAAACGCCGCTTCTGCCCGATGGGCAGCGCGGGGCCCCCGTCCCGTTGCGTGCGGCAAGATAGTCCATGGGCGAAGCGAGCCGCAACTGTCGCAGGGCCCCTGCGACAATTGTCCCTTGCACGAGAAATCCTGAGGCCGCGCAAGGCTTTGTTGACTTGCCGGAGGCGCAGGGTTCATAGAGCCGCCGACCAGGACGGAAGGGGCGTATTCCATGGCCAAGCTCATCGCATTCCAGGGCGAACCGGGCGCCTTCAGCCATGCGGCGGCGCATGCGGTTTTCCCCAGGGGCGAGCCGGTGCCGTGTGCGACCTTCGAGGACACCATCCAGGCGGTGAAGACCGGCAAGGCCGACTATGGCCTCGTGCCGGTCGAGAACTCGCTCTATGGCCGCATCACCGACATCTACCATTTGCTGCCCGAGAGCGGCCTGTTCATCACCGGCGAGCACTTCCTGCGCATCGAGATGAACCTGCTCGGCCTCAAGGGTACGACGCTCAAGGACATCAAGTCGGTGCAGTCGCTGAATGTGGCGCTCGGCCAGTGCCGCGCCTTCATCCGCAAGCACCGCTTCAAGACCATCAACGGCGGCGACACCGCCGGCAGCGCGCATGAAGTCGCCGAACGCGGCGACCGCAGCGTGGGCGCCATCGCCTCGCGCTTTGCCGCGGAAGTCTACGGCCTCGACATCCTCGCCGAAAATATCGAGGACGCGGCGCACAACACCACGCGCTTCCTCGTCATTTCGCGCGCACCCGAAACGCCCAGGCGAACCAAGGCGCCGGTCAAGACCACCTTCGTGTTCCGCGTCCGCAACGTGCCGGCGGCGCTCTACAAGGCCATGGGCGGCTTTGCCACCAACGGCATCAACATGACCAAGCTCGAGAGCTACATGGTCGACGGCTCCTTCACTGCAACGCAGTTCTACGCCGACATCGAAGGGCATCCCGACGACCGCTCGGTGCAGTTCGCGTTCGAGGAGCTGCAGTTCTTCACCGATCATTTCCGCGTGCTCGGGGTCTATCCGGCAGCCAAGCCCGTCTAGGCACGCCGCAGCATCCGGGGCCCAGTCCGGACGCGTCGGGCGAAAGCTGCCGCTTCGATATGCGGCGTGGCGGGACCTACTGATCCAAGCCGGTAGTCGGCGATTTAAGGGACGTTCGGCCCCGCCTCGCAAAGGGGTGGATTCAGGCATGCGCCGCTGGAGGGCGGAGGAACTGTGCCTGCCGCCTCGGCTCCAACATTGGCCCACCGCGGAGCGACCTCCGCGGTCCCCTTTTCCCAGCAACGCGACCCACCGAAAAACGCGCCCCGCGAATGGGTGCGCTTGCCGGTGAGCCGCCCGCCGGCAGCTCGTCACTGCCTCGCGCGGCGGAGGGATGAGGCAATATAGCACCGCCGCAAACACCCGGCATAACTTCGACCGATGGAGTGATTTGCGACGTCCCGGCAAGGCGTTACAGCAATCCTAGAATGCCGGTTCATCGGCTGGCGAGGCGTCCCCGTCGCGACGATGCCGCAGCCAGCTCTCGCACAGCGTGAGCGCCTGGGCCACGAAGACGAGCAGGTCGCGGTGCGTCAGCGGCCGGTTGCCGAACGGCTTGAAATATCGGGCATCGCCATCGCGGGAAAGCATCCGCCGCATTGCTTTGCCCAGCCCGGCGCACCGATCGCGCAGATAGGCGCGCGCCAGCTGCCGGCGCTCGGGACCGGCAACTTCGCCCAGCTCGAGCATTATCGACGCAGCGAGCGCGGCGGTCCGCTCGATTTCCGACCGCTGGCTGGAAGATGGGACGAACATGGCGCTCCTCGCCTTGTGGACTCGAGGGGGCATCTTACCCCGGGCCGCCGTCACCCCGGATAGGCCTGCCGGTTGCGCGTCGCGCCGGCGTCCGGAGCGGGCCCGATGGCCGGGGCTTGGGCACGAGGGAGCAGGCTGCACAGGTCTGCCGGTTCGGCAGTATCAGGCAGTTCTGTCGCGAAATGCCCGAAGCAACGTCGTTGAGGTCTCTTCATCTCTACTTTGCCGCAGGTTAGATTGCGGGCCGATCGACGGTGATATGACTTCAGCATGACCGAAACGGCGTTGCTCGAATCGATCTACGAGGCCGCGGCCGTGCCCGAGCTGTGGCCGGACGTGCTCGCCCGCCTGGCCGAGCGGGTCCACTCATGGGCCGCCGCAGTGGCGTCGTTCGACCCGACCGGGCGCATGCGCTTCACCTCGACGCCCAACTACCGGCCAACCTTCGAAGGTTTTGCGGCGAATTTCGAGAAGTATGACAACCAGCGGCCGAAGCGGGCGCTGGCGAGCGGTCACAATGGTTTCCTGCACGACCTCGAAATGTTCACCCAAGACGAGCTCGACCGCGACCCGGTCTATCGCGACTTCATCTATCCGCACGGCATCCGTTGGACCGCGGGGACGGTGATTCCGACGCCGACGCGCGACGTGCTGATCTTCGATTTCGCCCGGCGCGAGCAGGACGCGTCGTTCGACCGCGACACGATGATTCGGCTCGACCAGTTGCGGCCGCATCTCGCGCGCGCCGCGCTCCTGTCACACCGGCTTGGCCTGCGGGCGGCGCGCGCCGCAACCGAGGCGATGGCGACGATCGGCGTTCCGGCGGCGATGATCGACGCCGGCGGCCGGGCGGTCAGCGTGAATGCCGGGCTGGAGGCTCTGGCCCCGGCCGTCGCGACCGGCGCGTTCGATCGGGTGCAGTTCCGCAACCCGCAAGCTGATGCACTGTTGCGGGAGGCGCTGGGACGCCTCGCGTCCGCGCTCGGAACGGCGCCGCATGTGCAGTCGATTCCGATTCCTGCCTCGGCGGAACGCGATGCGCTGGTGGCGCATGTAATGCCGGTGCGCCGCGCCGCGACCGATATTTTCGTGCACTCCGCGGCGCTGCTGGTGTTCACGCCGGTCGCGATGCCAACCTCGCCGCTGGCCGAGGTGCTGACCGGCCTGTTCGATCTGAGCCCGGCGGAGACCCGCGTCGCCCGCGGCATCGCCGGCGGCCTCAGCATCGACGATATCGCCGCCGCACAGAATTTGTCCCGCGAGACGGTGCGCACGCAGCTCAAATCGGTGCTGCTCAAGACCGGCACGTCGCGACAGGTGGACCTCGCGCTGCTGCTCAGCGGCACCGCCGGGCTGCCGCGGGAACCGCCCGGCGGCTAGCGGCGCGAGAACAACGTTACAGCTCCTTCTCCGCCAGTTCGCGGAACGCGTCGGGGATGAGCCGCCGGCCTTCGAGTACCACCGAGCCATAGCCGATGGCCTCCCAGCCGAAGCGGTCGCGCACCTTGTCCATGGCGCGGTCGGCCGAAAAGCGCGAAGCGCCGCGCCGGCTGCCGGGACGGCGGGCTTCATCGCCGAGCCCGAGCGACAGCTCGAGCTGCAACGCCGGCTGCTGCTCGAGCGCGCTGACGGAAATCGCGAGCAGCGAGATTGTCGCTTCCTCCGGGTGCGCCGCCAGCACCTCGCGCACCAGCTCGCGGGCGATTTCGGTGATGATCGAGGTGGCGGAGACGGCGGCATCGAGCATCACGGCGTGGGTGACGGCGCTGAGGTCGGACCAGCGCACCCGCACCGTGATGCGGCGCCCGGCGATGGCCTTGGCCCTCAGGCGCGAGCCGATGCGGTCGGCGAGATGGCGCAGCGTCGGGCCGATGACGGCATCGGTCGCGGGCTTGCGGCCGAGCGCCGACTGCGCCCCCGCCGAGTGCGCGCGGCGGCCGGTGTCGATCTGGCGCGGATCGCGGTTGAAGGCGAGGGCATGGAGCTTCTCGCTGGCCGCCGGGCCGAGGAGGTTCTCGAGCGAGCGGCCCGGCATCGCCGCGAGCTGGCCGATGGTCGAAACGCCCATGGTACCGAGGCGCGCTTTGGTGGCGGGGCCGACGCCCCACATCAGCTCGACCGGCAGGTCGTGCAGGAAGCTCAGTTCGGTCGCGGGATCGACGACGCACAGGCCATCCGGCTTGGCGACCTGCGAGGCGATCTTGGCGAGGTGCTTGGTGCGCGCCACCCCGACCGAGATCGGCAGCCCGAGCTCGTCGCGCACGCGCCTGCGCACGGTCTGCGCGATGACCGCGGGGGTGCCGAACAGATGCTCGGTCCCGGCCACATCGGCGAAAGCCTCGTCGATCGAGATGCGCTCGACCAGCGGCGTGTAGTCGTCGAGGATGCGGATCGCGGCGTCGCCGAGGCGCGAATAGTCCTTGTAGTGGCCGGGAACGAAGATGAGCTGCGGGCAAAGCTCCTTCGCCTGCCGGCCGGGCATGCCGCCGCGCACGCCGAAGGCCTTGGCCTCGTACGATGCCGCGAGCACCACGCCGCCGCCGACCGCGATCGGCTTGCCGCGCAGATGCGGATCGAGGAGCTGCTCCACCGAGGCATAGAAGGCATCGAGATCGGCATGCAGGATCGTCGCGTCCATCGGCGGACTCCGCGGGCGAGACGTAGAACATAACGGGAACATAGGCAATCGGCAATCGGCGGTCGGGAGCAGGCGTGAAGCTTCGCGATCGGCACGGTTCGCGGCGATGGCTCCGTCATTGCGCGACAAC
>DATMTK010000249.1:0-7140 GCA_035564755.1 Devosia sp. | reverse complement strand
ATGGCGCCGAGCATGAGCGCCAGCGCCACGTCCTGCAGCGACTGCCAGCGGTTGAACGGATCGCTGTCGTGGCGGGCGAGGAACAGCCGGTCGGCCTGGGTGAGCGTATTCACCACCTTCACCGGCGCCGAGAACTCCCGGAACAGCGACGGCACCGGCTTGTTCGGCACGCCCTTGAACTCGAAGGTGGCGCTCGGGCCATCGAGCACCAGCATGTCGTCGCGTACGTCGCCGCTGGCGCTGCGCCAGCCCATGGGCGAGCCGTTCGGCCCGATGAGGCCGAACTTCACCGGCACCACCAGCGGCTGCTTGTCCGGCTGGCCCGGGGTTGGAGCGGTATTCTGCCTGAGCGTCAGCTTGTAGGTCTGCGTCGCGGCATCGTAGCTATCGGCGACCGTGACCTCCGGCGTGCCGGCCTGCAGGTACCAGGTCTGGAACTGCTGCAGATCGACGCCATTGGCATCCTCGAAGCTCTTGATGAAGGCCTCGATGGTGGTCGCCTCGCCGTCGTGCCGCTCGAAATACAGGTCCATGCCGCGCCGGAAGCCGGCCTGGCCGAGCAGGGTCGCGAGCATGCGCACGATCTCGGCGCCCTTCTCGTAGACCGTGGTCGTATAGAAGTTGTTGATCTCCTTATAGCGGTCCGGCCGGGCTGCGTGGGCGAGCGGGCCACTGTCCTCGACGAACTGCGTCGCGCGCAGCAGGCGCACGTCATCGATGCGCTTGACCGGCCGGGACCGCTCGTCGGAGGTGAACTCCTGGTCGCGATAAACCGTCAGGCCTTCCTTGAGGCAGAGCTGGAACCAGTCGCGGCAGGTGACACGGTCGCCGGTCCAGTTGTGGAAGTACTCGTGCGCGATGACGCGCTCGACGCCGTAATAGTCATCGTCGGTCGCCGTCTCGGGCTTTGTGAACACCAGCTTGTCGTTGAAGATATTGAGGCCCTTGTTCTCCATCGCGCCGAAGTTGAAGTCGGACACGGCCACGATGTTGAAGATGTCGAGATCGTACTCGCGGCCGAAGCGGCGTTCGTCCCACGCCATCGAGCGCTTGAGCGAGTCCATGGCGAACAGGCACTCGTCCTCTCGGCCGTGCGTGCAGTAGACGCCGAGCGCGACCTTGCGGCCGCTCTGGGTGGTGAACTCGTCGTGAATTGAGCCCAGGTCGCCCGCGACCATGGCAAACAGGTACGACGGCTTGGGGAACGGGTCTTCCCACACCGCATAATGCTCGCCGCCGTCGATGTCGCCCTGCTCAACGAGGTTGCCGTTGGCAAGGAGCACCGGCGCCATCGCCTTGTCGGCCGTCATCGTGACCTTGAATGGCGCGAGGATGTCCGGACGATCGTAGTAGTATGTGATGCGGCGGAAGCCCTCGGGCTCGCACTGTGTGCACCACGTGCCGCCCGAGCGGTAAAGGCCCATGAGCCTGAGGTTCTTTTCGGGCTCCAGCGTCACTTCGGTCTCGAGCACGAAGGTTCGGCCCGGCGGCTCGACCAGGGTCAGCGTCGTCGGTGACGTCTCGTACGCCGTGAGGGGCAGCGGCAATCCATCGACCGCAATCGAGCGCAGCGTCAGTTCGTCCGCATCGAGGACGAGCGGCGCGCCAGGAACCGTGCCGGGACGCGGCGAAATGGTGAGTAGTGCGCGTACCTGTGCGGTCTCAGGCACGATGCGGACGTCGAGCTCGACCTTGTCGATCGTATAGGGCGTGGGCGCGTAGTCCTTGAGAAAGATCGTATGCTCGGTTTCGGTGCGCATGCCGTGAAACTGTCCTTGATCGAAAATCCCGCCGTGGCTGGCAGGCGGCCGATTCTTCTAGTAATCTTATAGTCCGGCCCGACGGCATTTTCCTCAATGCGCCAATTGCGGCAGCAGGAAGGTGTGTCGCGGTCGGCACGCAACAAGCCCGCGGCCCCCAGCCGCGTCAAGCTCTGCGTTCAATTCAATTGCCGGGTGATACCCATGCTGCGCTGGTTCGAACGCCGCCTCGATCCCTATCCGACTGCCGAACCGACGCAGCCGCCACGGAAGATGCTGGCCTTCTTCCTGTTCTATGTCCGCGGCGCCAAGCGCTGGCTGCTGCTGATGGCGATTTGCACCGCCATCATCGCCCTGAGCGAAGTGACGCTGTTCGGCTTTATCGGCAATGTCGTCGATTGGCTCGGCAAGGCCGACCGCGCCACCTTCCTGCAAACGGAGTGGTGGCATCTCGCCCTGATGGCGGCGCTGATCCTGCTCATCCTGCCGGTCGTCGCCGTTACCCAGGCCAGCGTCATCAACCAGGGCCTGATGGGTAACCTGCCGCAGCGCATCCGCTGGATGCTGCACCGCTGGGTGCTGCGCCAGTCGATGACCTACTTCCAGGACGAGTTCGCCGGCCGCATCGCCACCAATCTGATGCAGACGGCTCTGGCGGTGCGCGACACCGCCATGAAGCTGTTCGACGTCCTCAACTACGTGGTGTTCTACTTTGTCGGCGCGGTCGTCCTCGCCGCGACCAACGACTGGCGGCTGGCGATCCCGTTCATCGTCTGGGTCTGCGCCTATGGCGGCTTGCTGCGCTACTTCATTCCCCGTTTCGCCGAGACCTCTGCTGCTCAAGCCAATGCCCGCGCGCTGATGACGGGCCGCGTCGTTGACGCCTATACCAACATCCCTACGGTCAAGCTGTTCTCGCACTCGCAGCGCGAGGAGGGTTACGTGCGCGAGGCGATGGACGAGTTCCTGCCCACGGTCTATCGGCAGATGCGCATCGCCACCGCGCTCAACGTTTCGATCTACGTGCTGACCCTGCTGTTGCTGGCGGCAGTTCTCGGCATCGGCATTGCGCTCTGGCTCGCCAATGGCGTGTCGATCGGCGCCGTCGCGACTGCCGCGGCCCTGGCGCTGCGCTTCTTCGGCCTGGGCGGCTGGATCATGTGGGAGCTGACGGCGCTGTTCGAAAATGTCGGCACCGTCCGGACCGGCATGAATGCCTTCTCGATCGCTCCGACCGTCGTCGACAAGCCGGCCGCGCTCGCGATGCCAGCGGTGCACGGCGACATCCGCTTCGACAAGGTGACGTTCCATTACGGCAAGGAAGCCGGCGTGATCGACGATTTCGACCTGCACATCCGTCCAGGCGAGAAGGTCGGCCTCGTCGGCCGATCCGGCGCCGGCAAGTCGACGATCGTCAATTTGCTGCTCCGCTTCTACGACGCGGAGGGCGGCAAGGTGCTGGTCGATGGCACCGACGTGGGCTCTGTCACGCAGGAATCGCTGCGCGCACAGATCGGCGTGGTGACGCAGGACACCTCGCTGCTGCATCGCTCGGTGCGGGAGAACATCGCTTATGGCCGGCCCGATGCGACCGAGGAGGAAATCGTCGCCGCCGCGAAGCTCGCCGAAGCGCACGATTTCATCCAGACGCTGGTCGATCCCAAGGGCCGCGCCGGCTACGACGCCCATGTCGGCGAGCGTGGCGTCAAGCTGAGCGGCGGCCAGCGGCAGCGTGTCGCCATTGCCCGCGTGCTGCTCAAGAACGCGCCGATCCTCGTGCTCGACGAAGCAACCTCGGCGCTCGACAGCGAGGTCGAGGCCGCGATCCAGAGCCAGTTGCAGGTACTGATGCGGGGCAAGACGGTGATCGCCATTGCCCACCGGCTGTCGACCATCGCGGCGCTCGACCGGCTGGTGGTGATCGAGCAGGGCCGGATCGTCGAGCAGGGAACGCACGCCGAACTGCTCGAGCTGGGCGGCGAATACGCCAAGCTCTGGCTCCGGCAGTCGGGCGGCTTCCTCGAGGCCGACGCGGACGCCCCGCCGGCCGAAGAGGCGGCAGAGTAGGAGAGGGCGGGCGCTCGAGCCCGCCCGCCGATTACATCGCCATCAACTCGGCGATTTCGACCGAGCCGCCGGACTTGAAGATCGGGCAGCCCTTGGAGAGGCCGACCGCATCGTCCAGCGACCGGGCCTCGAGGATCGAATAGCCGGTCGACGGATTGGCGCCGCCGCCGTCGCTGACCTTGCCGTTCGCGGCAATGGTCTTGCTCGGGCCGGCGGGATTGCCGCCGTCGACAAGGGCCTTGCCGAGGCCGCCCATCCAATCGGTCCAGGCCTTCATGACGCGCTCGCCTTCTTCCTTGCTCTGCGGGGCCGAGCCGCCATGATAGTTCAGCAGGTATTTGGTCATTGTCGTCTCCCTTGTTGTAAAACGTTGCTTCAGCCGCCCATGATCGGAATGTTGAGCGGCCGGCCGGTCTCGAGGAACGTCTTGAGGCCGGAGATGATGATCGGCCAGCCTTCTTCGACCCCGGCCCTCGATTTCTCGTAATCGAAGTGGGTCATGGTGAACCTGCAGACCTCGCCCATCGGCTCGATCTCGTACATCACGCGCGTCACCTCGCCCTCGGGCGGCGACCACGCGGCCTTGAAGGTGGTGACGAGCTTTTTCGGCGGATCGATCTCGAGCACTTCGCCGTCGAGATTTATCTCGCCCTGCGGGTCGAGGTAGCAGAAGCGGCCACCGACCCTGAGATCGGCCTGCACGCGGCCGCCATAGTAATAGTTCTGGGTCATCTCGGGCTTGGTGAGGGCATCCCAGAGCCGCTCCGGCGTGGTGCGGATGTAAGTCGAAAAGACGAGATCGGGTTTGTCGGCCATCGGCAATGTTCTCTCCAGCGCGTGCTTCAGATCCAACGCGAACCGGGCCAGCGGCTTGCCGTAGGGCGCCATCCAGCGATCGGCGACTTCCTGGATCGGAAGCGCGTTGAGGTAGTGGTACTTGAACCGCCCGTCCCGGCGGGTCAGCACCAGGTTTGCCTCTTCCAGCACCTTGAGGTGCTTCATCACCCCGAACCGCGTCATGCCGAGCCCCTGTTCGAGCTCGGTGAGAGTCAGTCCGCCCCTGTCGCGCAGGGTGTCGAGCAATTGGCGCCGCGTGGGATCACTCAGCGCCTTGAAGACGGCATCCACGATTTCGACGATAGGTGACTAAATGGTCACGTGTCAAGCGGGGAGAATGCCGTCGAGCCCATTGGCACCTGTCTGGTGGGCCGTTAAGAAGGCCGGCGCGCCAGAATGCAAACGTTTGCATTTCTGTCCGGCTGAAACAGACCGCGGCGCGTTTTTGGGAGGACTGCATGGCGAGATCCGCCACCGCCGCACGGCCGGCCACGGCCTATTCCGAGCTCGACCTGTCCGGCGAGTACGCGCTGACGTCACCGAAGGCAAAGACGAGGGCGAAGATCATGCTGCCCGGCGACGTGCACACGGCGCTGCTCGAAGCCGGCGAGATCCCCGACCCCTATTTCGGCGCCAACGAGCAGGTGGTGATGTGGGTCCACGACACGCCGTGGGCGATGGAGCGGCGTTTCACCGCGAGTGCCTCCGACATCGACGGATACCTCACGCTGACGCTCGAGAACGTCGACTGCATCGCGACGATCATCCTCAATGGGGAAGCGGTGGCGCACACGCTAAACCAGTTCATCCGTTACGATATCGACGTGACGGGCAAGGTCCGCGCCGGCACCAATACGCTGCGGCTCGAATTCGCCGTCACCAAGGATGTGGCCAAGGCCCGCGCCGACGCGCATCCGTTCCCGATCCCGTTTACCTACAATTACGTCACGAACGGCCTGCCGGGCGTGCACATGAACTTTGTGCGCAAGACCGCCTGCCATGCCGGATGGGACTGGGGCATTTGCCTGATGCCCACCGGCGTCTATGGCCGGATGGCGATCCGCAGGTCGCGCCTCGCGCGGCAGGAGAGCGTGCAGGTCGAGCAGGCGCATGGCAAGAACTCGGTCGAGCTATCGCTCACCACGCGCATCTTTGCCTTCGCCGACGGCTCGGTGGAGCTGACGCACGAGATCGCCGGGCAGAAGCTCGCCGACAAGGTCGCGGTGCGTCCGGGCGAGAACGTCTTCGTCCACAATCTCACGATCAAGAACCCGAAGCTCTGGTGGCCGAACGGGCAGGGCGAGCAGCCGCTTTATGAATTGTGGACCACGCTCGACGGCGAGCAGACGCGGCGCAAGATTGGGCTGCGCAAACTCGAATGGGTCGTCGAGAAGGACGCCATCGATCACAGCTTCAAGGTGCGGGTGAACGGCCGCGACATCACCGCAATGGGCGCCAACTGGATTCCCGCGGACGCGATCCCGTCCCGTATCACGCCGGCCGTGGTGCGCGATCTGCTGGAGAGCGCCAAAGCGGTCAACATGAACATGCTGCGCGTCTGGGGTGGCGGGCAGTACGAGCCGGACTATTTCTACGAGCTGTGCGACGAACTCGGCATCATGATCTGGCAGGACCTCATGTTCTCCTGCATGAGCTACCCTAGCAACGGCGAGTTTCTCGACGACGTACGCACCGAGATCACCCAGCAGGTGCGGCGGCTGAGCCACCACGCCTGTCTCGCCATCTGGTGCGGCGACAACGAGGTGATCGGCTCGCTGCACTGGTACCCCGAGACCAAGGCCGATCCGCCGCGCTACATCGCCAACTACGACCGGCTGAATTCGATGCTCGGCAATATCGTCGAGGACGAAGATCCAGGCCGGCGCTTCTGGCCGTCCTCGCCCTCGCTCGGTTACCTCGATTTCTCCGACGGCTGGCACAGGGACACCCGCGGCGATACGCACTATTGGAGCGTCTGGCACGAGGCCAAGGACTTCTCGGCCTATCGCGACGTGCAGCCGCGTTTTGCCTCGGAGTTCGGGTTCCAGAGCTTCACCTCGATGAACGTCATCGAGACGTTCACCACCCCCGAGGATCGCAACCCGTCCTCGCCGGTGATGGAGAACCACCAACGCAACACCGGTGGCAACGCGCGCATCCTCGAGACGATGACGCGCTACTTCCGCTTCCCCTCGAACTTCGAGCAGATGGTGTTCCTCAGCCAGATCCAACAGGGCCTCGCCATCAAGACCGCCATTGAATTCTGGCGCTCGACCAAGCCGCGCTGCATGGGAACGCTGTTCTGGCAGATCAACGACACCTATCCGGTCGCGAGTTGGGCCAGCCTCGACTATGGCGGGCAGTGGAAGCTCCTGCACTACATGGCCAAGCGCTTCTTCCTGCCGGTCAACGTGGTGGCGGTGCCCGACGGCAATCACCTTGTCCTCAAGGGCATCAACGACACTGCCGCGAAGAC
>DATMTK010000248.1:0-6233 GCA_035564755.1 Devosia sp. | reverse complement strand
CCGGCAGGCCATCTGTCGTGACGCCGATGACTTGCTGACGCCGCCCACGAAAAAGGGCGCCCCCGATCGGGGACGCCCTTCTATACCTCGGAAAATCCGAAGCGGCTTACTGCATGTTGTCGGCGACGGCGTCGGCGTTGGCGCGGACGTTGTCGGCAGCGGCATTCATGTTGTCGGCGGCGTTGTTGAGCTGGTTGGCGGCAGTGGCGTTCGACGTGTTGTCGGCCATCGCGCTCATGTTGTCGGCCATCGCGTCCATGTTGTCGGCGACGACGTCGGCATTGTTCTCGACCGCAGCGGCTTCCGGCGACTTGTGGCAGGCGGCCAGGGTCATCAGGCCGGCGGCAGCCACGATAAAGGCAATCTTCTTCATCAATATGCTCCCAAGCAATAACGTTCGCGGCCGACCCGATCGCCGTCGCGAGGGAATCGCCAATAGCGACTGTTACACCTGCGTCAATGTCAAATTCATCTGCGAGACAGGTTTGCGGCGGCTTTGCGACAGGTCGTGACGCGGCAGGGCGCCGCCTATTTGCCTAAACCGGCCGCCCCACCTATGTGCTGCCGCGACCAATTTGTCCTCGCATTCCACGGAGCATCGCCGGCCATGGCCGTCCAGTACACCTATGTGATGAAGGGTCTGACCAAGACCTTCCCGGGCGCGAACAAGCCCGTCCTCAACAACATCCATCTGCAGTTCCTGCCCGACGCGAAGATCGCGATCATCGGCCCCAACGGCGCCGGCAAGTCGACGCTGATGAAGATCATGGGCGGCATCGACGCCGAGTTCAGCGGCGAGGCCTGGGCCGCCGAGGGGATCAAGGTCGGCTATCTGCCGCAGGAACCGCAGCTCGATCCCACCAAGACGGTGATGGAGAATGTCCGTGAGGGCGCCGGCCCGGTCGCGCAGATGGTCGAACGCTTCAACGCGATCTCGGCCGAGATGGGCGATCCCAAGGACGACACCGATTTCGACGCGCTGATGGAGGAGATGGGCGATCTCCAAACCAAGATCGACGCGGTCGACGGCTGGGCGCTCGACAGTCAGCTCGAACAGGCAATGGAGGCGTTGCGCTGTCCGCCGGGCGATTCCCCGGTAACCAACCTGTCGGGGGGCGAGAAGCGCCGCGTCGCGCTGTGCCGCCTGCTGCTGGAGAAGCCCGACATCCTGCTGCTCGACGAGCCGACCAACCATTTGGACGCCGAAAGCGTGCAATGGCTGGAGAATTTCCTGCGCGAATACACCGGC
This sequence comes from Devosia sp., assembly GCA_035564755.1. Classification (GTDB taxonomy): domain Bacteria; phylum Pseudomonadota; class Alphaproteobacteria; order Rhizobiales; family Devosiaceae; genus Devosia_A. Next base: position 4,984 of record DATMTK010000248.1, on the reverse strand, counting down.
AACGTCATCCTCGTCACCCACGACCGCTACTTCCTCGATAACGTAGTGAACTGGGTGCTCGAGCTCGATCGCGGGCGGTATTACACCTACGAATCGAACTATTCGGGCTATCTCGAGAAGAAGGCCAAGCGGCTCGAACAGGAAGAGCGCGAGGAGGCCGGGCGCCAGAAGGCGATCCGCGACGAACTCGAATGGATGCGCCAGACCCCCAAGGCGCGCCAGACCAAGTCCAAGGCCCGCATCCGCGCGTTCGACGAGTTGGTCGAGAAGCAGGAAAACCGCGCAGTCGGGAAGGCGCAGATTCTTATTCAGATCCCCGAGCGCTTGGGCGGCAAGGTGATCGAGGCCAAGGGCGTGACCAAGGCCTATGGCGACAAGCTCCTGTTTGAGAATCTCGACTTCAACCTGCCGCCGGGCGGCATCGTCGGGGTGATCGGGCCCAACGGCGCAGGCAAATCGACCCTGTTCAAGCTGATCACCGGGCAGGAGCAGCCCGATTCGGGTTCGATCGAGATCGGCCAGACGGTCAAGCTCAGCTATGTCGATCAGTCCCGCGATGACCTCAACCCGAAGAACAACGTCTGGCAGGAGATTTCCGATGGCCTCGACGTGTTCCGCTTCGGCAAGCAGGAATTGGGCACGCGCGCCTACGTCGGTGCGTTCAATTTCAAGGGGCAGGACCAGCAGAAGAACGTCGGCCAGCTCTCGGGCGGCGAACGCAACCGCGTCCACATCGCCAAGATGCTCAAGGAAGGCGGCAACGTCCTGCTGCTCGACGAGCCGACCAATGACCTCGACGTCGAGACGCTACGCGCATTGGAGGAGGCGCTGGAAAGCTTCGCCGGCTGCGCGGTGGTGATCAGCCACGACCGCTTCTTCCTCGATCGCCTCTGCACGCACATCCTTGCGTTCGAGGGCGACAGCCACGTCGAATGGTTCGAGGGCAATTTCGAAAGCTACGAGGAAGACAAGCGCCGCCGCATGGGCGACGCCGCCGACCGACCGACGCGCCTCGCGTACAAGAAACTGACGCGGTAGCCTATTCGGGGCGGCGGCAGACCGCCTCGATATTGTTGCCGTCCGGATCGAGCGCGAACGCGCCGTAATAGTCGGAATGATAGTGCGGCCGAAGCCCGGGGGCGCCGTTGTCGCGGCCGCCCGCGGCCAGGGCCGCGGCGTGGAAGGAGTCGACCTCGGCCCGATTGCCCGCGGCAAGCGCCAAATGCAGCTTACCGCGCGTCGCATCCTCACCGACGATCCAGAACCACGGCCGGACATCCCCATAGCCGGCGACATCCACCTGCTCACGAAACGTGGTCAGCCGTCGGATACCTAGAGTCGAATTCGACCGGATTGAATCTCGGGGATTCCCGGCGGGTTGATTTTGTGATTCAGAGTGCTGGCTGGAGTGGAGGCTGGCACGGATGGGCAAACCTTACTCGGATGATCTGCGCGAGCGGGTGGTGGCGGCGATGGCTGGCGGTCGGAGCTGCCGGGATGTGGGAGCGGTGTTCGACATTGCGCCGAGCACGGCGGGCAACTGGTATCGGCAGTATCGGCGGACCAGCAGCTACGCACCGCGACCGATGGGCGGCGACCGGCGCTCGAAGCTGCTGGAGCAGGCCGACTGGATCGCCGAGCGACTGGCCGCGACGCCGGAGCTGACGCTGGGCGAGGTGCGGGAAGACCTTGCCGGGCGCGGGGTCCGGGTCAGTTATGCAAGCGTCTGGCGGACGGTCAGGCGGCTGGGGCTGCGGCACAAAAAAAAGGACGATCTACGCCACTGAGCAGGATAGGCCGGATGTCGCGATCGCCCGCGATATCTGGCGAGCGGCGCAGCACGGCCTCGACTTCCGATCGTTGGTGTTCATCGACGAGACCGGCACGACCACGAGCATGGTGCGCACGCGTGGCTGGGGGCGCAAAGGCAAGCCGCTCTACGGCCAGGCACCGCATGGTCACTGGATGACCTCGACCTTCGTCGCCGGGCTCAAGCATGATGGCATCCTCGCACCGATGCTGATCGACAGACCGATGACCGGCATCATCTTCCGACAGTGGCTTGTCGAGCATCTGATCCCCGAGATGCAGCCGGGCAGCATCGTCGTCTGCGACAACCTGCCGGCGCACAAGGTGGCCGGTATCCGCCAATGCCTCGAGGAAGCCGGAATGGGGCTGCTCTACCTCCCGCCGTACAGCCCCGACTTCAACCCGATCGAACAGGTCTTCGCCAAACTCAAAGCGCTGCTTCGGCGTGCCGCGCCCCGCTCGTTCCACGCCATATGCGAGGCACTCAAAACCATCCTCGATCGCTTCAGACCAGCCGAATGTGCGAACTATCTCCGACACTCCGGCTATGTGCAAACCTGAGTGAGTCTGAGTCTAGCCCAGCGCCCTGGCCGCCAGCGCGTCGCAATCGGCGTCGGTCGCGCGGGGCGGCTGGTTGCCGGTGATCGAGCGGCCGATCGCCTTCAGGATATTGCCGAACGATTTGGCGCCCTTTTGCAGCGCGGCATGAGGGTCCTCGATCGTGCCGCCGACGATAATCGCGGCGGGCAGGCGCAGCACGCTTTTCGCCTTGGGGGCGCCGGTCAGGCGGATCGCCAGCGTCTCCTCGGGAAAGTGCACCGTGCCGGTGCCGCGCGATTGCGCGCGGGTCGTGTCGATCACCAGCGGATCGAGCGTGCCGACCCCGTTCCGCATTGCCAGCCCCAGCGCGATGCAGCGCAGCCCGGCGCGCTTTGTATCGCCGGTGGTCAGCGTGCGCGCGATGTCGAAGCCGAGCTCGGAGGCGACCTTGGCCGGCAGCACGCCGTCGCGCGCAACCAGCCCGATGCGGCCGTCGCCATCGGCGACCACCTCGCGGAAGGTGCTGCCGCGCCCGACGAGTCGCGCCCGCCCGACGACCGAGCCGGTGACCTCGCCGCCGCCGCCGATCAGCGTCGGCAGGTCCGCGCCGGCAAGATCGAGCGCGATGGCGACGCGCGGCACCGGCCAGCCGTCGCGCTGGTCGATGACGATTCGCCCGCTGACGTGGCCATGCGTGAGATCGACGCGAAACGGATCGGCGGTCAGTCGGCGGTGGTCGAGCGTCAGCGTGCCGCGCATTGCGGTCAGCGACGACGGCGTCTTCGATACCAGCCGGCGCGCATTCACCGTGATGACGCCGTCGGCCGGCCCCATATGCGCGAGGTTGATCCGCGTGTTCGGCACCAGTCGGCGCCCGGTCTCGGCGGCGAGCCGGTGCGCCCGCGCGAGGCCGGCATCGGAGGCGAGATCGTCGAAGTCGAGCCGGCCGAACGTCACCGCGCCGGCGAGCTTGACGCGGTCGCCGACCTTTTTCGAGGTGATGTGGCCGGTGAAATCGGAGTGCCCGACGGTGCCGCTGAGGTGGCTCACCGTCCAGCTTTTGCCGTCGTGGACGACATGCGCGGCGAGCTTGACCGGCTGGGTGCCGAACAGCCCCGCCTCGATGATCGCGTCGATCAGCTTGAGGTCGCTGGCGTGCGCGGTCATCTCGGCGGTCAAATGCGCGATGTCGAGCGGGTGCGCCATCGTGCCGGTCGCGGTCATGCCGACGGCGTCGCCGGTGAGGCGCGCGGTGAACGGCCAGCGCGTGTCGGCATCGGTGATCGGCGGGCCGTGCGCGGCGATCGTCACCTTGTGGCCCCAGATCGTGCCTTTGCCCTGAACCATGACGCCATGCCGCCGATCGGCGCTGAGCGCCAGCGCTGCCCGGCGATCCTGCACCGCATCGCGGTAGCTGACACGCGCGTCGCTGAGCTCGAGCCGGTCGAGCGCCAGCCCGCCGCCGCCGAGACCTGCGGCGCCCAGGCGCCAGTTCTCTCGATGGCCGGCGTCGCGGACCAGCGCCAGGCGCAGCCCGGAAACGGTGATGCTGCTCGGCCGGACATGGCCGAACAGCGCCGAAAAGACGTTGAAACGCACCACCCCACGCGCAACGGTCGCGAAATCGCCTTTGCCGGCCCAGGCGGGCTGCGGCACGCGGACGTTGCGGACGACGATGGTCGGGGTGAACGAGAACCACGTCTCGCGCTGTAGCGCGCCGATCGTCACCGGCCGGCCGATGCGGCGCGACCAGGCGCGTTCGAGATCGGGCTTGAGCCAACCGAACGGGAAATTGGCGGCGATCGCGAGCAGCGCGAGGACGATGACGACCACACTCGCCGTCCAGCGCCATCGCCGGTCGGCGAGAAGATCACGCATCACCACGCGCGATTCGACGCGCGAGCCGCGCGTTCGTTCCGGTGGGTTCCTTGAGGATGCGCCATGCGCACGTGCGGGCTGGCGCCGTGGCCCTTTAGAAATCCACCGCCATTCCCTTCAGCGTCCAGTCGCCGTAGCGAGTCGGACTGAGGCCGAGCGGATCCGGCGTCTCGGCCTTGGGCTCGATCGGATCGGGCTCGGGCACCGGCGGGTTCTCCGAAAGGTGCGCTGGCGGCTTTACGTGCGGCGGGCGGCGGCCCATGGGCATTTCTCCCGACAAGACAGGATGACAGATTGGCCCAGCGGCGCACGAGATCAAGACGCGAGACGCAAGACGCCCCCGGCGTGCCGGCACGGCGCGCGGCGCTGAGATTGCTCGATGCGGTGCTGCGCCGCGGGCAGGCGCTGGAAGCGGCGCTCGACGCCGCGGCGCGCGACCTCGACCAGGCCAACGACCGCGCGCTCGCCCACGCCATCGGCGCCGAGGTGCTGCGGCGGCTGCCCGATCTCGATGCGCTGATCGATTCGGCGACCGCGCGGCCGCTGCCCGACGATGCCAAGGCGCGCTTCGCGTTGAGGATCGCGCTTGCCCAGGCGCTGGCGCTGGGGACGCCGCCGCACGCGGCGATCGCGACGGTGCTGCCGCTGGTCGACGGCGGCCCGCGCAAGCTCGTCCATGGCGTGTTCGGCGCGATTGTCCGGTCGGGCGTGCTGCTTCCCGAGCTGCCGGCGCTGCCGCCGCTGGTCGAGGCGCGCT
>DATMTK010000247.1:0-8221 GCA_035564755.1 Devosia sp. | reverse complement strand
CGATGTGGGTCGAGTTCCACACCGGCTCGAACAGGATGTTGGCAAAGCGCAGCGCCAGCAGGTTCTGGACCGTCTCTTTGCCCAGGTAGTGGTCGATGCGGTAGACCTGATCCTCGGCGAAGATCTTGCTGACTTCGTCGTTGATCTCGATCGACGACTGCAGATCGTGTCCGAGCGGCTTTTCGATCACCACGCGCGCGTCGCGGCGGTAGTAGCCCTTCTTGTCGATGTATTCGCAGGTCGGTCCGAACAGGTCGGGCGCGATCGCCATGTAGAAGGCCCGCACGATCTTGGGGTCGTCGCGCAGCTTGGTCGAAAGATCGCCCCACTTGCTCTGGTCGGTCACGTCGTTGACCACGTAGCAGAAGGTCGAGACGAAGCGCTCGATCACCTTTTCGTCCTGGTATTCCTTTTCGACGAAGTCGGCGATGTCCTTGCGTGCCGCGTTGCGGAAATCCTCGTCGCTCCACTTGGTGCGGGAGACGCCGATGATCCGGCTCTGCTCGTCGAACTGTCCGTCATAGAACCGGTGGTAGAGTGCCGGGATGAGCTTGCGCTTGGTCAGATCGCCGGTCGCGCCGAAGACCACATAATCGAAAGGCTGGACGGGGATGATGCGGCTGGACACGCTCTTTTGCCTCTTGTCGATGTAGTTCATGCGGCGAAGTTCTGCTTTGCGAGAATGACTGCGCCCGAAAGGTTGTCCCCGAGCGGTTTGACGATGAAGCTGCCATAGCGCTCAACCAGCAGCGGAAACAAGCGTTCGCCCACGCCGCCGGTGGCAGCCATGCGCTGGGCGCCACGCTGCTTGAACCAGCGCACATAGTTGTCGACGTAACTCAATTCGAGATCGATCAGTTCGCGCGCGACCGCGTCGCCCTTGCCGTAATAGTCGAAAATCAGGCGGGAGAAGTCGCCATACGCCTTGGGCGCGCGCCCCACGGTCACCGGCAATTCGTTGCCGTCACGGTCCTTGAACTCGATCGGTGTTGCAGGCTTGGGGAATGACCAGTCCATCACCGCATCGAGGCTGCCGCCGAGCGTTGCGACGACGGCTTCGGTCAACGGCGAACCGGACACCAGCCCGTCCGTTGCTTCCACGGCGCGGCGGACCAGTTCCCGCCCGAGAATGGCGCCCGACATCTGGTCTCCGACGTGGAACCCCCAGCCGCCGCACTGGTGGCGCTTTCCGTCGACGATGGCGAGCGCCGCCGAGCCGGTGCCGGCGATGATTACCGCCCCGTCTTCGCCGCCCAGCGCCCCGGCATGCGCGGCGTCGATATCGTCATAGACACGGACATCGGCAAACGGCCATGGCCGGCGCTGGAAGGTGTCACGGTCGACGACCGAGCGCCCGCCCGCCATGCAGAAGCAGCCATATGTCTGGGCGTAAGCCGACGCGGGCAGCCCGGCCGCGGCGAAGGCCGCCCTGGCCCCGTCGAGGATCGAGCGATAGGCCGGCTCGCCGTTCTGAATCTGCAGATTGGACGGGCCGCCCCGTCCCTCGCCCAAAGTCACCAGATTTTCGTCCGCGAGGCGGATGCGGCAATTGGTGCCCCCACCGTCTACGCCCAAGTAATATCTGGTCAAATTCTGACCCCGGATGCTGGCCGCGCCCCTCGCGCGGGCGGACCATAATGTGTTCGCCCGGCCGGTGAAAGCGGAATATGCAATCGATTTCGGTGCACGCATTCAGCTTGCCGCAACCGGCCCTGGCGACCAATCTCTGGCGCCGGCGTTAAGGGCGAATCGGAGGACGACATGGGCGGACATGTTCTGGTTCTGGGCGGGGCGCGATCGGGTAAGACGAGCTTTGCCGAACGCATGGCGATGCGCGGCGGCCAGAGGCCGCTCTATCTCGCCACCGCGCAGGTGCTCGACACGGAAATGCTGGAGCGTGTCCGGCTCCACCAGGAGCATCGGCATCGCCGTTTCTCGACGCTGGAGGAGCCGCTCGCGCTGTCGGCCGCCCTCAAGGCCGCGGCGAAAGACCATGACGTGATCCTGGTCGACTGCCTGACCCTGTGGATCACCAATTTGCTCGGGGCCGGCCGCGACGTGGCGCAGGCGGTCGACGAATTGATCGCCACGCTCGGCGCCACGGACGGCGCGCGCGTGATCCTGGTGTCCAACGAGGTCGGGCTCGGCATCGTCCCCGACAACGCCATGGCGCGGATGTTCCGCGACCTCGCCGGCGCCGCACACCAACGCCTCGCCGATATCTGCAGCGAGGTGCATTTCGTCGTCGCCGGGCTGCCGATGACCCTGAAGGGGCCGCGCCTCACCGAAAGCGTGACGGAAACGACAAAGCCTGAATAGGCGCTTTGCGTCCTACGGCGACGGGCGCAGATAAAGACCGGTCATCGTCCCATCGGCCGCGAGCATGAACGCCCACTCCATGTTGGCGGTCTCGAACTTTGCCTCGTAGACGTCCCAGCCTTGCGCGCTCACGCCTTTGAAGGAAAGGCCCTCGAGTTTGCCGGCCTCCTTCAGCGTCGCGTGCACGATTTCGCGCTGTTCGCGGGCCAGGGCCGCCAGGGCCGGCGACATCGCCTGGTAGTTCGGCTCACCCCGGATCGCCTCATCGATCACCCGCCGAAGGATCTCTTCGCTTCGTGGAAAAGCAATCTTCTCCCGCACGCGCTTCTGCAGGGCGGAATCCGCCGCGTCCAGGACCGCCTGATCGATCCGGGCCCCTCTCATCTCTTCGCCGTTCTGGTGGTGAACCAGTCCGGTCACGTCGCCCGTGGAGTTGTGGATAAAGGTCACCTGGACCGGGAGCGCCTTCATGAAGAAGCGGTCAGCCTCTTCGGGGAATATCTCGATCTCCGGCTGGCCGATGACGCGGGTGAACAGATGGCCGTCCCTGTGGAGGACAGCATAGAAGGTGCCGTCGTCGAGCTGGTAGGCGCCCGCATATTGGCCATAGAGCGCCTTGTCGATCGCGACTTCGGTGCGCGGCCGGTTCTGCTCGTAACGGCGCCAGGCCACAGTATCCTTCGAATTGTCGCTCATGGTCGTCTCCTTCAGCAAATTCATAAGCCAGTCGATTGAAATGATGCCTCCGGCGGCAATCGTTGCCTGGGCGGCGTCGATAGCGGTGAGGCCACGCTCCGCCTTCGCCCGCGCGCTCTCAAGGACGTCACGCTGGACGTCGAACATGCGGCCGAGATCGGCCGGCACGCCGGTGAGCAGGCTGCTGATCTCCGACAGCCGAAAGCCCAGCGCCTTGAGGGCCAGCACTTCATTGAGGCGAACGATCTCGGTGGCCCCGTAGAGACGCCACCGTTTCTCCGTGCGCCGCGGGACGATCAATCCGCAACGCTCGTAGTGCCGCAGTGCACGCACGCTGATGCCGACGCGTCTGGCGCATTCCGCGGCCGTGACCCAATCATCGTTTGCGGCGGTGTCCATGCTGGTCGCTCGCAGATCTTTGCGACGGGTCTTAGCCTATGACGCAAGGTCCGGCTCAAGGCCAATATGTGGGATGCGGGCGTTGGGAATTTGTCCCGCTCCCCAATCGCCATCAGGTCATAGGAGGAGGAACCGCCAGAGCAGCAGCGTCACGACGAGCGTCAGCCCCAACAGCAGGTTCATCGCGCTCCAATAGAGCTCGAGTGCTTTGAGGATATCGAGCGCGGTGAGGTTGGCCTTGCCGTCGCCGAAGTGCGGCAGGTCGTGCACCTCACCGGCATAGGCGCGAGGCCCCCCGAGCTCGAAACCAAGAGCGCCCGCGAAGGCCGCCTCGGGCCAGCCGGCGTTGGGGGAGGCGTGCTTGCGGGCATCGCGCAAGGCGGTGGACCAGGCGGCTTCGGGATCGGCACGCCGCACCAGGAAGGCGGCACCGGCAATCAGCAGGGCGCTCAGCCGCGCCGGGATCCAGTTGAGCCAATCGTCGCAGCGGGCACTGGCCCAACCAAACTCGGCATGGCGCTCGGTGCGGTGACCGACCATCGAGTCGGCGGTGTTTGCAGCTTTGTAGAGCACGATGCCCGGCAGCCCGCCGATCAGCAGCCAGAACAGCGGCGCCACGACCCCGTCCGACGTCGACTCCGCCAGGCTTTCGATCGCGGCCCGGGCAACTCCGGCCTCGTCAAGGGTGTCGGGATCGCGCCCAACGATATGGCTGACGGCTGAACGGCCGCTGTCGAGCGACACCGCAAGGGTGTCGGCCACGGCCTTCACGGCTCGCCCAAGCTCCTTTTGCGCCAACAGGCTCGAGGCAATAAGGGCCTCGAGCACCCAGCCGAACGGAACGCGCCGCGTGACCGCGACGACGAGCAGCGAGATCGCGAGCCCCGTAAGCAGGAGGAGGAGGAGCATGACGGCGCCCTTGAGCCGCCGATTGGCGCCTTGGTTGAGCCGCGTGTCGAGCCAGGTGATCAGTGCCCCCATCCACGTCACGGGATGCCCGATCAACCGGAACAACCGGGGGGGATAGCCGACGGCGCGTTCGATCAACAGGGCCAGCGGTGCGAGCAGCCACGCCATCGCTCAACGACCGACCGGGCTGGCGAAACTCAGCAGCTGGTCCAGATCGAGGTGACGCTCGAGTTGCGTTGCAAGGGCATCGAGCGCGCTCTCGACGCCTGCCTCGTACTGGACGCCCAGCGCGGCGTGGCCATTCAAAAAAGCGTGGCGGAATCGGTCGGAGGCGAAGAGGCCATGCAAATAAGTTCCGGCGACTCGGCCGCTGGTCGCCCCTTCGCGCTTGCCATCGACGCGACTGAAGGGCAGCGCGGTGTCGCCTCCGGTCGTCACCCCCATGTGCATGTGGTAGCCGTAGATCGGCTCGCCGCTCGCGACATGGGTCGCGCTCGCGACGCGCAGTTCCTTTGCCGGGCCGAGTACGGTCTCGACATCGAGCAGGCCGAGGCCATCGGTGACGCCGGGCGTCCCTTCGATCCCGTGTGGATCGGCGATGGTCCGCCCGAGCATCTGGTAGCCGCCGCAGATCCCGAGCACGGCCTTGCCGGCACGGACATGGGCGGCAATGTCGGTATCCCAGCCGGCCTCGCGCAGCGCCATCAGGTCGGCGCGGGTCGCCTTGCTGCCGGGGATGAGGATGAGATCGGCCGACTGCGGCAGCGGCATGCCGCGCTCGACCACCACCACCGAAACGTTGGGTTCGGCGCGGAGCGGGTCGAGATCGTCGAAGTTGGAGACGCGCGGCAGGCGCGGGACGGCGACGACGTAGCGGCCGGGCCGCGCCGGCTCGGCGCGATCGAGGGCGAGCGAGTCCTCGGCGGGCAGGCGCGCGGCCTCGGCGAGATAGGGAATGGGGCCCAGGCACGGCACGTTCGTAAGGCGTGCAATGGCGATTTTTCCGTCCTCAAAGAGCCTATGTTCGCCACGGAATTTGTTGACCAGGGTGGCGCGGATGAGCGCACGATCTTCGGGGTCGATGACCGCAAAGGTGCCGACGAGCGAGGCGATGACGCCGCCGCGATCGATGTCGCCGATGAGGATGACGGGGACATCGGCGGCGCGGGCGAAGCCGAAATTGGCGATGTCGGTGGCCCGCAGATTGACCTCCGAGGCGCTGCCGGCACCTTCGACGAGGACCAGGTCGGCATCGCTAAGCTCCTGAAATGCCTTCAGAACTTCCGGCATGAGCGTCGAGCGCTGCTGCCAGTAATCGCGGGCGGAGAAGGACCCGACGCGCTTGCCGCGGACGATGAGCTGGGCGCCGGTCTCGTGCTCGGGCTTCAGCAAGACCGGGTTCATCGCCGTCAACGGCTCGCGCCGCGCCGCCCGCGCCTGCAGCGCCTGGGCCCGGCCGATCTCGCCGCCATCGGCCGTAACTGCCGCATTGTTCGACATATTTTGCGGCTTGAACGGCGCGACGCGCAGCCCGCGATTGGCGTAGGCGCGGCACAGCGCGGCGACGATGAGGGTCTTGCCGACATCGCTGCCGGTGCCCATGAACATCAGCGCTTTGGTCAACGACGCCTCTCGAGCCGATTTTTTTGCATGCACACATATGCCCTTTGCGGACGCATTTTACGCGCATGATCGATGGTTTGTAGGTGAGCTATGCCACGTCGATCACGTGCGCATAAGACCCCATGACGCGACCCACGACTGCGCCCATCGGCGGCAGGGGCGTGCCGAGCGCGTCGGTGGCGGCGAACAGCGGATCGGCTCCGGCGCCGGACGAGTAGTGGAACTCATGACCGGTGAGGTTGGCCGGCCATGGCAGGGGGCTCGCATGCGACAGGCGGCGGTAACCAAGGGTGCGGCGAGGCCGGCTGATGTCGGTGCGGACCGGCAGAAGCCCTGCCATTTTGTATGGACTTCCTGACTTATCCACTAGTTCTTCTCCCAAGACCATATACCCCCCGCATTCGCCATAGACGAGGGCGCCGCGGTCGCGGGCGGCGATCAGACCGGCATGGAACCGGGTCGCCGCGGCCAACTTCAACCCATGCAATTCCGGATAGCCACCGGGAAGATAGACGGCGTCGCTATTCGTTGCCGCAGGCTCGTTGCGGAGTGGGGAGAAGAAGGTGAGTTCGGCGCCCAGGGCTTGCCAATCGGCCAGCAGGTGCGGGTAGAGGAAGGCGAAGGCTTCGTCGCGGGCGACGGCAATGCGCTGGCCGAGCGGCGGGAGCCGGGGCGACGCGCTGGTGGGCGGAGCTGGTGGCCCGGACAGAGCAAGCAGTCGGTTGAGATCGACGAACTCCTCGACCGCCTCGGCGGCGCTTCCGACGACGGCGTCGAAGCTGGCGATCTCGTCGGGGAGGACGAGGCCGAGGTGACGCTCCGGCAGGACGAGCCCGTCGCGGCGCGGCAGAGCGCCGAGGATCGCGATACCGAGCGGCTGCAGCGCCGCGGTCAGCATCGCCTCGTGGCGTGTCGTCGAGACGCGGTTGAGAATCACCCCGGCGATTTCGACGCCGGCGCGGAAGCGGGCGAAGCCCTGCACCAGGGCGGCGACGGACTGGCCCTGCTTGTGCGCATCGACGACGAGGATCACCGGCAGCTTCAACGCGGCGACAAGATCGGCGGTCGAGCCGGTACCGTCGGCGGCGCCATCGAACAGGCCCATCACCCCCTCGATCAGAAGCAGATCGGCGCCGGTGGCCTGCCCTGCGGCGAGTGAGCGGAGCCGGTCGGGCGGCATCGCCCAGGGATCGAGGTTGACGGCCTCCATGCCAGCGACGCGGCTCAGGATGGCGGCGTCGATATAGTCGGGGCCGGCCTTGGCGGGCGCGACCGCGAGGCCGCGCCTGCGCAACGCCGCCAGCAGGCCCAGCGTCAGCAGCGTCTTGCCGGAACCCGAGCGCGGCGCGGCGACAATTATCGCGTTAGCCGAGCGCATTGGACCTGAGCTCGGGGCGATACCAGTCGAGCACCTCGCGATAGCGGCTGACGGGACCGAGCACGACGAGCGCCGGCGTCTCGAGGCCGACGAGGGTCGCGGCCTCTGCGAGGGTTGCTTCCACGACACGCTGGCCAGGCAAGGCGGCGTGGCTGACGACGGCGAGGCGATCGCGCGGATCGCGGCCGGCGGCGACGAGTCTTGCCGCGATGGCGCCCAGATGTTTGACCGCCATGAACATGACGATGACAGGTGCCGCAGTCGCCACAGCCGCCCAGTCGACCGATTGCGGCAGCTCGCCGGTTTCGTCATGGCCGGTGAGGAAAATCACGGCATGGTTGGTGTCGCGATGGGTCACCGGGATGCCGGCATAGGCGAGGCCGCCGAGGCCGGACGAAATGCCCGGCACGATACGGAAGCGGATGCCGGCGCGGGCGAGCGCACCCGCCTCTTCGCCGCCGCGACCGAACATGAAGGGGTCGCCGCCCTTGAGGCGCAGCACACGCTTGCCGGACCGGGCCAGCTCGACCAGGCGCAGCGAAATGTCGGCCTGCTTCGGCGACGGCTTGCCGCCGCGCTTGCCGGCATGGATGCGCTCGGCCGCGGGATTGGCGAGGGCGAGCAGACGGTCGCTGACCAGGGCGTCGTAGACCACGACATCGGCCTGCTGCAGGCCGTGATAGCCGAGCAGCGACAGGAGGCCGGGGGCGCCGGGACCGGCTCCGACAAGCCACACGGTGCCGGGGTCGAAAGCGGGCCAATCGAGGGCGTCGAGGGCGGCAAAGCTCATGCTATAGACCCTTCATGGCCGACCCCGAGGATACCGCTCCGCCCGACCGTCCGCTGCGCCGCGGCTGGACCACGGGCGCCTGCGCCACGGCGGCCACACGTGCGGCA
>DATMTK010000246.1:0-7222 GCA_035564755.1 Devosia sp. | reverse complement strand
CATTATGAAACCGTGAGGCGACGCAAGGATGGCGGCCTGGTGGATATCTCGCTCAGCGTCTCGCCGCTGCGCGACGCCACCGGCACGATCATCGGCGCATCCTCGATCGCCCGGGATATCACGGAACGCAAACGTGCCGAGGAGCAGCAACAGCTGCTGCTGCGCGAGATGGATCATCGCATCAGGAACCTGTTCACGCTGTCCGCCAGTCTAGTGCGCTTGAGCGCGGGCGAGACCGGCAGTGTCGAGGAATTGGCGACCATCGTGCAAGATCGACTGGGGGCGTTGGCGCGAGCGCATGCCTTTACGATATCAAAAACCCCCTTCGGGGGAGCCGGCGAAACCGTTGGGCTGCATGCCCTGCTCGAGACGATCGTCGCTCCTTATCAAATGCGGGCCGATCACCCTCGCATCCGGATCATCGGTGATGACCTCGACCTCGCCGGCGGAGCCGTTACGGCGCTCGCGCTGATTTTCTATGAGCTTGCCACGAATGCCGCCAAATACGGCGCTTTGACGTCGCCATCAGGTGTCGTAACGATCGAAGTCATCGCGGAAGATGATACCGTTTCGCTGATTTGGAACGAACGTGGAGCGTTGCTTGATGCAGGGCCGAAGAGGGAGGGCTTCGGAAGGCAGCTCGAACGGCTGGCCACGGTACAACTCGGCGGCCGCATCGAGCGCGAATGGCGGCCGGACGGCGTGCGGATCGTTCTGACAATGGCACGCGGGCGCCTTGGCGGACCAAACCTCATCTGAGTTCCGCGGCCGTGGCTCGACGCATGGCGGCACGCCCAATTCGATGCCGAGCTCACCGCCCCCGGGTGCCAGAATCGCTCTATTCCCGCCGATGATCTTGCCGCGCCTATGGAGCGAAGGGCCGATATCAAGCGGTTTTAGCGGCTGGCCGGATCGTCTTACCGCAGACGGCACGGGGGCGTCGGCCAATCGAAAAATCTCTCTTGAAACCGTTTTGCTGTTTCCTAAATTTTTCTCGCCGGACGCTGGAAACCGGGTCCGGTGGACATTGAGAGCGCCGGCTCTCTCCGGCGCGTCTCATGCCCGAATTGCTCAATCAGGAGGATTTGGAAATGAGAACCACTGCTTTTGACTTTGCACCTTACCGGCGCTCGACCGTGGGCTTCGATCGGCTGTTCAACCTGCTCGAAGCCGGCACGCGCGAAGACGACGGCTATCCGCCATTCGACATTCTGAGAGAAGGCGACGATAGCTATCGCATCACGCTGGCGGTCGCCGGCTTCCGCCCCGAGGACATCGAGGTGGTGGCCCAGCAGAATCAGCTCACCGTCACCGGCAAGCGTGCCGAGGACGACGGCCAGGGCGAATATCTGCATCGCGGCATTGCCGCACGCGCGTTCGAGCGGCGCTTCCAGCTTGCCGACTTCGTGGAAGCCGGCGATGCCCGCTTCGAGAACGGCCTGCTGAGCATCGCGCTCAAGCGCGTGGTGCCCGAGGCAATGAAGCCGCGCCGGATCGAGATCAGCGGCGGCAAGGCTGCCCAGGATCAGATCGAAGCGCACAGGGATGAGGCCCGCGAAGCGGCCTGATACCCTGATTAACAGGTTTGCCGGCGCCGCCCCAGGCGGGCCGGCAGGCCTTGCCCCTTCCAGCCAGAAAAGGAGATGACCATCATGGCTTTTCGTGATCTCATTCCCTGGAGCCGGCAGGAAAACCGGCTCCCCGTCCCGGTCAGCGCCGAGCGCGGCCGCGACAGTGATACCATCCCGCTGCTCTCGCTCCACCGCGAGGTGAACCGACTGTTCGACGACGTCTTCCGCGGCTTCGGCGTGCCCGCATTAGCCGGGTTCGACCGCGTTGCCGGCTGGCCCCATGTCGAGCTCGGCGAGACCGACAAGGAAATCCGCGTCACGGCGGAACTGCCGGGTCTCGACGAGAAGGACGTGGAGATTACCGTCGAGGATGGTGTGCTCACGCTTCGCGGCGAGAAGCGGTCCGAGGTCGAAGACAACGATCGTGGCTATACCGAGCGCAGCTACGGCCGCTTTGAACGCCGTATCGGATTGCCCCAGGGCATCGACCGTGACCACGCCGCCGCAACTTTCAGGAACGGCGTGCTGACAGTCACCTTGCCGAAGACGGAGGCGGCGAACGAAAATGTTCGCCGCATCCCGGTCAATGGCAAGGCGGCCTGACGGCCTGGCCCGGGACTTCGGTTCCGGGCCAATTGCCAATGATAATCACGCTGGGTCATGCCCGTCGAGCGCGCTACCGCCAGATACGCGAGCCGTGATCGAGCCGGTGCCGCGCGCGACTAACCAAGGCGGACGCGGCGGGCGCGGGCAATGGCGGGTGCGCTTCGCGCCGCGCTGGCAGCCCGTGGCCGATCCCCTGACCGGATGGACCGGCGGCGGCGATCCGCTCGAGGCGATCGAGCTGCGCTTTTCCGATCTGGAGACCGCAGCGGGCTATTGCCGGCGCCAGGGATTGGACTTCTCGCTCCATGGCGCGCCGGGTCGCCAGCATCCGCTTCCCAGTCGCCTGCCAGCGGAACCGACGCCGGTGCTGTGCTGCTGGCCAACAGGTCCGCACGCACGATGCTGCTGCCGCTATCCGGCCGCGCTTGAAAGCGCGCTGGGCTCGGGAAGCGCGGTTGGCGTCGGGGGGATGGCATTTTCACATTCACCATGATCAGAGGAGAGGATTGATGCGAAAAATCCGTACAGCCGTCCTGGCCGGCGTGGCGGCGGTCGCCGCCATCGGTACCGCGCTTGCGGCGAGCCATGACAGCCATGTGATGAAGGTCGGCCTGCCGGACGGTACGGTCGCCCGCGTAGAATATGAGGGAGATGTCGCGCCCAAGGTCACGGTCGCGCCCGTCTCCAGCCTTGCGCCGATCACTTGGCTCGATCCATTCGAGCCGGCCGCATTCGCGCCGTTCGATCGGATCGCGGCCGACATGGACCGGCAGAGCGACCTGATGATGCGTCGGGTTCGCGCCTTGCCGCTCCCAGCAATGGCCGATGACGGGAAGATCGACCTGACGGCGTTGCGCAGCCTGCCTCCGGGGACCGTCAGCTACAGCTTCGTCTCGACGACCAACGGCGGAAGCACCTGCAGCCGCAGCGTTCAGGTCAACTCGCTTGGCTCGGGGCAGCCACCGAAGGTCGTGTCAAACAGCTCCGGTGACTGCCGTGAAGGACCACCCGCGGCTGTCGCGCACCCGAACCGAACGGATGGAATGCGCCGCACATGACGCAGCCTGCTGTCGGCCATCCCGGCAGCTCATTCAAAGCCACCTGAGTCATAAGGGAGCGGCGTGGGTGCCGCTCCCTTTGCAAGTTTTCCGTTGCTTGACCCATGCACATATCACCCAGCATCCTTTCCACCTTTATCACCCTGCTCGTCACGATCGGTCCGATCGAGACGGCGGTGGTCTTCGCCAGCCTGACGGCCGGAATTCACCGCAGCGAGCGGATCGGCCTTGCCACGCGCTCGGTCACGATCGCTGCCAGTGTGCTGCTGCTGTTCGCAGTGGCGGGTGGCGTCGTTCTTTCGCTCCTGCATATTTCGCTGCCCGCATTCCGGGTGGCAGGCGGCGTGCTGCTGTTCCTCCAGGCCTTGACGCTCACCTTCTCCAGTCCCGGACTCTCGTCGATTAGCGAGGGCGAGCGCCGGGAAGCCGAAGGGCCTGGCGACATCGCCGTTTTTCCGCTGGCGTTTCCCTTGATCGCGGGCCCCGGAAGCCTATCGGCCGCCGTGCTCGTCATGGGCCGCACCGACAACTGGATCGCGGGCGGCAGCGTGCTCGCGATGATCGTCGCGTGCATGATTCTAACTTGGCTTGCCATGCTCGCAGCCGACCGCCTTGTTCTGCTGCTGGGGAGCACCGGTGCCGACGTCGTGGGCCGCATCTCCGGTGTGCTTCTCGCCGGCCTCGCTGTCCAGTTCGTCTTCGACGGTCTCGCGGCCGCGCCGTTCCTGGCCGGCTGAATCCGCCGCTATGCGGCCCCGTCGAGTACCCGAAGAACTCGATCGAGCATCGCGGCGTTGGAAGCGGCCTTCGGCAATTCGCGGCGGGCGAAGCGCTGAAGCGGCGCGAGGTCCCGTCGCGGCAGCCGCAGCGTGATCAGGCTTTGCCCCAACGCATCGCGCGGGATGCGCTGCGCTGCCTTGCCGGACCGCAGGAAATGATCGAGGAGCCGCTTACGGTCGGCGAAGGTCCAGCCCAGCGTCTCAAGCTCATCGGGCGGCACTGACAGCAGTGCGAGCGCGAATTCCATGATGTCGTCGAAGACAAGGACGAGGCGGACTGTCCGTCCGCCTCGCCTACGCCAGCGCTCGCCAAGACCGCGCGTCATGGGAGCGGGATGATGCCATCGACCGCGCGCCATTCGGTGGGTCCGATCAGCCGGCCATGGGCGATCCGGACCGAATGGAGTGCGGCCTCGATCTCGCGCCGCCAATGGTCGAGGAAATCGAACAGCGTGGGGAAGTCGGGCGCAAGATCATATTCCTGCCATATGAACAGCTGGAGAAGCGACGGCGCATCGGGCCGGTAGTAATGGATCTCGGCTGTGGTGAGACCGTAGCCCTCCAGCTGCGCGATGAAGCCGCGATCACTCATTGCAGCTGTCGGCCGTCAGTCCGCGGTTCATCGAGCGATCGCATGGCGGCGAAGACCTCGTCGATCGGAACGGCGCGCTTGGCGCCGGGCGGCTTTCGCATCGCCGGCTGGTCCTTTACCGCGGAGCGGTCGGACGCCCAGGAGGCGAGGATTGCGCGTTTGACTTCCGGCTCCAGGCTCGGGTGGTGTGCAACGTCGAAGGGATGCAAGAAACGGGAAAATGGCTGCGACATGGCCGTGGCTCCTTTCCTTGTGTCGCTCCTTCCTCATGCGTGCGGCGCCGCACGCGGCACGAGAATTTGGTGCTGATCCGAGTCGCGTCAAGAGGGAGATATCATCGCATGTTGCTGAAAAGAGCTGAATTGGCACTCTGAGAAGGCGAGTGCCAGAAATTTTCATTCGCCCTCTTGAACCCGAAAATCTCTTTTCCTAGTTCACGCGAACCTGTCGTTCAGATGAACGGCAGGGACATCACAACCTGTTTTGCATCTGGAGGTTATGCATGCATTTCCGCCCCTTGCACGACCGTGTGGTCGTCCGCCGCATCGAAGCCGAGGAAAAGACCTCGGGCGGCATCATCATTCCCGACACCGCTAAGGAAAAGCCGCAGGAAGGAGAAGTCGTGGCCGTCGGCCCCGGCGCGCGGGACGATAGCGGAACGCTTGTCGAGCTGTCCGTCAAGGCCGGCGACCGCATCCTGTTCGGCAAATGGTCGGGCACCGAGGTCAAGATCGACGGCGAGGATCTGCTCATCATGAAGGAGAGCGACATCCTCGGCGTGATCGACAACGTCGTGCCTCTCAAGCAGGCGGCCTGAGCCGCCTGCCATCCCTCTAACCATCAGGAAGGAATTTGAGAAAGGAGTAGGCAGATGGCTGCCAAGGAAGTGAAGTTTGCGTCGGACGCGCGTGACCGCATGCTGCGCGGTGTGGATACGCTGGCCAACGCCGTGAAGGTGACGCTCGGTCCCAAGGGCCGCAATGTCGTCATCGAGAAGTCGTTCGGGGCGCCCCGTATCACCAAGGACGGTGTCACCGTCGCCAAGGAAATCGAGCTTGCCGACAAGTTCGAGAATATGGGCGCACAGATGCTGCGCGAAGTGGCCAACAAGCAGAACGACAAGGCGGGCGACGGCACCACCACCGCAACCGTGCTGGCCCAGGCGATCGTGCGCGAGGGATCGAAGGCGGTCGCCGCCGGCATGAACCCGATGGACGTCAAGCGCGGCATCGATCTCGCGGTCGGCGCGGTGGTCAAGGATCTCGAAGTCCACGCCAAGAAGGTCGACGCCAACAGTGAGATCGCGCAGGTCGCGACCATCTCGGCTAACGGCGACGAGGAGGTCGGGCGCATCCTGGCGGAAGCGATGGAGAAGGTCGGCAACGAAGGCGTGATCACGGTCGAGGAGGCCAAGAGCCTCGAGACCGAGCTCGAGACGGTCGAGGGCATGCAGTTCGACCGGGGCTATCTGTCGCCCTACTTCATCACCAATGCCGAGAAGCTCAAGGTCGAACTCGACGATCCTTACATCCTGATCCACGAGAAGAAGCTCTCGAACCTGCAGGCGCTCGTGCCCCTGCTCGAGAAGGTCGTCCAGTCCGGTCGGCCGCTGCTGATCATCGCCGAGGATGTCGAGGGTGAGGCGCTCGCCACGCTGGTCGTCAACAAGCTGCGCGGTGGGCTCAAGATCGCCGCGGTCAAGGCACCGGGCTTCGGCGATCGCCGCAAGGCCATGCTCGAGGATATTGCGATCCTGACCGGCGGCAATGTGGTCTCCGAGGATCTCGGCATCAAGCTCGAGAATGTTACGATCAACATGCTCGGCCGCGCCAAGAAGGTCGTGATCGACAAGGACAATACGACCATCATCGATGGCGTCGGGCAGAAAACCGATATCGATGGTCGAGTCGCGCAACTGCGCCAGCAGATCGAGACCACGACATCCGACTATGACCGGGAGAAGCTGCAGGAGCGCGTGGCCAAACTCGCCGGCGGTGTGGCGGTGATCCGGGTGGGCGGCGCAACCGAGGTCGAGGTCAAGGAGAAGAAGGACCGTGTCGACGACGCGCTCCATGCCACGCGTGCCGCGGTCGAGGAAGGCATCCTGCCGGGCGGCGGCATCGCGCTGCTCCGCGCGATCAAGGCGCTCGATGGGCTTAAGGCCGCCAATGACGACCAGCAGTCCGGCATCGACATCATCCGCCGGGCGCTGCGCGCACCGGCGCGGCAGATCGCCGAGAATGCCGGCGAGGACGGCGCCTATATCGTCGGCAAGCTGCTCGAAAGCTCCGACTATAACTGGGGCTTCAATGCCGCCACCGCTGAGTATCAGGACCTCGTCCAGGCGGGCGTGATCGATCCGGCAAAGGTCGTGCGCACGGCGCTGCAGGACGCCGCGTCGGTGGCCTCGCTGCTAATCACCACCGAGGCGCTCGTCGCCGAGGTTCCGAAGGAAGAGAAATCCGCGCCGATGCCGGCGATGGATTATTAATTGTCGGGAGGCCCGGCTGCCCGGGCCTCCTATTTTTCGCCGAGTGTGAACGGCCTTGAATTGAAGGTCATGAGCATCGTCCACACCAATTTGGGGCTGTCACGGCGGCTAAGCCGGCTGTTGAG
>DATMTK010000245.1:0-5270 GCA_035564755.1 Devosia sp. | reverse complement strand
GTCCGCGCCCGCTACTGGAATGCCGGCCACATCCTCGGCTCCGCCTCGATCGAGGTTGAGGTCGAAGACGAGGGCGGCAAGACTGTCACCATCCTGTTCTCCGGCGATCTCGGGCCGGATGAAAAAGTGTTCTACAAGGCCCCGAACGCCCCGTCGGGCTTCGACTACATCCTCAGCGAATCCACCTATGGCGGCCGCGACCGGCCGCCCTATACGCTCGACCAGCGCCGCGAGGACCTCAAGAAGGAGATCACGGACGCCCTTGGGCGCGGCGGCAATCTCGTCATTCCGACCTTCGCCGTCGAGCGCAGCCAGGAGCTGCTGCACGACATTGGCGTGTTGATCAAGAACAAGGAAATCGCGCCGTCGCGCGTGTTCCTCGATTCCCCGCTCGCGAGCCGGGTCACCGCCGTCTATCGCAAATATGAAGCGATGTTCGACGACGTCGAGCTCAGCGCCAAGGAGCTGTTCAACGATCCATCGTTCCGCATCATCGAGTCGGTCGACGACAGCAAGGCGATCAACCAGATCAAGGGCGGCGCCATCATCATGTCGGCCTCCGGCATGTGCGACGCCGGCCGCATCAAGCACCATCTCGCCAACAATTTGCCGCGCTCCAACGCCACCGTGCTCTTCGTCGGCTACCAGGCGCCGGGTACGCTCGGCCAGATCATCCTGTCCGGCGCCAAATCCGTCCGCATCCATGGCGAAGAGATCCCGGTCCGCGCCCGCATTCGCTCGATGGGCAACTACTCCGCCCATGCCGATCATTCCGAGCTCATGGCCTGGATCAAGGCCAGGCTGCCGGCGCACGGCGCGATCTTTCTGACCCATGGCGAGGACGAGGAGCGCACCGCTCTGCGCAACGCGCTGCTCGCCACCGGCATCGCCGGCGACCAGGTGATCATGCCGCTGCTCGATGATGCGGTGGAGCTCATCGCCGGCGGCGGCCGCACCACGCTCGAGCCGCAGGCCCGCCGCCTCGACCTCAACCAGATCAATGCCGACTGGTACAACGCCTATTCGAGCTTCGTGCTCGACCTCAGCAATCGCCTGCAGGCGGCGCCGTCCGATGCCGAGCGGTTGAAGCTGATGGCCGGTCTCAAGGACAAGCTCGGCGTGCCGCCGGTGATCCCCAACCCGACGCCGGTCACCCCGATCAAGGCGACTGGAACGGTGATCCACGAAGAATCGAGCGAAGACTAGCTCTTCGGCTTCAGATAGCGTGCCAGCCATTGCGACAGGACGATTGCCGGCAGGATGATGCCGAACGTCGCGCGGATGCTGACATTGCTCGCGATCCAGCCAAGCAGCGCCGGCGACACCAGCATGATGAGCTGCACTGCAAGCGTCAGCGACGCGACGTTCTGCGACGACGGCCGATCGCCCAGCCGCGCCGCAGCGGAAGTGGTGAGCGGATACGATGCGCAAACGCCGATGCCGACGAGCAGAAAGCCGGCGAGCGCCACATAGAGATTGGGCGCCACCACCACCAGCAGGCAGCCCGTGAAAGCTGCGACGTTGAGCGATCGCGCAACGCGCACCGGTCCATGCCGCGCCACGAACGTATCGGCACTGAGCCGCCCGATACTCTGCGCCAGAAGGAACACCGGAAGCGTCAGCGTATCCACCCAGCCCGGCGCCAGGAAACTGTCGCGCATGTAGATGATGCTCCAGTTGCGCAAGCTTCCCTCGAGCATGTTCGGTCCGATGGTGAACGCCACCAGCAGCAGGATCGGCAGCGTCGGCAGCGACAGCCGGCGCACCGTGTGCGCGCTGTGCGGCCGCGACGGAGCCGGATCGAGCCCGAGCGTCACCCACAAGGCGATCGGCACCAGCGGCAGCGCCAGCAGGCCGAGGTGCATGAACGGCGTCATGTGCAGCCCGGTCGCCAGCGTGCCGAGCAGCGTCGCCAGCAGATAGCCGAAGCTCCATACGCCATGGCACGAGTTCATCACCCGCCGCGGCGACGATGCCTCGACCCGGTCGGCCTCGATGTTCATCGCCATGTTGGGCAGCGAATAGAACAGCGCATAGACGACGAAGAACAGGAACAGCGTCAGCGGGGTCGGCATCACGGCAAACAGCGCCGTCGCCACCGGCAGGCCGGGGATGCAGGTCGCCAGGATCGGCTTGGTCCCCACCGCCTCGAGCACCTGGCTGCCGAACAGGAACACCAGCATCGAGCCGATGGGAAATCCCAGGAACACCAGCCCGAGCGTCTGCGCATCGATATGCAGCGCGTTCTGCACGTCGGCCACGTGCGAATAGAGGCCGCCCGAGCTGATCGCGTGCAGGAAGAACACCGCGCGGATGCGGTTGTGCCGGTCGAGCCGCATCAGCCGGCGTCGCTTCCGGTCAGCGGGTCCATCAACTGGTGCACGCGGTCGGCCCCGAGTCGCACCAGCTTGAGCAGCAGCGCCTTGCGCCGCGCCGAAGCGAGCGGGGTGTCGGCCGCCGGCCGTAAAATCTCCGCACCGTGCCCGTCGGCAACAATGAGGCCCTCGTCGGCCGGGAAGATTTCGGCCTCCAGCTCCGGCGGCTTGGCGAAGAAGAAGCGGTCGCAATAGTCCTTGTAGTTGGGCCACTTCGCATCGACGCGGTAGTCGATGAGGCTGGACTTGATCTCGACGATCCAGATCTCGCCCCTGGGCCCGACGCCCAGCACGTCGGCGCGCCGGCCATTGGCCAGCGGTACTTCGGCGAAACAGCAGAAATCGTAGGTGGACCGCAGGAGCCGCATGACCCCGCGCTGCACCTTCAGGGCGGTCGGCGACTGCCTCAAATCGACGATCTGCGGCAGTTCCGGCGCGCTCATTCGGCGGGCACGACCTCGTCATGCGGCACCGGCTTCTTGCCCAGCGCATGGGCCAGCACGAAGCTCAGGATGATGAGCGGCAGCCCGATGCCGAACGACCAGCGGATGCCCCATTCCTGCGCCACCCCGCCGAGCAGCGGCGGCCCGAGCAGGAAGATCACGAACGAGTTCTGGGCGAAGGCCGCGACGTTGATCACCGCCGGCCGGTCGGTGCGCTGCGCCGCCGCCGACACCGCCAGTGGGAACAATGCGCTCGTGCCGACGCCGCAGAGCGCAAAGCCCAGCAGCGAAAGTTGCGGCACGACCGGCAAGAAGACGATCAGCGTCCCGACCAGGAGGATGCCGAGCAGCACCCGCGCCACACCTTCGGGTGAATGCCGTTCCACGAAGCCGTCGGCGAAAAAGCGCATCGCTCCCTGGCTGAAGGCAAAGCAGGCCACCGCGATGCCGGTCATGAACGGGCCGGGGTTGAAGATGTTGCGCATGTAGATCGCCGACCAGTCCATGCTGGCGCCTTCGAGCAGCATGGCGCTGAGCGTTACCCCGACGAGTACCATGATGGCCCCCGTCGGAGCCGCAAAGCGCGGCGTCTGGTCGGTGCTGCCGCCGGCGCGGTGCGGCGCCGGTTCGAACCGGCCGATCAGCACGGCAACGCCGATGAGCCCGATGGGGATGACGATCAGCAGGTGGAGCTGCGGCGAGACGCCGAGCTGCGCCATCCATGAACCGAAGAGGCCGGCGGTGAAAAAGCCGATGCTCCAGAACGCATGCGAGCGGTTCATGATGCGACGGCCGAGCAGGTGCTCCGTCCGGTCGGCCTCGGTGTTGATGATCATCTCGATGCAGCCGATGAGCAGCCCCACCGGCAGCAGCAGGAAGAAGAACACCAGCGGGCTCGGGGCGTGCACGGCGATCGCATAAAAGACCGCGAGCAGCGGAATGGCGCCGAGCAGCGCGCGGCGGAAGCCGATGCGCTCGATCAGCGGCGCCGCGAAGGTCAGCGAGATCAGCGTGCCCACCGGCGTGCCGATGAGGCCAAGGCCCAGCGCGCCTTCCGGCACACCCATCTGGTGCTGGATGTCGGGCAGGCGCGGAAAGATGTTGCCCATGCAGAAGGAATAGACCGCAAAAGCGGCGAACACCCGGAAGTGCGGGGGCAGGTTGAGGCCGAATCTCATCGGGGAAGCTCACGAAAATGTTCCCGTGAGCTTTAATCGTCAGCCGCCGATGAAACAACCCTGTCGCGGCTAGAGCACGACCTGGAAATCGTCGCGCAGCACGTCGACGCCGGTCAGCGGGTTGCGCATGATCTCGATGCGCCGGTATTCGCCGCCGCCATGGTCGCTGCCGGTCGAGCGCGGATTGCCGGTGCGGTTGCGCCGGTCCGGACCGAAATAGGTCGCCGTCTCGTAATAGGTCTGCATGTGGCCGACCTGCCGGAAGATGCGCTCGCTGAGATCGCCGCTGGTGTAGGGCAGGGCGATCACGTCGTCGAAGCCCATCTTGATGCACAGCTTGATCGTGTCGACCGACAGCGCCCGCGAGAAATAGATGAGCGGCGAGAAGCGGATATCGGCACTCGGCGAAAACCGGATCGAGTCGGCGATCGGCTTCAGCCTGGTGACGTCCGGCACTTCGGCGCACAGGAAGAAACAGAGCGGCGTGTCGCGGAGCTGCTTTTCCACGGCGTTGAGGCCGGCGAACCGCTCGACCGTGTCGAATCCCACCACGCGTGCCAGATCGTGCAGCGCGGCGCTGGCCCCGGCACGGGGGCCGACCACGAAGGCTGAGGCGTTCAAGGTCGTGTCTCCCCGACCAGATGTGCATTCCCGATCGGGACTTTTCCCACCGCGCCCTTAACAATCGCTTAACCCTACCCATTCGTCCCGGCGGCGCTGAACAGCCGGCGGTGCGCCGGGGCTTCGCGGCGGTCTCATTGGACGAACAGGTCGACGAAATCGAATTTCGTCACGTCGACGAGGCCAAGGTCGGTGACCCGCAATTGCGGGATCACCGGCAGGGCCAGAAACATGTGCTGCATCACTGCATTGTTGAGGGTACAGCCGCACTGCGCCATCGCCACGACGAGCTGCTCGGACTTTTTCGCCACCACCTCGGCGCGCTCGTCCGACATGAGGCCGGCGATCGGCAGCTCGACCAGCGCCAGCTCCTGCCCCCTGCTGACGACGACGAAGCCGCCGCCGACCTGCTGCAGCCGGTTGGCGGCGAGCGCCATATCGTCGTGATTGGTGCCGACCACGATCATGTGGTGGCTGTCATGCGCCACCGTCGCCGCCACCGCGCAATCGGCGGTGTAGCCGAAGCCGGAAACGAAGGCGTTGACCACCTTGCCCGAGCCGGTGTGGCGATCGACCACCGCGACCTGCGCCACGTCCTGCGCGCGGTCCATGCTCACGAGGCCATCTTCCACCGCGAGCGTCCGCTCGAGCGC
>DATMTK010000244.1:0-10140 GCA_035564755.1 Devosia sp. | reverse complement strand
GGCACAATTTCCGTCCGAGCGGGCTAATTCGTAGGCGCTAGCACCATCTGGTAGGTAAATATTCCTACATCAGGAATATTGTCAAACGACATTTCGTCGAAATCCACACCGGCAAGGGCGCAACAGAATAGGGCCAGCATCCTCGTCGAATGCTGGCCCTATTGTGTCAGTCCGGTCCGGCCGAGCGGCCGGAGTAGAACTTACTTCCTGGCGGCTTTCTTGGCAGCGGCCTTCTTGGCCGGAGCTTTCTTGGCAGCGGCCTTCTTGGCCGGAGCCTTCTTGGCGGCGGCCGGCCTGGCGGCGGCCTTCTTGGCCGGGGCCTTCTTGGCGGCGGCCTTCTTGGCCGGAGCCTTCTTCGCAGCGGCCTTCTTCACCGGAGCCTTGGCAGCAGTGGCGGGCTTCGCGGCGACTTTCTTGGCGGCCGGTTTGGCTGTCTTCGACGGAGCCTTGGCGGCAGCCATCGGCATTGACTTGGTGTCACGGAGATCGGTCAAGAGAACTTCTTCCTTTGTTAGTGCTGGTGGTTGAGCGGGCGGAGCCGCAGCTTTCTGTTTATGCCTAACCGCATTGATGCTCCTGACGACGAGGTACAAGACAGGGGCGACAATGTGGAACTTTACAACAGCATTGATGAACAAACCGATAGTAAGCGCCGCGCTCCCGGCTGCCTAACGGCAGCGAGGGAAGGAACTGCAACGCTGTTCGGATTGCCCAACCCGACAAACATATCCGAGAGATCGAGCCGGCCGAGGATGAGACCGCTCACCGGCGGGAGGACATCATCGCCGAGGGAGGTGACGATGGTGCTCGATGCCGTCACAGTGGTCGCGCGCTGGGCGCGGCGGGCGGCATTGCCGTTGACTACGATGTCTCGGAACTCCTCGTACAGCGACATGGGACCTCTCTGCGGTCTGTCCACTCACTCGCGTCGCCGACCCTCCCGACGGCGCCCTGCAAATCAGGAGATTCGCAGTGGCCGGAGAATCACGCAGATCGCGCCGGAATGCAATGGCAAGACTTAGTGTCAACTTGCCCGCGCGCGCTCTCCGCATGATAGTTGGACCAGCGGCGCTCTAGAATGCGGAGCGGCGATCCACTGGAACCGGCTCATGGACACACCTCCCGCCACCGAGATCAGTATCCGCGATGCGGTCGACTTCATCCCCGAGGGGCTGGCCGTCTATGATGCCGACCTGAGGCTTATGGCCTGCAACCGCCGCTACCGCGAGCTGCTCGATCTGCCGGAGCGCCTCTGTACTGTTGGAACGCTACTCTATGACCTTGCGCTCTACGTCGGGCGGCGTGGCGATTTGGGCGCCGGCGATGCCTTGCAGCTTGCGGCGGAGCGCGTGGAAGTGCTCACAAACGCCGCCGGCTCTGTGACGCAACGTATTGGGAAAAAAGGCGAAATTCTCGAATTTCACTCTTCTCGACTCCCCGATGGCGGGCTGGTGATCAGCTTCTCCGATGTGAGCCAGAGGGTCGGTGCGGAGGAAGCGCTGGAGCAGGCGAACCAGACCCTCGAAGGCCGGGTGGCGGAACGTACGGCCACCCTCCTCCGAGTCAATTCGGAGCTCGAAAGCGCCCGTAAGAAGGCCGATGCGGCCAACCGCGACAAGACCCGGTTCCTGGCCGCCGCGAGCCACGACTTGCTGCAGCCGCTGAATGCCGCCCGGCTCTATACGGCGACCCTGACCGAGCGGGCACAGGATGGGGAGATGCACGCCCTCGCCCGTTCCATCGAGGCCTCGCTAAATGCTGTGGAAGAAATCATGTCGGCCCTGCTCGACATGTCGCGGATCGACTCTGGAGCGCTCAAGCCGGTGCCAGCGTCGTTCCAGATTCGCGATCTGATCCAGAAGGTGGCGATCGAGTTCGCCCCCCTTGCGCGCGAGAAGTCGATCGAACTCCGGCTCGTCGACAGCACCGCAGTCGCCAACGCCGACCGCGCGCTGGTGGCCCGCATCGTCCAGAACCTGGTCTCCAATGCCATCAAATACACCCGCCCCGACGGCCGGGTCCTCGTCGGCTGCCGGCGACGCGGCGCCCGTATCCGGCTCGACATCGTCGACACCGGCATCGGCTTTTCGCGGGACCAGCACCAGTTGCTGTTCGCCGAGTTCTCCCGTCTCGACCAGGGCGCGCGGATGGCACAGGGACTTGGGCTCGGACTGTCGATCGTCGAGCGGCTGGTGGCCGCCATGGGACTGACGCTCGAACTGGAGAGCGTCGAGGGCAGCGGATCTCGCTTCTCGCTCTACTTGCCGAAGGGCAGAATCGAGCGGCTGGTGGCGGTGGACAGCGAACGGCCGGCGGAGACGGCAAGCCTCGCCGGTCTCAAGATCCTCTGCGTGGACAATGAGCGCGCCGTGCTCGATGCGATGGAGGGGCTGTTGCGCGGATGGGGCTGCGAGGTCCGCTCGGCGCGGTCGCTGCGCGACATCGATCGCGACCAGCTGCTCACCGGCTGGCTGCCGGACCTGGTGCTCATGGACTATCACCTCGACCAGACATCCGGTCTCGATGCCGTCGAGTGGCTACGGCACAATGTGGGAGGTCACCTCCCGGCGGCGCTCGTCACCGCGGATCGGACACCGGCAGTTCGCGCGCTCGCCGAAGAGCGTGGCATCGCGGTGGTGACCAAGCCCGTGAAGCCGGCCGCGTTGCGCGCCGTGATCGGCGGATTGGCGGCGCAGCGGGCACAAAAGCCCGGGCGAAAGGCCTAGGATAATTGTCCGCTGCGCGGACAAAGGGCCAGGATTTCCAGGGCTTTCAGGCCGCGTCAGGTGACAGCAGCGTCTCGAACTGGCCCTGCTCGATGCGCGAGGCGGCGATCACGGCCTGGGTCCGGCTATCGACGTCGAGCTTTTGCAGGATGGACGACACATGGGCCTTCACCGTCGCCTCCGAGATCGAGAGCTCATAGGCGATCTGCTTGTTCATCAGCCCGTCGCTCAGCATCATCAGCACGCGGATTTGTTGTGGGGTCAGGGTCGCGAGGCGGCGGGAAAAAAGCGTTTGTTCATCGTCGGCGCCCAGGCTGACGCCGGGCGGCACGAACACCTCGCCCTTTAGCACCGTGGCGATGGCGGCGCGGATGTCGGCGGGGCCGGCGGATTTCGGCAGATAGCCGGCGGCGCCGAGCTCGAAGGTCCGGCGGATAACCTTCAGATCCTCGACCGCGGAGATGATCATGACCGGAATCTCAGGGTATTGCGCACGTAACAGGAGCAAGCCGGAGAGGCCGTGGGCGCCGGGCATGTTGAGGTCGAGGAGCACCAAATCGCAGTCGCGATCGGCCTCCAGGGCGGCGTTGAGGGCCGCCAGATCCCCGGCTTCCTCGACGTTCGCGGCAATGGCAAGCGTCTGCCGGAGGGCGGCGCGGAACAGCGGATGGTCGTCGACGATGATGATCCGGCTCATACACATATGCCTTTAGCGGACGGTTTTGCGCGCACCAATGCCACTTAGGGCGAAGCCGGCGGAGTCGCAAAATGCATCATGGTTTAATCTCTTCTTTACCATGTCCGTTAACAGTGCGGACTGAACTCGTCCGCTGATTTTCCGGCCGAGCGCTCCTTTTCAGGTGCTTGGGATAATCCATGGCCCGCGCGTATCAGCAGTCCCACCCGACCGACATCGACCATGATCCATCCGAGTGGTCCTCACTCCGCCAGGAACTGGTGACCCTGCTGGACCAGGTCGACAATCAGGTGGCGCGCTCGCGAAGCACCCCGCAATACAGTGAGCGCGCGCAGGACATGCGCCACCAGATGGTCGAGCAGGGCGACGCCCGTCATCGCGACGCGCTGCGTTCGGTGCAGCGGGCCATCCACCGCTTCGAAGAGCCGATGCCGCCGCAGATGCCGCCAAACCCGCGCGACAGCCTGCAGGCCGCCATCAACCAGATCCGCGCCCGCCAGGGCCAGCCGGCCAACACGCAGCGCATGGCGCCGCCGGCGGCCGCTCCTCCGTCTGGTCCGGCGGAGCGGGCGCTCGACGCGGCACTGCTCGACCGTCTCGCCAACTCGGTGACGGGGCTGGGTGGCCGCCTCGAACGTCTCGAGGGCGAGATCAAGACGCAGATCAAGACCGGCGCCAATGTGAAGGACGTGGCCGACCAGGTGGCGCAACTCGCGCATGTGGTCGAGCTACTGGCCGGCGCCGTGGGCGAGACCGGTCAGGTCAAGCGGCTCGAGGGCCAGATTGCGAGCCTGGGCAAGATCATGTCGCAGGGCCGCGAGATGGACATCCAGACGCTGACGCGGCGCCTCGACGACGTGGCCTCGACGGTCGGCAAGCTCGCCGAGTTGCAGGTGCACTATGCCGACCGGGTGCAGAACCCGGTCGAGAGCCAGGCCTTCCAGGACGGCATGCGCTCCATCGAAGACAGCGTCCGCAGCGTCTACGACCGCATCGACGCGCTCGAGCGGCAGCGCTCGCTGCGCCCCGAAGACCTCGAGCAGATCACCGCCGAGATGGCGCGCTTCACCGAGGCCATGCGCGACGGCACGCAGGGACCCAACAGCCTCGTCGAGCTGATCGACGCCCTCAACAGCCGTATCTCGGATATCGAAAGCGGCGACCGGCTGCTGCATGGATTGCGCAAAGATCTCAACGCGCTGCGCGACGCCGTTATCGTGTCGCTGGCACCGCGTTTCGACGCCATCGAGCAGCACATGCAGACGCTGTCGACGCGCGAGGACATGGCGGAGATCGGCCGCCAGATCGGCGCATTGGGCGACCGCATCGGCGAGCGGCCGATCGATCCGGGCATCGGACAGCTCGAAGCGCAGGTGCGCCAGCTCGTGGCGCGCATGGACCAGACCGGCGAGCAGCTCTCGGGCCTCGCCAGGCTCTACCAGTCCGAGCCGGCACAGATGCCTGACGTCGAGGCGATGGCCGAGATGGTCGCGTCACGCGCCGCCGAAGCGATGCAGCGCGCGCCGATGGTGTCCGACCCGGCGATCGCGCAGACCATCGATGGGCTCGAGCAGCGGATTACCAGCATGCTGCAGTCGATGCAGCGCGACCCGGAGGTCGATGCCTTCGACGGCATGCAGGCCAGCATCAGCGAGGTCAACGAGCGGCTGCAGCGTCTCGAAAACTCGCTGCTGGAGCGCAGCTTCCAGCCGGGCTCCGATTTGGTGCGCAAGTCCGACATCGCGTCGATCATCGCCGATGTCGAGCGCGCCATGCCGGCGCCGGCCCCACGCGGCATCGCCGATTCGATGCTGAGCAATCCCGCGGACGACGCACCGCTCAGCGCGATACCGTTTCCGGAGCCGACGGGACCGGTCGCGAGTGCGCTCGAAGCGCGGACCGGCCACCGGATGCGCCATCCGGGCCTCGAGGACGACACCCCCCTCGCCGCCCGTTACGATGCCCCGCCGCCACCGCCGGCACCGCCAGGCTTCGAGCCCGACAAGATCGCCATTCCGCCGGCACCGCAACCCGGCCTCGGCTTCAACATGGCAATCGGTCCTGCCACATCGGCTCCCGAGGTGGCACCGGCCGCTCCGGCGCGCACCAACACCTTCATCGAAGCGGCGCGCCGTGCTGCGCAGCGCCAGCAGCCCACCAAGGCGGAGGTCAATTCGAATTCGCTGATCGGCCGCGCCCTCGCCCGCTTCCATGTGAGCGGAAGCGAGGAGGCGCCCGCGGCGACGCCCGAGCCCGCCGCCGCACCGGCAAAGGCCGAGAAGGCCAAGCCGGCGCGCAAGGTTTTCACGCCCGAGCCGGCGGGACCAGCACCGGCGGCGGCCCCGGCGCCAGCCGTCGAGCCCGCAACGGCGGAGCAACCCGGCGCTTCGATCGAGGTGGAGGAGAGCTTCCTCAGCCGCCACCGGAAGGCCATTCTGCTGGGCGCCGCGGTGGTGGCGCTTGGCTTCCTCACCATCAACCTCGTCGCGCAGCGGATGAACGCCGGCGATACGGCCACGTCGAGCGCCAGCGCCGCCCCGGCCACGACCGGCGACATTGCGGAGGACGTGCAGGGCGCGCCGATTGTCGACGACAGCTCGGCCGCGATGCCGCCGCGCGTGATCGCGGAAACCGACGCGACGGCAACCGGCTCGATCAACAGCTCTGCCGCCCAAGGCTTCACCACCTCGCCGATGCAGGCGATGCCGAATACCTTCGCGCCCATCGCCGGGTCGGCGACAACCACCGCCCCTGCGGCCAGCGCGCCAGCCGAAACGGCCGATGCGACCCAGCCCGCCGCGACTCCGGCCGTCGCGCCACTCACGGCCACGCCCGATGCCGCGAGCCCGGTGAAGGTCGATCCGCCGCCGGACAATGTCGGCCCGGCCGATCTCCGGCAGGCCGCCGCAGATGGCGACCCACGCGCGCAGTTCGAGGTTGCGGCAATCTACACCGAGGGGCGCGCGGTGCCGCAGGACTACAAGGCCGCGGCGACCTGGTACGAGCGGGCTGCAGCGCAGGGCTTCGTGCCCGCCGAGTACCGGCTGGGCAGCCTGTACGAGAACGGCAACGGCGAGACCAAGGACCTCAACAGCGCCAAGCTCTGGTACGAGCGTGCGGCCGAAGCGGGCAACCGCATGTCGATGCACAATCTGGCCGCACTGTATGCCGGCGGCCAGCTCGGCAAGCAGGAGTTCGATTCGGCCGCCAAATGGTTCGAGTCGGCGGCCAAGCTGGGGCTCACCGACAGCCAGTTCAACCTCGGCATGCTTTATGCCCGGGGGCTGGGCGTGCCGCAGAACCTCAGCGAGTCCTACAAGTGGTTCGCCATTGCGGCGCTGAGCGGCGACAAGGACGCCGCCAAGGCGCGCGACGACATCGCCCGGTCGCTCGACGCCGATACGGTCAACAAGCTGACGGCCGAAGTGAATGCATTCAAGCCGGACCCGATCGACCTCAAGGCCAACTTCGCCCCCATCGGCACCTGGAGCAAGACCTTCGACGCCGGCGAAACGATCACCACCAAGGATATTGTCGCCAACGTGCAGAAGGCGCTGGGCAAGCTCGGCTATGACGTCGGCACCGCCGACGGCGTCGCCGGCAAGAAGACGGCCGATGCGATCAAGGCGTTCGAAGCGGGCACCGGCATGAATCAGACCGGACAGATCAATCCGCGGCTGCTCGCCGTGCTGGGCAGCCAGCCGGTGTGACAATGCGACCGTCTCATTGTCGTCAGAAGTGCGGACGACGGTGAGGGCCTGAACCGCAGGGGACGTGAGGCAAGCCTCGCGGCCCCCGACTCTTTGTAGAGCCCCAGCGCGGACCCGGTGGCCCGCGTGCAATCGAGCCCGCCTTGCAGATCTATCTGCCAATCGCCGAGCTTTCGATGAACCTCTTCTTCCTTATCGGAATGGGAGGGGCGGTCGGATTTCTCTCGGGCCTGTTCGGCGTGGGCGGCGGCTTCCTGCTGACGCCGCTGCTGATCTTTTCCGGCGTTCCCTCCCCCGTTGCGGTGGCCTCGGTGACCGGGCAGGTGGCGGCGGCTTCGACTTCGGGCGCACTGAGCTACTACCGGCGCGGCGGCATCGACCTGCACCTGGCGCTCTACCTGATCCTCGCCAGCACCATCGGCGCGATGGCCGGCGTCGCGACGTTCTCGCTGCTGCGCGCCATGGGCCAGCTCGACCTCTTCATCTCCGTCTCGTACCTGCTGCTGCTCGGTACGGTCGGCATCCTGATGATGATCGAGGCGGTGCGCACGCTGCTGCGACGGCGCTCGGGCGTGGTGGTGCGCGACAAGCTGCCGAGCCAGCACAGCTGGATGCACGGCCTGCCGATGCGGATCCGCTTCAAGAAATCGCGGCTCTATATCAGTGTCATCCCGGTGCTGGTGATCGGCGTCTTCATCGGCTGGGTGGGGGCGTTGCTGGGCATCGGCGGCGGCTTCATCCTGGTGCCGGCGCTGGTCTATCTGCTGCGTGTGCCCGCGAACGTCGTGGTGGGCACGTCGCTGCTGCAGGTCGTCGCCATGATGTGCGTGACGACGGTCCTGCAGGCTTTGACCAGCCAGAGCGTCGATATCCTCCTCGCGTTCTGCCTGATGATCGGCGGCACGGTGGGAGCACAGTTCGGCGCTTCAGCCGGCAAGTATCTGCGCGGCGACCAGCTTCGCGCGCTGCTGGCGCTGCTGGTGCTCGGGGTCGCCATCCGCTTCGGCGTAACGCTGGTGCTGGCGCCGGCCAACCCGTTCTCGATGGCGGTGCTCACCGCGGCGGGGGTACAATGAGGCGTCTCATCGCAACGCTGGCGGCGTGCGGCCTGATGGCGACGCCGGTCGCGGCCGAAAAGCTCGCTTCGACCGTGTCGAGCGCTACGGTGCAGATCACCTCGAGCTTCGACGGCGCGGTGCTGAGCCTGTTCGGCTCGATCGAATCGAGCGATCCCAACGCGATTGCGACAGGGCCCTACAATGTGGTGGTGGTGGTCACCGGCCCGCTGCAGGACCGGGTAACGCGGCTCAAGACCAACAGTTGGGGCATCTGGACCAACACCGACCAGGTGACGTTCAGGAAGTTTCCCTCTTTCTATACGGTGCTGGCGAGCGGCAAGCTCGACACCATCGCGGCGACCGGCGTGATCGAGGCCGAAAAGCTGATGCCGATCGAGCAGGCCGAGGCGGCTTCGACCGACCAGAACCCGTTCCGGGCCTACCAGTTCGGCACCGAGCTGGTGCGGCTGATGACGGCCGAGGGACATTTCGCGGTCAAGGAAGACGCGGTGCGCTTCCTCACCGCCACCGCCTATGTGGCGCAGGTGACGCTGCCCAGCGACGTGGCCAACGGCCCCTTCCTCGCCCATACCTACGTGTTCAAGGACAAGCAGGTGGTGGCCGAGCACAGCGACGGTTTCACGGTGCGAAAGACAGGGTTCGAGAATTTCGTGTTCGCCGCGAGCCGGCAGCAGCCGCTGCTCTACGGCCTGGTCTGCGTGGTGCTGGCGCTGGGCACAGGCTGGCTCGCGGGCGTGATGTTCCGAAGGTAGTCAGGCCGCGGCGTTGACCGGAATGTCGTCGAGCCATGGAGCCTTTTGATCCTCGGCCAGGGTCAGATCATAGCTGGTCTGCAGATTCATCCAGAAGTCGGGCGTCGTCCCGAAGAAGCGGCCCAGCCGCAGTGCGGTATCCACAGTAACGGGCACCTGCTCCCGCGACAGCCTTTCGATCCGCGCACGCGACGTCCTGAGCTTCTTGGCCAGCGCATAGGCAGTCAGCCCCAGCGGCTCCATGTATTCTTCGCGGAGGATTTTGCCCGGGTGGACCGGCGGATAGATGCGAAAACTCATCGCCCGTCTCCTTCAATGATAGTCGACGATTTCAACATCCTCTGCCCCTGCGGCAGTCCAACGGAAACATACTCTCCATTGGCGATTGATGCGGATCGAATGCTGTCCCTTTCGATCGCCGCCCAAGAGCTCCAGTTCATTACCAGGCGGCGACTTGAGATCGTCGAGCCTTGTCGCAGCGTTGACCATCGCCAGCTTATTCTTGGCACGATCAAATGCGTCGGCCGGAAACCCTTTTGGACAGGTCCGATTTCTGGCGACCTGCTCGACCAGCTTGCCTTTCGTCGAAACGATCATGCGTGCCTCGCCGACAAACGTATCTTACCAAGATACGTTCGATGTGCAAGAGGCTAGATGCCACCCACAAGCCGCCGCGTGCTCACCGGATAGAGCCGGTTACGGCCGAGCATGGTGACCTCGAGCGACGCATGGTCGAACAGGCCCGCGAAGCTCGGGCCGAGGATGTTCATGCTGCCGGTGCCGGCGCCGTAGGCGGGCAGCAGCAGCAGCCTGCCGTCGTGCACGAAGCAGGGCCGGCGCGTGCCGCGGCCATTGGCGACGACGGTCGCGGCCGGGTGGAGATGCCCCGCGATCGCGGCCCGGCCAGTACGCGGCGGCTCGTGCGTCAGCGTGATGCCGCGGTGCTCGAGGCGGTCGGCGCAGAGACCGCCGAGGGTGTGCGGCAGCGGATCGTGGTTGCCGCTGAGCCAGGTCCAGTGGGCGCGGCCGAGCAGCGCCATCAGCCGCAGCCGGTCGGCATCGAGCAGGGTCTGGGTGCCTTCGCTGCGATGGAAGCTGTCGCCGAGCGAGACGACGCGCGCGGCGCCGGTCTGTTCCAGGTCGCGCTCGAGACGCTTGAGGGTAAGGCCGGTGTCG
>DATMTK010000243.1:0-7923 GCA_035564755.1 Devosia sp. | reverse complement strand
CTCAGGCGGCGGGCCGGAAAAAATCGCGGGACAGCCCTTGAACCCCGCTTTTGCTCTCCTCAAATCATCGCCGCCGGGAGCTGTAAGGCCCGGTTGTCCACGGGGTGACGCCTTTGGGCGAACCCCTCGTACTCATGTTGCTCCAAGGAGAATGTGGCTATGAGAACCTTCGACTTTACCCCCCTCTATCGCTCGACGGTCGGCTTCGACCAGCTCTTTGACCTGCTCGATGGCAATGAGCGGCCGGACTGGCCGCCCTACGACATCGAAAAGCTCGGCGACGATCAGTACCGCATCAGCATGGCGGTCGCCGGCTTCAGGCAGTCCGAGATCGAGATCACCCAGGAGGGCTCGAACCTGACGGTGGTGGGCCGCAAGGATCAGCGTGATGAGCGTCAGTTGCTGCACCGCGGCATCGCGAGCCGCAACTTCA
Source organism: Devosia sp. (assembly GCA_035564755.1). Taxonomy (GTDB): domain Bacteria; phylum Pseudomonadota; class Alphaproteobacteria; order Rhizobiales; family Devosiaceae; genus Devosia_A. The sequence continues at coordinate 7,490 of DATMTK010000243.1, read as the reverse complement.
AGCAGGTCTTCAATCTGGCCGACCACGTGAAGGTCGTTGAGGCCAGGATGGAAGACGGCATGCTTTCGATCGGCCTCGTTCGCGAGGTGCCTGAGCAGCTCAAGCCGCGCAAGATCGAAATCGGCGCTCAGATCCCGAGCGCCGCGAACCAGGCTGGTGAACAGAAGCAGCTCGAGCAGGGAACCGGCTCCCAAAAGGCCGCCTGAACCGCAAACTTGTAGAATCTCATGTGGAAGCCCTCGGACGATTGCCCGGGGGCGTCAACCTGGGAGCAATCGGAGATGACCGCACCAAATCCAACCTCTTTGAACCCCACCGACGACCGCACGCATGTCGGCCCTCTTTACGCCCTGAAGCTTGTTGATGGCGGAGGGACGGCTGCGACCGACTCTGGCGATCGCGATCGAGACACCGCGCCGCTCCGCCGTGGGCATTGGTCCAGGCTTTCTCGGCTATGGCGCCAAGGCCGCGATGACGACGACGACGATGACGATCCGCCTCCCGCCCCTGTCTCCATGCCGCCCTTCCAGCCCGTGTCGGGCGGCACCCTGGCGGTGGCCGCCTAGCCGGACGGACTCTGTGGCCCGCGACGCCGGCCTCTGCATCGCGGGCCGACTTGGGGGCCGGTCCGAGAAGGGCCACCACCTGTAGCGGCTTGCCGATGACGTGAACCGACCCGAACATCGGTGCATGGTCGATGATGATTCAGGCGGCTGGCGGCTCGGGCATCAGCCCGACGATTGGTACTCACCGAGATCCATGCGGATACGGGATGAAGCCAGGCAGCGGCAGCAAGAGGCTCATGAGGAACGCGTGGCCCAGCGCAAGCGAGACCGCGAGGAAGCCCGTCGCAAGGCGAAGGGACTGCCCTCTTCGCCGACCGACTATGCGTGGCTCGAGCCGGATTGGGTCGAGCCGCCCGTGATGCCATTACGGCTGCGCAACAGGCGTTGAGGGCAGTCAGGCAGGCGCCGTGCATCCCCTCCAGGCCTGCCTGGGGATGCGGGGCCCCGGCGTGCAGGCCGGCGGCGCAGTGGGTCTATCGATGGGTGTCGGAAAATGACCTCAGGGCGACGGGCGCGCGCTTTGCCTCCCGGTCGCCCGGGATGGATGGGCCATCACGAAGCTCCGGCGGCAGGATTGCATCGCGAACGATAGCGAGAAACGCAGACGCGGCGCCGCCTGAGGAGATCATCATGAACTCCTCGAAGTCGTAATAGGCCACGAACCGCCCATTGGGTGTCTGGATGTGCTCCACGACCATCGGGAGCCCGTTCCCGTGGCCATGGGTGAAGCAGAATTCCCGCTTGACGCCCTTTTTCGTACTATCCGTGAAGAACACTCGTTCCATGCGGAACAGATACACAGCGGATGGGCGGCCCGCGAGGGGTGTTGAGGTGCTGGAGCCGACCACTGGCAGGATCGGCTGCGGTATCTGCGGTCGCGCCGTCCGCGTTCGGCCGCTTCGGCCCAAATAAATTCTCGGCGCCGAACTGTGGCCTTCCCTTCGTACACGAGGGCTTGCCGGCGCTTTAGGCGAGGCGGTTTGGGTCATCCGCTGCACGGCCAACGGGGGAGAAGAGGCTGAGCTCGTCCGCGCGATGGCAGGCCGTGGCTTGCGGGCCGCTCCCAGTCTCCAGCTCCGGCCGCTCTTTGCGGCAGCGATCCTGGGCATACGGACAACGGGCCGCGAAGCTACAGCCAAGTTCTGCAGCCGCGAGCGACGGAATGCCCTCAGTCCGCGACGATATCTCCGGCCGCCTGTGCGATTGGCCCGGAACGGCGGCCAGCAGCGCCTCGGTATAGGGGTGTCGTGGGGCGCGGAAGATCGCTTCGGCATTCCCCATCTCGACGATGCGGCCGGCATACATCACCGCCACGCGGTCGGAGATGTTGGCGACGACGCTCAGGTCGTGCGAGATGAACAGATAGGTCAGGCCGAACGTCCGCTGCAGGTCGCGCAGCAGGTTGATGATCTGGGTCTGTACCGAGACGTCGAGCGCCGATACGGCCTCGTCGGCGACGATAAGCTGCGGCGACGAGGCCAGCGCCCGGGCAATGGCAATGCGCTGCCGCTGGCCGCCGCTGAAGGCGTGCGGATAGCGTGTCGCATAGTCGGGGCTGAGGCCGACCTGCACCAGCAGCTCTTCGACCCGGACGTCGATCGCCCGGCGGCCCATCGACGTGTTGACCTCGAGCACTTCGCCGATGATGTCGCGGACGGTGAAGCGGGGATTGAGCGAGCCGGTCGGATCCTGGAACACCATGCGCAGCTCGGTGCGCAGCCGGCGCTTCTGCGTGCGATCGGCCTTCGCCACCTCGATCGGCGCGGCATCGCCTGGATCGAAACGCACGGTTCCGCTATCGGGGCGGTAGAGGCCGACCAGCGTCTGGCCGAGGGTCGACTTGCCGCAGCCGCTCTCACCCACCAGACCGAGGGTCTCGCCGCGCCGGATGTCGAACTCCACATCGCTCACGGCGCGTACTTCGCCTGCGCGGCGCGAGAGAAAGCCGGTGGCGATGGTGAACCGTTTGCTCAGGCCCTCGACCCTGAGCAGCGGTTCGCCCGCGGCGTGCGCGGCCGGGCCGGATGCGGGCGCGGCCGCTGCCGGGGTGCGCGTTTCGCGCCTGAAGAGGGCCGCGTCGGGACCGTAGGCGTGGCAAGCCACGGCCTGCGGAGCTTCGGGGAAGAGCGGCGGCTCGACCCTGTCGCAGAGGCCGGCTCGGGCCCAGTCGCAGCGCGGGTGGAAGGAACAGCCGGCAGGCCGCGCCGCCGGCGACGGCACGTTGCCGCGGATCGCGTTGAGCGGCGCCTTGAAGTGGCGGTCGAGGCGCGGCATCGAGGCGAGCAGGCCGCGAGTATAGGGGTGCTTCGGATCCCCGAGCACGGCGCCGACGGGGCCCTGCTCGACGATCTTGCCGAGATACATCACTGCCACGTCGTCGGCGATCTCGGCGACCACGCCGAGGTCGTGCGTGATGAACAGCATCGTCATCTGCCGCTCGCGCTGCAGGCGGCGCAGCAGCTCGAGGATGGTCGCCTGCGTGGTGACGTCGAGCGCGGTGGTCGGCTCGTCGGCAATCAGCAGCCGCGGCTGCGCCACCAGCGCCATCGCGATCATCGCGCGCTGCCGCTGGCCGCCGGAGAGCTCGAAGGTATAGCGGTCGAAACGCTGCTCGGGCTCGGGCATGCCGACGTGGCGGAGCATCTCGATCGCTTCCCGGGCGGCCGTCTTCTTGTCGAGCCGCCGGTGCAGGCGCAGCGCCTCCACGATCTGGTTGCCGATGGTGTAGAGCGGCGACAGGAAGCTCATCGGCTCCTGGTGGATCATGCCGATCTCGCCGCCGCGGATCTGCCGGAGCTGTTTCGCGCGCGGGTCGAGCGCCGCGATGTCGACCGGCTCGCCCTGCTTCTGGGCCAGCCGGATGTGGCCCGAGGCGACGTAGCCGGGCCGGTCGAGCACGCTGAGGATCGCCTTGGCGGTCACCGACTTGCCGCAGCCGGATTCGCCGACGAGGCAGACGGTCTTGCCCCTGGGCAGCGTGAGGTCGATGCCGCGGATGACGCCGACATCGCCGCCGCTGAGGGCGAAGTTGACGTGGAGGTCTGCGATCTCGAGGAGCGTGGCGGCGTCCATCGGCCTCAACCCGAATAAGGGTCCGCGGCGTCGCGCAGGCCGTCGCCGAGAAAATTCAGCGCCAGCACGGCGATCACTACGGCGAGGCCGGGCAGGAGCAGCCATGGCGCGCCGGCGATGGTGTGGACGTTCTGGGCTTCCTGCAGCAGGACGCCCCAGCTCACGATCGGGACCCTGAGCCCGATGCCGAGGTAGGAGAGGGCGGTTTCAGCCAGGATCATCGAGGGGATGGCGAGCGATACCACGGCGATGATGTGGCTCAGAAAGCTCGGCAGCATGTGGCGGAAGAGGATACGGAAGGTCGAGGCGCCGTCGAGCTGCGCGGCCTTGACGAAGTCCTCGGTGCGCATGGCGAGGAACCGCCCGCGCACCACCCGCGCGAGCCCGGTCCAGCCGATTACCGACAGGATGACGGTGATGAGGAAATAGACCTCCATCGGCGAGACGTCCTGCGGGATGGCGGCGGCGAGACCGATCCACAGCGGGATCGAGGGGACGGACTGGATGAATTCGATCAGGCGCTGGATGATGAGGTCGGTGGTGCCGCCGAAATAGCCGGAGAGGCCGCCCATCAGGATGCCGAAAAACAGGCTGAGCGCCACGCCGATGAGGCCGATCGTCATCGAGATGCGCGTGCCGTAGATGGTGCGGCTCAGGATGTCGCGCCCGAGCCGGTCGGCCCCGACCAGGTAGAACGGCTGTCCAGCTTCGACCGGTCCGATAAGGTGGATGTCGCCGTCGATCAGCCCGAACAGCTTGTAGGCCTCGCCATGAACGAACAGGCCGACGTCGATCGGAGTGTCGGGATCGTCGGCAAACAGGCGCTTGCCGCTGTTGTAGTCGACCTTGGCCTTGTAGGCGTCGACATGCGGTTCGAAGTGCCAGCCGTGCTCGTCGCTGATGCCGAAGCTGATCACCTGCGGCGGCGCATAGGCATATTTCGTGTTGGCGTCGTCGAGCGTCACCGGAGCAAGGAATTCCGGGATCAGCACGACGATGTAGAGGAGCAGAACCACCACGCCGCCGGCCACGCCGAGCCGGTGCCGCGTGAACTTGCGCCAGGTCAGCGCCCACTGGTTCTCGTAGCCGAGGCCCCTGGCCTTCCTGCGGGGACGGGGAGCAGAGGCATCCGTTCCGGTGCTGGTTGCGTCCATCGCTAGCCCCACTGCCGGCGGATGCGGGGGTCGAGCCAGCCGAGCAGCAGATCGCTCAGCAGCGTGCCGACCACGGTGAGCACGCTCAGCATCAGGATGAAGCCTGCGGCCATGTACGAGTCTTCGTCGCGCAGCGCGCGCAGCAACAGCGGCCCCGTGGTCTGCAGCCCCATGACGATCGAGACGATCGTCGAGCCGGAAACGATGTCGACGAGGATGTCGTTGAGGCCGCTGACGAATGGGTTGAGCGCGTGCCGCACCGGGTATTTCATCAGGAGCCGGAATTCGGGCAGGCCCTTGGCGCGGCCGGCCATCACGTACGGCTTGTGCAACTCGTCGATGAGGTTGGCCCGGATGATGCGGATGACGCTCGCGGTGCCGGACGCGGCCAGGACCAGCGTCGGCAGCCAGATGTGGCCGGCGAGGTCCACCGCCTTGTCCCACGACCAGGGCGCATCGACATAGGCCTCGGAGAAGAGCCCGCCCACGTCCTGCCCGAAATAGACGAAGACGATGTACATCACGGCCAGCGCGAGCAGGAAATTCGGGACCGCGAGGCCGAGGAAGCCGAACACCGTAAAGGTGTAGTCGGCCAGGGAGTAGCGCCGCACGGCCGAATAGATGCCGATGGGAATGGCAATGATCCAGATCACCGTGAGGCTGAAGATCGACAGCAGCGCCGTCAGCCCGAGCTTCTGCCAGATCAGCTCCGCGACCGGCAGCTTCCAGGTGAACGAGTAGCCGAAATCGCCGTGCAGCACGATGCCGGCGACCCAGCGGACGTATTGCACAGGGACCGGCTGGTCGAGGCCGTAGGTATGGCGCAGCGCGGTCTTTTCGTCGGGCGTCATCAGGTCGCCCGTCCGCGCCGCCTGTGCCGCCAGGTGATCGACGAAGTCGCCCGGCGGCAGGTTGATCACGAGGAAAGAGATGAACGATACCGCGATCAGCGTCGGAATCACGAACAGCAGGCGGCGGACGAAAAAGTTCATGCGGGCCACCGCGAAAACCAGGACAGGCGGCGCTGGTGCCGCCTGTCCTCAGGAGTGAAGCCTAGCACTACTTCTGCACGTAGTACTGCGCGAAGTTGCTGGGCGCCGGGCCGGGATAGTACCAGCCTTCGATCAGCGGCGAGGCGTTGTGCAGGTCGTTGCGGACGGCCCGGTAGAAGCCCTCCGGCAGCGCGACGCCGATCTCGAGGAAGTTCTCGGCGGCGAGGTCGCCGAATTCCTTCATCAGCGCGGCCTGCTGATCGCCGGTCGCGGTGGGGATCAGGCTGCGGATCTCATACATCCGCTGCACGCCCTTGGGCGGCTCGACCGGCGTGACGCCGTCGGGCAGCTTGGCGGTGGGATCGATCCGGCGCTTGTCCCAGGCAGCCCAGCCGTCCCAGTTGCCGAGCGACCAGCCGGAGAAGTCGTTGACCCAGCGGTCGAGGTTGAGCAGCGGCAACTGTCCGCAGCCGTTCTCGCCGACCCACACGGCGGCATCGTTCTTGGGATCGGTGTCGCGGTTGTTCCAGGTGTCGTCCGACACCAGGTCCAGCGTGGCATTGATGCCGGCCTGCTTCCAGGTCTTGTCGATGAGCTGGAAGGCATCGACCGTATCCGGGCGGAACTCGGAGTCGATCAGGACATGGAAGGTGAAGGGCTTGCCGTCCGGCCCGACCCGCACGCCGTCGGCGTTCTTGGGGATGATCTTGTCGAGATGCGCCTCGGCATCGGCAAGGTCGAAGTTGGTGTATTCGGTCGCCCATTTCTCGTTGTAGAACGGAGATTCAGGGCGGGGCGACGGCTGGTACGGCTTGCCCTGGCCGAGATATACGGTGTCGATGATATCCTGGCGGTTGATCGCCTCCGACACGCCGATGCGGAAGTCGAGGCTCGAGAACACCTTGGCCTTCACCGGATCTAGATCGGTGGTGGAGAAGGCCAGCACGGTGGTGTTGTAGTCGCAGCTCTTGGCGTCGACGAGGTGGTAGTTGCCGGCCTTCTGGTTGTCGAAGAACACCGATTTATTGGCGGGGATCGAGATGTAGGAGTTCGACAGCGAGACCTTGCCCTGCACGGCGTTCAGCAGGTTAACCTGCGGATCGCTGCCCACCGCCCAGGTATGCTGGTCGATGTAGGGAAGCTGCTGGCAGCTGGTGTCGACCGCGAAGTAGTAGGGGTTGCGGACGAAGGTGAAGCGGTCCTTGCCGAGGAAGGAGTCGGTCGCGATCCAGGGCTGGACGGTCGGCCGCGCCGGGTCGGCATATTGCGCCGGATCGCCGTAGGTGCCGACATGGTCGTGCCACCACTTGGTGTAGTCGGTCTCGTTGGCCGCGGCCATGAGCTTCTTGACGTTGTCGGGGCTCTCGTCGAGGTCGAACTGCTTCATGTAGTGCTCGGGGAACTGCACCACGCGCTGGCCGTAGGGCGTCGCCATGTTGAGCAGGAACAGCCCGTTCGGCTTGCTCCACGAGAACGTCACGGTCTCGTCGTCCGGTGCCTTCACCGTCGCTTTCTCACCGCCCACGATGAAGATGTTGCGCGGGCCGGAGCTCATGATCTTGGGATTGTTCTCGACGTGGTCCCACCAGAACACGATGTCGGCGCTGGTGAAGGGCTGGCCGTCCGACCACTTCATGCCCTTGCGCAGGTGGAACGTGTAGGTCTTGCCGTCGGCGCTGATGTCCCAGCTCTTGGCGACGCCGGGG
>DATMTK010000242.1:0-20067 GCA_035564755.1 Devosia sp. | reverse complement strand
ACAACGAGTTCGTCCCCTGGCAGATTGGAGCGACGGTCTAATCATGGAACTCAGGCGACTTGGAAACAGCGGCACCATCGTTACGGCGTGGTGCCTGGGGACGATGACGTTCGGCAGCGAGGCGGACGAGGCGACCTCGTTCGCGCTGATGGATGCCTATGCCAGGGCAGGCGGCAATTTCATCGATACGGCGAACGTCTATTCGGGCAGCGTGTCGGAAGAGATCATCGGGCGCTGGCTCAAGGCGCGGCCGACCGAGGCCAAGCAGATGGTGATCGCCAGCAAGGGGCGGTTCCCGATGGGCGACGGGCCCAACGATCTGGGACTGTCGCGGCGGCATCTGGGGCAGGCGCTCGACGCCACGCTGCAGCGGCTCGGGGTCGAGCGGCTCGACCTCTACCAGGTGCATGCGTGGGACGCGCTGACGCCGCTGGAGGAGACGCTGCGCTTCCTCGACGATGCGGTGAGCGCCGGGAAGATCGCCTATTACGGGTTTTCCAACTACATCGGCTGGCAGGTGACCAAGGCGGTGCAGATCGCCAAGTTCATGGGCTATGCGGCGCCGGTGACGCTGCAGCCGCATTACAACCTCATCGTGCGCGACATCGAGTTCGAGGTGGTGCCGGCGTGCCAGGACGCGGGCATGGGGCTGTTGCCGTGGTCGCCGCTCGGCGGGGGCTGGCTGACCGGCAAGTACAAGCGCGACACGGCGCCGACGGGTGCAACGCGGCTGGGTGAGAATCCGAATCGCGGGCAGGAATCGTATGGGCCGCGCAACGAGTCCGAGCGGGTGTGGCAGATCATCGAGACGGTCGAGGCGATCGCCAAAGCGCGTGGCGTGTCGATGGCGGAAGTCGCGCTGCGCTGGGTGGCCGACCGGCCGGCGGTGACGGCGGTGATCCTGGGCGCACGCACGGTCAAGCAGCTCGAGGAGAACATGAAGGCCGACGCCTTAAAGCTCAGCGCCGAGGAGACCGCGAAGCTCAACGCGGCGAGCGCGCCGGTGATGGGCGACTACCCCTACGGCAAGGGCGGGACCGGCCAGCGCACACGGCCAATGGCGGGCGGGCGCGCCTGAGATCGCGATGGCCCGGACGCTCAATGTGCGGATCACGGGCGTCGTGCAGGGCGTCGGCTATCGCGCCTGGGCCGAGCAGGCGGCGCGGGCGCGCGGCCTGTCGGGCTGGGTGCGCAACCGCCGCGACGGCTCGGTCGAGGCGGTGATCTCGGGAGCGGACGACAAGGTCAACGAGATGCTGGCCTATTTCTGGCAGGGGCCGGGAAACTCGCGGGTCGAGCGCGTGGACTCGCAGCCGGCGCCGGCGCCGATGCAACTGGGGTTCCGGACGCTGCCGACGGCGTGATTGGCGCTGTGAACGGCCGCAAGGCGTCCGATCGTCCAACCGGGGTTGTTTGCGCTCTGTCCGATCGGCCGCAAGGCGTCCGATCGTCCAACCGCGGTGTGAACGGTTGCAATCCCCGGGCGAATGCCTAACTTGGCTCATATGAGCACCACGCGCGCGCCATTGCCGGCCTGCCCGCTGCCGCGGGAGTTTCCCGTAGAGGGCCTCAGGCCCTAAGCCCGTGCGCTTCGGCGTCCGGCGGGCTTAGGGCGAGCGTGGTCGTTTCGCAGCGACGCCGATTTCATCCCCATTTTCATTTTTTGGCCGCCGGGCACCGTCCTGCGTCGGCCCGGAGACACGTCATGACTGCTCTTTCCCTGTGGCTTTCGCCCAACATCACCTTGTCGACGAGCGACCACCAGAGGCTGTCGCTGCTCGCGCTGTCTGGCCCCGGCAGCGATCCCGACGCGGCGGACGACCTGCTGCACGAGCTCGACCGCGCCAGCATCGTCACCGATGCGAGCCTGCCCGGCGACGTCGTCCGCATGGGCTCGCTGGTGCGCTTCCGCGCCGGCCGCGACGAGCGCACGGCGCTGCTGGTCTATCCGGCCGAGGCCGACATCGCGTCGGGCCGGATCTCGGTGCTGACCCCGGTGGGCGCGGCGCTGATCGGCCTCAGGACCGGGCAATCGATCAGCTTTCGCACGCGCGACGGGCGGCCGCAGATGCTGACCGTGCTGCGCGTGCTGCCGCCGCCCTCCGGCGACGAGGACGACGACGGCGACGGGCCGCAGGCGGCTTGACCTGCGCGGCAGCCGGGCGGGTGGAACTCCCGACCGGCTGCTTGCTTTTTCGGCTGCATGGGTCTTTGGGGGAAGGCAAGGAGACCTCACATGCCGCTGACCGACGCGCTCACCAAGCACCTCAAGACCAAGGACCTGATCCCCGCCGCCGCGTTCATCGACGGGGCCTGGATCGACACGGCCGACAGCGGCAAGAGTTTCGAGGTGCGCAATCCCTCGACCGGCGAGCTGCTGGCAACGCTGCCCGACATGGGCGTCGCCGAGACGAAGCGCGCGATCGCCGCAGCGGCGGCGGCGCAGACGGCATGGGCGGCCAGGACCGGCAAGGCGCGCGCCGCGGTGCTGCGGAAGCTGTTCGAGCTGATGATGGCGCACCAGGACGACCTCGCGGCGATCATGACGGCGGAGCAGGGCAAGCCGCTGGCGGAGGCCAAAGGCGAGATCGCCTATGGCGCGTCGTATGTCGAATGGTTCGGCGAGGAGGCCAAGCGCGTCTATGGCGACGTGATCCCCGGGCACCAGGAGGACAAGCGCATCATCGTCATCAAGCAGCCGGTGGGCGTGGTGGCGACGATCACGCCGTGGAACTTCCCCAACGCGATGCTGGCGCGCAAGATGGCACCGGCGCTGGCGGTGGGCTGTGCGGTGGTGAGCAAGCCGGCGGCGGAGACGCCGCTCAGCGCCATCGCACTGGCACGGCTGGCCGAGCTCGCGGGCCTGCCGAAGGGGCTGTTCAATCTGGTGCTCGCGACCGACGCGCCGGCGATCGGACAGGAATTGTGTTCCAATCCGGCGGTGCGCAAGCTCAGCTTCACCGGCTCGACGGCGGTCGGCAAGATCCTGATGCGGCAGGCAGCGGATCAGATCCAGCGGCTGAGCCTCGAGCTCGGCGGCAATGCGCCGTTCATCGTGTTCGACGACGCCGACCTCGATGCGGCGGTGGAGGGCACGCTGGTCAGCAAGTACCGCAACAACGGGCAGACCTGCGTATGCGCCAACCGCATCTATGTGCAGGCGGGCGTCTACGATGCGTATGCCGAAAAGCTCGTGGCGGCGACGAAGAAGCTCAAGGTCGGGGACGGCTTCGAGACCGGCACGGTGCTCGGTCCGCTGATCAACCGGAAGGCGGTCGACAAGGTCGAACGCCACCTCGCGGACGCGACGAGCAAGGGTGCCAGGGTGCTGCTCGGCGGCAAGGCGGAGCAGGGGACATTCTTCGAGCCGACGGTGCTGACGGGCGCGACGCAGCAGATGCTGCTGGCGCGCGAGGAGACGTTCGGGCCGGTGGCGCCGCTGTTCAAGTTCGACAGCATCGAGGACGTGATCGCGATGGCCAACGACACCGAGTTCGGGCTCGCCTCGTACTTCTATGCGCGCGATTTGAGCCGGGTGTTCAAGGTGGCCGAGGCGCTGCACTACGGCATGGTGGGGATCAACACGGGATTGATCTCGACCGAACTCGCGCCGTTCGGCGGCGTGAAGCAATCAGGTCATGGCCGCGAAGGCAGCAGGTACGGGATCGAGGACTATCTCGACGTGAAGTATTTGTGCCTGGCGGTGTGATGGTGCAGTCAGGTTCCTTCTCCCGCTTGCGGGGGAAGGTGGCGGCGAAGCCGACGGAAGGGGGCGGCCGCTTGCTCCGAGTTTGGGGCCGCCCCCTCCACCACGCTGATGCGTGGTCCCCCTCCCCCGCTTCGCGGGAGAGGAGTTTCGACTGCAATCATCACAGCATCAGGCGATAGACGAGCTTGTCGTCGCCGGCCTCGTAGAAATCGCGGAACCTTGCCGCTTCTTCGAAGCCGGCTTTGCGGTAGAAGGCACGGGCGGGGGCGTAGGCGGGGAGGGACGAGGTTTCGGCGAAGATCTGGGTGCCGCGCTTGGACTTGATGAATTTGGCGGTACGCTGCAGCAGATCGAGGGCGAGGCCGGTGCCGCGGCGGTCGGGAAGAACGGCGATCCAGTAGAGATCGAAGCTGACTTTGCTCAGCGGAACGCGGTCGAAGCAGGTGTAGCCGACAACGGCACCGTCCTGTTCGGCAATCAGCCAGCGATAGGTTTCGCTGCCGTCGAGCGTGGTCTCGGCGAGCTCGGCGGCGGTACGGATTTCCTCGGCGGAGAAGACGCCGGTGGCGGCGACCAGCGCTTCGATCGCCGCCGGGTCGGCGTCGTCGAGGACGTGGCGGAATTTGAGCCGCTCTAGCATGCTGCCGCCTGCTGCCGGGCGGCCTCGACGAGGCGGGCGACGATATCGGATTGGGTGAGGCCGATCTGGGCGGCGGCAGCGCAGAAGCCGGCGTCGGCCGAAAGGCACGGATTGGCGTTGACCTCGAGGATCACCGGAAGGCCGGCGCCATCGACGCGGAAATCGACGCGGGCGTAGCCCGACAGGTCGAACAGGTCCCAGGCCGCGCGGGCGAGGCGCGTGAGATCGGCGAACAGCGGCTCCTCGCGCGGCGGGAACACCCGCGGGGTCGTGCGATAGGCGTCGCTGCCGGTGTCCCATTTTTCGGCGTAGCCGACGATGCGCGGCACGCCCTCCGCATGGCCGGTGAAGAGGATTTCGGCGATGGGCAACACATCGCCGTCGAGAACGGCGACATTGAACTCGCGGCCGTCGATGTATTCCTCGGCGAACCAGACGCCGCCGAACTCGGCCTGGCGCCGGGCGATCACCAGCAAGGCCGCGCCGGCGCCGATGACGACATTTTCGGCGCCGAGGCCGAGGCTCGCGTGTTCGATCGCGGATTTGACGATGTAGCGCGCGCCCTCGGGCGCCTCGCCAAGTGCGGCGGCGACGGGCAGGCCGGCACTGCGCAGCCGCGCCTTCATCTGCGGCTTGTTGCCGAGCAGGCGCAGCGGCTCGGTCGCGGCGCCGGTATAGGCGATGTCGCGCTGGTCGAGCAGGCGCGTGACGGAGTGGAGCTGGTCCGGCCCTTCAGGCAAATCCTCGACCAGGTTGAAGACGAGATGCGGATCGAACCGGGCGAAGGTGCCGAAATCGTGGGCACGGGCGTAGGGCATGATCAGGGCGTCGTGGCCGAGGCCGCGCAGGCATCCGGCGATCTCGTCGGCCTGCTGGAAGGTGTCGGCGGTATCGGGCCGGCCGGCGGTGTCGACCGGGGAGGTCAACACCAGTACCCTCATGCCGGCACCAGCGCCGGTTCGGCGGGGACGCGCACCAGCGCTTCGTCGAGGATCTGCCCGATCAGCGTCTCGTAGCTCAGGCCGACGAGAGCGGCGAGCTGGGTGAGCTCGCTCCATTTGGGGCGCAGGCCGGCCAGCGGGTTGCACTCGATGAAGCTGGGGCGGCCATCGGCGTCGCAGCGGATGTCGATGCGGCCGGCGTCGCGGCAGCCGAGCGCCCGCCAGGCCGCGAGCGCGACGGCGCCGGCCTCGTCGGCGAGGGGGCCGGTGGCGAGCGTCAGCTCGTCGAAGGCCTCCATCTTGTTCTTGTAGGAATAGGCGGACGGATCGCCGCCTTCGAGGAAGCGGATTTCGCTGACGCCGATGACGCGGGCATTGGCGCCGGCACCGATGAGACCGACGGTGAACTCGCGGCCGGGCAGGAAGGTCTCGACCAGCGCCGGCTGGTGATAGTCGCGCAGCACCTCGAGCGCCTTGGCGGTGAGCTGGGCACGGCTCGTGACCTTGCTGGTTTCCTTGACGCCCTTGCTGGTGCCCTCGGCGAGCGGCTTGACGAACAACGGGTAGCTGAGCTTCACCGCCTGCAGGTCGCGGGCGGTGCGGACGACGACGAAATCGGGCGTCGGTACGCCGGCGGCGCGCACCGCGAGCTTGGCCATCGCCTTGTCCATGGCGGTGACCAGCACGTCGGCGGTGGAGAAGACGAACGGGATTCCGTAGGCCTCGAGCAGGGCCGGAACCTGCGCTTCGCGGGCGATGCCGCTCACGCCCTCGCACATGTTCCAGACCAGCGGCCAGCGCCGGCCGGCGGCGAGGGCCGGAACCAGCGCCTTGATGCCGCCGATGCGCTCGACCTCGTGGCCATGGCGGCGGAGTGCCGCCTCCACCGCCTCGATGGTCTCGATGACATCGAATTCACCTGCCTGCTCGTCGGTAAAGCCGGCGTTGAGGTAATCCTCGCGCAGGTCGTAGGTGAACCCGATCAGCATGTCATCGGACCTCTTATGCGACCTCGAACCAGGGCGGGATGCCGTAGTCCCAGGTCAATTCTTCGCCGGCGGCGACGTTGCGCAGCGTGTAGGTGCAGAGGACCTCGCCGGCGATGTCGGACTCGATCTTGCAGTTGGGCGTATCCGAGTGGTTGAGCAGCCCGGCGAAGCCGAGCGGGAACGCCTGCACGTAGGGCGGGTCGTTCCACTCGAACGGATAGTGCGAGAGCACGGTGGAGCGATCCAGCCGGTCGGCCTTCTTCATGCGGATCACCGGGGAGGCCTCCACCAGCTTGCCGCGGTTGATGGGACGGGTGGTGATCACGCCGCGGCCCTTGCCGTCAATGGGAACCAGTTTCAGGAGGCCGGGCTGCGGGAGAACGATCTTGGCTGCTTGCACTTAGGGACGAACTGCTTGTTGTTGCACCGATGATGCCGGCGGCGCGAAGGGCGTTCTGCGTATTGCCAAGCGTGCCGCCGGGATCGTGGTAGCGGTAGACGCCGCCTTCGAAATTCTCAACCAGAAGATCGTCGCCGTCGCGGCCGACCACAACTTCCGGCACGAGCTCGACCTTGCCGCCGCCGCCCGGCGCATCGATGACGAAGTTGGGCACGGCGTAGCCGGTGGTATGACCGCGGAGCCCCTTCATGATCTCGATGCCCTTTGCGACCGGCGTGCGGAAATGGGCCGAGCCGGACACGGGGTCGCACTGGAAGATGTAATAGGGTTTCACCCGCGCCTTGAGCAGTCCCTGCATCAGGGGCTTCATGATCTCGATGTCGTCGTTGATGCCCTTGAGCAGCACGGTCTGGCTGCCGAGCGGCAGGCCGGCATCGGCGAGACGGCCGAAGGCCTCGACGGTTTCGGGCGTGAGCTCTTCGGGATGGGTGACGTGGATCGACAGGTACAGCGGATGGAAGCGCTTCAGCATCCGGGTGAGCTTCAGCGTGATGCGCTGCGGCATGACCACGGGGATCTTGGTGCCGATGCGGATGAATTCGAGATGCTTGATCGAGCGCAGCCGGGTGAGCAGCCATTCGAGCTTGTCGTCGCCGATCGACAGCGGATCGCCGCCCGACAGCAGGCAGTCTCGCACCTCGGGGTGGGCCTCGATGTACTGCGCGGCCTTTTCCCACTGGCTGACCGAGAACGAATATTCGCCGTTGGTCTCGCCGACCATGCGGCTGCGCGTGCAGTAGCGGCAGTAGGTCGAACAGAAGCCGGTGGTGAGGAAGAGCACGCGGTCGGGGTAGCGGTGGACGAGGCCGGGCACGACCATGTCATGCTCCTCGCCGAGCGGATCGGGGTCCTCGCCCGGATGGCGGATGAACTCGCTGCCGACCGGGATGTGGGTGCGGCGCAGCGGCTGGTTCGGATCGTCAGGCGAGAGCAGCGACAGGTAATAGGGCGTGATGGCGATCGGCAAATTGCCGGTGCGCTTTTCGACGCTGGCGCGTTCGTCGTCGGTGAGGGTCAGGACCTTCTCGATCATGTCGAGGCGGCGGACGCGGTTGCGCACCTGCCACTTCCAGTCGTTCCAGTCGTGAATGGAGATGCCGGGGTAGTGCTGGCGCAGGAAGCGGCGCGACCGCTCGCTTACAATGGCGCGGTTGATCGGCTCTATTTTGCGCGGCTTCGACAGTTTGCCGGGCGGCGCGGCGAGAGGCGGCGAGACCGAGGCCAGTGACGCCGCGGATGCTGGCGCCGAGGGCGGCGCACTGTTGCTTTGGAGGTCTATTGGGGCTGTTTCGGCGGCGGCGTCGACGGCGCCTGACATACTGGACGGCTCGGGCTCTGGAGCCCGATCGATTTCGCTCATCTTAGATGAGGTCCCCCATGATATTTGCGCCCAGCCAATCAATCGGCCGACTCGCCAGCACAGTGTACACAAGATCGCCGCGCCTTGTCTTGGGCGCGGCGCGAGTTGTTACCCGCACGCCAAGAAAAAGGCGTTTGTGTGATTTCACGTCCAATCAGTGGTGCGGAAGCGGCGCCTCGCCGGCGAGGCTCTCGATGATCGGGCAATCCGGCCGGTCGCCGCCGTCGCAGCATTGCGCGAGGTGGGCGAGCGTGCCCCGCATCTCCTCGAGCAGGGCGATCTTGGCATCGAGCTCGGCGAGGTGGGCGAGGGCGAGCGCCTTGACATCGCGGCGCGAGCGGCGCCGGTCGCTCCACAGGCGCAGCAGCTCGCGGATTTCGTCGATGGAAAAGCCGAGGTCGCGGGCGCGGCGGATGAAGCCGAGGCGGTGCAGGTCGCCGGCACCGTAGTCGCGGTAGTTGGAGTCGCGGCGGTCCGCGGCGGGGATGAGGCCGATGGCTTCGTAGTGGCGGATCATCTTGGCGGAGACGCCTGACCTGCTGCTCGCTTCGCCGATCTGCATGACGATCACCTTTGCCTCTTGACCTTACCATGATGGGAAGGTGCATGTGCAAGGTCAAGAGGGGCAGACCCGAAGGACGAAACGATGGACCACGAGCAGCATCAGGCCGGAAATGCGGGCGCAGGGACGCGGGTGCGCGACCCGGTGTGCGGGATGATGGTCGATCCGAAGACGGCGATCAGCGCCGAACATGACGGCAAGACGTACCATTTCTGCTGCGACGGGTGCCGGACGAGCTTTATGGCGGCGCCGGAGACATATCTGGCGCAGACGCCCTTCGAGCTGCCGGTGCGGAAGGGCGCGGCGGGGCCCATGCATGGGCCTCACGAACATGGCACGGCCCCTCACCCGGCCGCTGCGCGGCCACCCTCTCCCCAGAGGGGCGAGGGGACGCCGGCCGCGGGCACCAAGTACACCTGCCCGATGCATCCGCAGATCGTGCGGGATGCGCCGGGGGATTGTCCGATCTGCGGCATGGCGCTCGAGCCGGTGGTGCCGGCGGCGGAGCCGGGACCGAACCCGGAGCTCAGCGATTTCACGCGGCGGCTGGTGGTCAGCGCGGCGCTGAGCGTGCCGCTGCTGGTGCTGTCGATGGGCGAGCTCGTCGGGCTGCCGTTCCAGCGCTGGCTGGGTGCGGCGTTGGGCTGGGTGGAGCTGTTGATCGCGAGCCCCGTGGTGCTGTGGGCGGCCTGGCCGTTCTGGCGGCGGTTCGCGGCGTCGCTGCGGAACCGTTCGCCCAACATGTGGACGCTGATCGGGCTCGGCGTCGCCGCGGCGTATCTGTTTTCGCTCGTCGCGGTGGTGGCGCCGGGGCTGTTCCCGATGAGCGAGATGGGACCGCCGATCTATTTCGAATCGGCCGCCGTGATCATCACGCTGGTGTTCGTCGGGCAAGTGCTCGAGCTGCGGGCGCGCGAGGCGACGGGAAGTGCGATCCGGGCGCTGCTCGACCTCGCGCCGAAGGTTGCGCACCGGGTGCGCGACGGCCGCGACGAGGACGTGCCGCTCGGCGCGGTGCAGACCGGGGATCTCTTGCGGGTGAAGCCGGGCGAGGCGGTGCCGGTTGACGGCGAGATCAGCGAAGGCCGCTCCGATATCGACGAATCGATGCTGACCGGCGAGCCGCTGCCGCAGTCGCGCGGCGCGGGTGACCGGGTGACCGGCGGTACGCTCAACGGCAGCGGCAGCTTCGTGCTGCGCGCCACGGCGGTGGGGGCGGCGACGCGGCTCAGCCAGATCGTCGCGCTGGTGGGGGCGGCGCAGCGCAGCCGGGCGCCGATCCAGGCGCTGGCCGATCGGGTCGCCAACTGGTTCGTGCCGCTGGTGGTGGCGATCGCCGTGGTCGCCTTCGTGGTGTGGCTGGCGGTCGGGCACGATGTGGCGCAGGCCATGGTGGCGGCGATCTCGGTGCTGATCATCGCCTGTCCGTGCGCGCTGGGGCTCGCGACGCCGATGTCGGTGATGGTGGCGAGCGGGCGCGGCGCGCATGCGGGCGTGCTGGTCAAGGATGCGACGGCGCTCGAGACGTTCGCGCGCGTCGATACGCTGGTGGTCGACAAGACCGGCACGCTGACCGAGGGCAAGCCGATGCTGGCGCAGGTGGTGCCGGACAAGGGCGTCGACGAGGGCCGGGTGCTGGCCATTGCGGCAGCGCTGGAACGGCATTCGGCGCATCCACTGGCCCATGCGATCGTCATGGGCGCGACGGCGCGGGTGGCGAAGGCGTTCGACGTCGACGGCTTCCGCTCGGTCACGGGCAAGGGTGTGACGGGCGCGCTGCACGACGTACCGGTAGCGCTCGGCAACCGGGCGCTGATGGATGAGTTGCAGGTTCCGGTCAGCGAGGCGTTCGCGGGGCTGCTGCAGGATCACGCCGAGAAAGGGCGTACGGCGATGTTCGTCGCCGAGGCCGGCAAGGTCATCGGCGTCGTGACCGTCAGCGACCCCATCAAGGCCGGCGCGACGGAGGCGATCGCGGCGCTGGCTGCCGAGGGCGTCGAGATCGTGATGGCGACGGGCGACGCGCCGGCGACGGCCAAGGCGGTTGGGCGCGAGCTCGGGATGACGCGGATCGAGGCGGGGATGACGCCGGAGGGCAAGCACGATCTCGTCCTCGCCCTGCGCAAGAGCGGGCGGGTTGTGGGCTTTGCCGGCGACGGCATCAACGACGCGCCCGCTTTGGCCGCCGCCGATGTCGGCATCGCCATGGGCACGGGGTCGGACGTGGCCATCGAGTCGGCGGGGATTACGCTGCTCAAAGGCGATCTCGGCGGCGCGGTGCGGGCGCGGCGGCTGGCAGCGGCCACGTTGCGCAATATCGGGCAGAATCTGTGGTTCGCCTTCGGCTACAATGCCATCGGCATCCCGATCGCGGCGGGCGTCCTGTATCCGCTCACCGGCTGGCTGTTGTCGCCGATGATCGCCGCCGCGGCGATGGCGCTGAGCTCGGTGAGCGTCATCGGCAACGCGCTGCGGCTGAACCGGGTGAAGCTGTAGAAGGCTGATCTCTCTTCAGCAACGCTGCGGACGAAGGACGGCACCATGCCTTGTGCACGTGGCCGCCCCCTTCCGCCGGCTTCGCCGGCACCCCGGATCAAGTCCGGGGCAGGCCCCTCTCCCGCACGCGGGAGAAGGGTGCCGACTGAACGTTCGGTGATCAGAGCGCGTTGGCGCGCTGCTGCTGCATCATGAAGGCGTCGAAGGGATATTCGCCGACCTGGTTCCACAAATAGTAGTCCTTGCGGAACGCCTTGAGCGAGGTGAGCATCTTGCCGAAGGTCGGGCTCTTGGCGCTCACTTCGGTGTAGGTGTCCTCGGCGGCTTTCCAGCAGGCCGCCAGAATGTCGGCGCTGAACGGGCGGAGCTTGGCGCCTTCGGCCACCACCACCTTGATGGCGCTGGCATTGACGAAGTCGTAGTGCGCCAGCATGTCGAGATTGACCGCCTGCGACGCTGCCTTGAGCACCGCCTGATAGGCCGGCGGCAGGGCGTCGAACTTGGCCTTGTTGAACATCGCGTGCAGCGCCGCCGAGCCTTCCCACCAGCCGGGATAGTAGTAGTAGGGCGCGACCTTCACAAAGCCGAGCTTTTCGTCGTCATAGGGGCCGACCCATTCGGCGGCGTCGATGGTGCCCTTTTCGAGCGCCTCGTAGATCTGGCCGCCCGGCTGGCTCTGCGGGATGACGCCGAGCTTCTGCATGATGGCGCCGGCGAAGCCGCCCATGCGGAATTTGAGCCCCTGGAAATCGGCGACGGTGTTGATCTCCTTGCGGAACCAGCCGCCCATCTGGGCGCCGGTGTTGCCCGCCGGGAACGCCGTGATGCCCTGGGCGGCAAAGAAGTCGCCGCAGATCTCGTTGCCACCGCCATAGTAGAACCAGGCGTTCATGGCGCGGGCGTTGAGCCCGAACGGCATGGTGGTCGGCAACTGCCAGGCCGGGTCCTTGCCCCAGTAGTAGTAGGAGGCGGTATGCGCCGCTTCGACGGAGCCGGACATCACCGCATCGGCGATCTGCGCCGGCGGGACGATCTCGCCCGCGGCGAACACGTCGACGGTGAAGTTGCCGTCGGTCGCATCCGACACGTATTTGCTGAGGAGCTTTGCCGCCCCATAGAGCGTGTCGAGCGAATTGGGGAACGCCGACGTCATGCGCCAGCTCACCTTTGGGTTCGATTGCGCCAATGCGGGCATGGGCAATGCCGCCGAGACCAGCGATCCGGCTCCCACCGCAGTCGCTGCACCAAAAAACTGCCGTCGCTTCATGAAATCCTCCCTTAACGACCCGTTCGGGAGGAAATCAAAAGCCCTCCTGCGCCACAAGAATTTTCTTAGGTGCGGGAATAAGATGCTGCACCACCTGTTGTAACAGACGAGCGCGCCGGCCGGTGCGCCACACCTCCAAAGGGAGAACCGACAATGAAACTGAGCACCCTGCTCCTCGGCGCGGCCGCCATCGGCCTGCTTTCCACGTCCGTTTCCTTTGCCGACGACTACCTGGGCGGCACCGTCAAGTCGGCGGCCGTCGGCGGCAAGGAAATCCTCACCGATTCCAAGGGGATGACCCTTTATGTCTGGGACAAGGACTCGGCCGGCACGTCGACCTGCTACGACAAGTGCGCGCAGGCCTGGCCGCCGCTGCTGGTCGATGCCTCGACCGCCGTCTCGGGCGACTTCACCCTCGTCGACCGCAAGGACAGCGACAAGAAGATCGTCGCCTACAAGGGCATGCCGCTCTACCTGTGGGTCAAGGACCAGAAGCCGGGCGACACGACCGGCGACGGCGTCGCCGGTACCTGGCACACCGCGGTGGAATAAAGGGCGCGGCCCAGAGTCCAAATTGCAGCAGTTCCTGGATGAGATCGAGGTGTGCGTGCCGGCCCTCCGCCGCTACGCGCGGGCTTTGACCCGCAATGCCGACCGCGCCGACGATCTCGTCCAGGATTGCATCGAGCGGGCGATCCGCAAGCAGGCGCTGTGGAAGCCGACCGGACCCCTCAAGGCCTGGCTGTTCCGGATCCTGCTCAATCTGTATCGCAACGAGCTGCGCGTCGCCCGGCGGCGCGGCGAGCACGTCGCGGTCGAAACGCTCCTGGTGGAGCCGGCCGTGGCGCCGGCCCAGCCGGGGCGCATTGCGCTTGCCGAGATCGCCCGGGCGATCGAGACCCTCGCGGCCGAGCAGCGCGAAGCGTTGTTGCTCGTCGTGCTCGAGGGCATGAGCTATTCGGATGCCGCCGGAGTGCTGGGCATTCCGATGGGAACACTGATGTCGCGCCTCGGGCGCGCCCGGGCTGCGCTGCGTGTCGCGACCGGCGCCGCCGAGGAGCCCAGACTGAGGACTGTGAAATGACCCGGCCGGCCTTCGAGGTCACCACCGACATGCTGCATGCCTATGCCGACGGGCAACTGGCGGAGAACGAGCGCGCGACGGTCGAGGCGTATCTCGGCACCCACGCCGATGCGGCGCAGCTCGTCACGCAATGGCAGCAGCAGAACGAGGCGCTCTCGACGCTGTTCGCCCCGGTGCTCGGCGAGACAGTACCGGACCGGCTGAGCCCGGCGCGGATCGACGCCGGCGTTCGTGCCGGGCGCGGGCGCATGCTGCGCGGCATCGCCGCGAGCCTCGTGGTCATTGCCGCGGCCGGCAGCCTCGGTTGGTATTTGCGCGGGGCTACCTGGGCCGAAGAGCCGCTGAGCGAGCGGCTGATCGACAATGCCGTGGTGGCGCATGCGCTGTATGTGCAGGAGAACACCCATGCGGTCGAGGTGCCGGCGAACTCGCCCAACCTCATGCGCTGGCTCTCCAACCGGATCGCAACGCCGATCGATGCGCCGAACCTCAGCGCCCACGGCTTCACCTTCCTCGGCGCACGGCTGCTGCCGGGCGAGACCGGCGAGCACCTGCATGGCCCGGCGGCGCAGCTGATGTACCAGAATGCCTCGGCGCAGCGCGTGACGCTCTACATCACCGCGGCGCTGCCGGATAAAAAGGAAGTCTGGAAGTTCGAAAGCCGCAACGGCGTCGAGGCCTATTACTGGGCCGATGCGGACGTGACCTGCACGATCGTTTCGGACCTGCCGGAAAAGGACGTCCGAGATCTCGGCAAGTCCATCTTCGAGCAGCTCACCCGCAAGGCGGATTCGAGCTGGAATCCGAGCAGTCCGGCGGCGTCCTGAGGCTCGCGCCGCTCGCTCATCCGGCCGGCAGCATGCGCCGGAGCACGCCGTCCCGCAGGACGTAGCGGTGGAACAGGGCCGCAAAGGCGTGGCCCGCGACGAGGACGATCAACGTCCAGCCCGCATAGTTGTGAAGCTGCTCGAGCTGATGCGAGAAGGCGCGATCCGCGGTGAACAGGCTCGGCACGCTGAACAGGCCGAAGAACGAAAGCTCCTCGCCCTGGAACCAGCGCAGTCCGAAGCCGAGCACGACCTGCACCGCCAGCAGCGCATAGAGCAGCGCATGCACGATTTTCGACAGCGGCGCGGTCAGCGATGTTCCGATGGGCTTGAGCCTGCGCCCGGCCGTGGCGCGCCAGGCGAGCCGCCCTGCCAGCACCGCGGCAAGAGCGATGCCGAGCGAGACGTGTACGCCCTCGAGCGAATGCAGGTGCCACGCGCGTGGGAGATAGTTCCAGGCGAAGGCCGTGCCGAACAGCACGATGACAAGCACCGCCGTCAGCCAGTGGAAAGCGATGGTGACGCGGTCGTAGCGGTCTTGCGCCAGCTTGGCCGGGAGAGACATAGGCAACCTCAAATCTTGGTCCCGCGAAGATGGGGACGGGCGACGAGATGGCCAACTAAACTTGCGTCAACCTGAATGAACTTTCGGTAAGCCGAACGTTTCAGTAGCCCTGCCGGCGATCGAGGTCGTTCGAGTAGATGTTATGCAGGCCGATGTTGCGGATATCGCGCTCGCCCATCAGCGCCATCGAGGTGTCGGTCTCCTTGCGCACGATCTCGAGCGCGCGCAGCACACCCGCCTCGCCGCCGGCGCCGAGGCCGTAGGCCATGATGCGGCCGATGAGGGCACCCTTGGCACCGAGCGCCAGCGCCTTCAGCAGGTCCTGCCCGGAACGGATGCCGCCATCCATCAGCACTTCGGTCTTGTGGCCGACGGCATCGACGATCTCGGGGAGCACGCGGATGGTCGAGGGCGCCCCGTCGAGCTGCCGGCCGCCATGGTTGGAGACGACGATGCCGTCGGCGCCGTTGTCGATCGCTAGCTGCGCATCCTCACGGTCGAGCACGCCCTTGACGATCACCGGCCCGCCGAAGCGCTTCTTGATCCAGGCGATGTCCTTCCAGTTGAGCGTCAGGTCGAACTGCGTTCTGGTCCAGTTGGTGAGCGTGGCGAGGTTGCCGGCGTCGGAGACGTGCCCGGCGATGTTGCGGAAGGTGTGGCGCTTGGTGCCGAGCATGCGCAGGGCCCAGCCGGGCTTGATTGCCATCTCGGCGACGAAGCGCGGCGTGAACTTCGGCGGCGCACTCAGCCCGTTGCGCAGGTCCTTGTGGCGCTGGCCGAGGATCTGCAGGTCCATCGTGAGGACCAGTGCCGAGCATCTGGCGGCCTTGGCGCGGTCGATCAGCCGCTCGATATAGGCGCGGTCCTTCATCACGTAGAGCTGGAACCAGAAGGGCTTGGTGGTGTTCTCGGCGACGTCCTCGATCGAGCAGATCGCCATGGTCGAGAGCGTGAAGGGGATGCCGAACTTTTCCGCGGCGCGCGCGGCCTTGATCTCCCCGTCGGCGTCGGTCATGCCGGTCGAGCCGACGGGCGCGATGGCGAGCGGCAGGCTCACCGGCTGGCCCAATATGGTCGAGCCGAGATTGCGGTTTTCGAGATTGACCGCCACCCGCTGGCGGAAGGTGATCTTCCGGAAGTCGGCTTCGTTGGAATTGTAGGTCTGCTCGGTGTAGGCGCCGCTGTCGATATAGTCGAAGAACTGCCTGGGCACGCGCCGCCGCGCGATGGCCTTCAGGTCCTCGATGGTGAGCGCGCGGTCGAGAGCGGACATGAAACGGCCTCCGGTGCAGTCCCGCCCGCTCTACGCCACTAACATGTTAGTGGTCAATTGCGACGTTCGGCGCGGCTCGTTCAGTTGAATTTTGGCGGCGCGATATCGAAGGCCGGCGGCGAGTTGAGGTCGCCGTTCTGGTCGGGCGGCAAGGTGATCTGAATCTTGCTGAGGTCGGTGGTGATGGCCGGCGCGAGGAACGCAGTGACCAGTTGCGGGAACATGATCAGGATGACGACCAGCGCCACCTGCAGCAGCAGAAAGGGGATCGCGCCCAGATAGATGTCGCGCGTGCGGACTTCGCGTGGCGTGATGCCACGCAGATAGAATAACGCAAAGCCGAAGGGCGGATGCATGAAGCTGGTCTGCAACGTCGAGCAGATCATGATGCCGAACCAGATCATGTCGATGCCGAGCGCCGAGGCAGCGGGGGTGAGCAGCGGGATGATGATGAAGGCAATCTCGAAGAAATCGAGGAAGAACGCCATCACGAAGATGAAGACCATGGTGAAGGAGAGGAAGCCGACCTGACCGCCCGGCAGCGATACGAGCAGGCTTTCGATCCAGTGGCTGCCGCCGACTCCCTGGAAGACGAGCGAGAAGACGCGGCTGCCCAAAAGGATGAAGATCACCATCGAGGTCAGGCGCATGGTGGCGACCATGCCGTCCCACAGCATCGGCCAGTTCAGCCGGCGGTTGAACGCCGCAAGGATCAGCGAGCCGACCACGCCCATGGCACCGGCCTCGGTCGGCGTCACGAGGCCAAGGAAGATGGTGCCGAGGACGATGAAGATCAGGGCGAGGGACGGCACCATCCCGCGGATGAGCTTGCGAACCAGCGCCCAGCCGCGGATGGTGCGAGCCTCAGGGGGCAGCGCGGGAAGCTGCCTGGGCCGGACAATCGAGAGCACCAGGACCCACGCGGCGAACAGCAGGACCTGCACGATCGAGGCACCGGTGGCGCCGACATACATGGCGCCGGCGGACTGACTGAGCTGCGAGGCGAGAACAATCAGCACCAGCGAAGGCGGGATCAGCTGCGCGATGGTGCCGGAAGCGGCGATGACGCCGGTGGCGTGCCGGACATTGTAGCCGTAGCGCATCATGACGGGCAGCGAGATCAGGCCCATCGAGATGACAGAAGCGGCAACCGTGCCGGTGATGGCACCCATGATGGCACCGACGAAGATCACAGCGTAGCTCAGGCCGCCGCGCACCCGGCCGAAGAGCTGGCCGAAGCCTTCGAGCAGGTCTTCCGCCAGACCGCTCTTTTCGAGGATGACGCCCATCAGCGTGAAGAACGGCACAGCCAGCAGAAGGTCGTTCGAGAGGACGCCATAGAGCTGGTAGGCGAGATTGCCCAGAAACTCGGGCTCGATCAGGTGAAACTGCAGCGCGGCGATGCCGAAGAACAGCCCGACGGCGCTCAGCGAGAAGGCCGCCGGATAGCCGATCAGCATGAACATGATGAGCCCGCCGAACATCAGCGGCGCCATGTTGGTGCGGACGAAATCGATCACTGCACGGGCTTCTCGTAGGCGAACTCACGCACGTAGTCGGTGGTGAGCGCGAGGATGCATTTGACGATCTCGGCAACGCCCTGCAGCAGCAGGATGAAGAAGCCGATCGGGAGCATGAGCTTGGCCGGCCATTGCGGCAGGCCGCCAGCGTCGGCCGACGCCTCCTGGGTGACGAGCGAGGTCCAGGCCCAGTCCCAGGTGAAATAGATCAGCAGCACGCACAGCGGCAGCAGGAAGAACAGGCCGCCCAGCAAGTCGATCCAGGTTCGCGTACGCTCGCTGACGGCGCCATAGAGCAGATCGACCCGAACATGCGCGTTGATCTTGAGCGTCCAGGCGCTGCCGAGCATGACGATGGCGGCGAACATGTACCAGGTGGTGTCGCCGAGCGCGTTCGAGTTGTTCGAATAGAGCGAGTAGAGCCAGCCGAAGACGCCCCAGCCGGTATGCGCCTCGAGCCAGATGAGACCGCCGCTCGAATACCGGATCATGGCGTTGATGGCGCTCAGCAGGGCGCAGAGCAGCACCAGCCAGATCGAGATCAGGCCGAAGATCCGGCTGAACTCATCGATGGCGTGCAGGACGCGCAGGATCCAGGCGGGCGGATGGTGCAAACGACAAAAGCTCCCCCGTGGCCGTTAGCGTGCCGAGGCACGCCGGTCAACGGGCGAGGCCTGCGATGCCCCCGCTCGCGCCACTGCATCGTACCGTCATCCGCGGACTTGATCCGCGGACCCAGCCGGACGCTCCGCGCACGCGGAAGGTTCATCCGGGTGGCCGGATCAAGTCCGGCCATGACGCAGGAGAGAGGAGGGCCTGGAGCGCGCTCAGCGAGCTCCGCTCAGCCCTGCTCCAGCCACTTCACCTGCTCCGGCGTGAGCTTGATGCTCAGCGCCTTGAGGCTGTCGTCGAGCTCAACCAGGCGGCGCGGGCCGATCAGCGGCACCGAGGGGAAGGGCTGCGCCAGCACGTAGGCCAGCGCGATGTGGATCGGGCTCACCTTGAGCTTGTCGGCCAGCTCGATGGCGCGGTCGCGACGGGAGAAGTTGGCCTCGGAGTACCAGGTGTTGACCAGCTCGGCATTGTCGCGCTTATCGCGGCCGGCGCGGTCGGTGAAGAAACCGCGGCCCTGGCTCGACCACGAGAAGTTCGGGATCTGGTGCTTGGTGAGCCACGCCTTGTAGGACGGATCGGAGGCCGCGATGCAGCCGGCCCAGATCGGGTTGATCATCTCGGCCAGCGCGAAATTGTTGCTGAGCGCGCCGGGTGCCTGCTTGCCGGTGCGCCTGGCGTAGTCGATCGCCTCCTGCATCCGCGCCTCGGTCCAGTTGGAGCCGCCGAAGATGCCGCGGATGCGGCCCTTCTTGACCTCGGCATCCATGGCGTCGACGAACTCGCCGACCGGCACGGCGAGGTTGTCGCGGTGCATGAAGTAGATGTCGACATAGTCGGTCTGCAGGCGGTCGAGGGAGACGTCGAGCTGCTTGCCGATGACGTCGGGGTAGCAGAGCGGCGTATGGGCGCCCTTGCCGATCAGCACGACGTCTTCGCGGACGCCGCGGTTCCTGTGCCATTCGCCGAAGAGCTTTTCGGTGGCGCCGGCGCCATAGACGAAGCCCGTGTCGAAGAGGTTGCCGCCGGCTTCGAAGAAGGCGTCGAGCAGGATCGAGACCGAGGCGAAGCTACGGAAATCCTCAAAGCCGGTGGCGAGCAGCGAGGCCTGTTTCCTGAGGCCGGGCAGGGTGCGTTTGGGGATACGGGTGCCGCCGCGCTGGAGCGGCCGGCCGCTCAGCGTGTTGACGCGGCGCGAGGATTTTTCGATGTCGAACTCGATGCCCGCGCCGGCGCGCCAGGCATCGAGGGCGCGGGCGTTGCCGAGACTGTCGGCCCAGCTCATGCCGGGTGCTGCGAGCTCCTGGCGACCGGCAAAGATCGCCTCGGCGGCGCCATCGGCCTCGAACGAATAGAGGTGCGGCAGGCCCTTGCCGGTCTCGATGATCTCGGTCTCGCCGCTGGCACGGATGATCCGGATGGCGCCGGGGCCGCCGGCGCGGTTACCGCCGGCGAACCAGAAGTCGGGCACTTCGATGCGGCCGGTGGCGCCCATGATGCGCAGCACGTTTTCGAGTTGCACGAAGACGGCGCAGCTCACCTGCGCCAGGATGCCGTTGTCGAATTCGAGCACGGCCGCCGCCCATTCGTCGGTGCGCTGCTGGCCGAGATGGGCGGTACCGGTCACCTTGACCGGATCGAGGAAGGGCTTGCCCGCGGCGGCGCCGGCAATGAAGCGCGACATCGAGACGGGATAGCCGCCGACATCGAGGATGCCGCCGCCGGCGAGGTCGTTGGCGAAGAGGCGATGCTCGGGCTTGAA
>DATMTK010000241.1:0-11690 GCA_035564755.1 Devosia sp. | reverse complement strand
TTCCCGTCACGATCTATTTGTTGAAAGGCGTGAAGCTCCAGGGTGTGATCACCTGGTTCGATGCCTTCTCGCTTCTCCTGCGGCGCGAGGGGGCGTCGCAGCTCGTCTACAAGCATGCGATCTCGACGATCATGCCCGGCGCGCCAATCCAACTGTTTGATCCGGAGCACGTGGACGACTAACTAGTCGTCCATGGCAAATCTGTTCGACGACGAAGATGACCGTCCGGGCGGCCCGCAGCCGGTCGACCACCGGAAGGTGGCGACCCGGGCCGGCCTGATCGTGCCGGACGCTCGGGGAATCACCAGCCCGCATCCTGTCGAAATGCGAAAAGCCGAGTTCGAAGGGCTGGCGGCTGCCATCGGGCTGGACATCGCCTTTTCCGAGATCGTCAAGCTGCGCGAGGTAAAGCCCGCTACCTTCATCGGCGGTGGGCGGCTCGGCGAGATCAAAACGCAGGTCAAGGAGCAGGGGGTTGAGGTTCT
The DNA here is from genome assembly GCA_035564755.1 of Devosia sp. Classification (GTDB taxonomy): domain Bacteria; phylum Pseudomonadota; class Alphaproteobacteria; order Rhizobiales; family Devosiaceae; genus Devosia_A. The sequence continues at coordinate 11,205 of DATMTK010000241.1, read as the reverse complement.
GTTGGTCGACACTGCCCTTTCTCCCGTACAGCAGCGCAATCTCGAGACGGAGACCGAGACCAAGGTGCTCGACCGCACCGGCCTCATCCTCGAGATTTTCGGGGAACGGGCAGCAACGCGCGAAGGCGTGCTGCAGGTCGAGCTTGCTCATCTCAATTACCAGCGCAGCCGCCTCGTACGCTCCTGGACCCACCTTGAACGGCAGCGCGGCGGCTTCGGCTTCTTGGGTGGTCCGGGCGAAACTCAGATCGAGAGCGACCGGCGACTGATCGAGGAGCGCATCAAGCTGCTGGAGGACCGGCTCGACAGGGTAAAGCGGTCACGCGGCCAGCAACGCGGCAATCGCGAGGCGCTGCAACTGCCGGTGGTGGCGCTTGTCGGCTACACCAACGCCGGCAAATCGAGCCTGTTTAACCGGCTGACCGGGGCCGGCGTTTTCGCGGAAAACCTGCTGTTCGCAACGCTCGACACCACGGTCCGAAAGCTTGAGCTGCCGCATGGGCGGGAGGTGATGCTGTCCGATACCGTTGGCTTTGTCTCGGACCTGCCCACGACGCTTGTGGCGGCGTTCCGGGCCACGCTGGAGGAGGTGACCAATGCCGACCTGATCCTCCACGTCCGCGACGTCGCCAATCCGGACTCCGCGCCGCAGGGCGCCGACGTGCTGAAAGTTCTCGGCGAATTGGACGTCTCACCGGAAACCACGCCGATCATCGAGGTCTGGAACAAGGTCGACCTCCTGCCAGACGGTCGCGAGGCGCTGCAGACTCTCGCTCCGGCGGGAGTCGTCGTTGGGTCCGTCCCGGTTTCCGCGCAAACGGGCGAGGGGATCGACCGGCTGCTGGCGGCGATCGAAGCGACCTTGGCAAAAAAGAGCCGGACGTACCGCGTGTGGGTGCCGCACGTGAATGGCGCGGATGTCGGCTGGCTCTACGGCCATGCCGAGATCATTGGCAAGAACGAGCCGGATGAGGAAGGACAGACTTACGAGGTCAGGGTCGATCCGCACCATAAGGCTGTCTTCATGCAACGCTTTGCCGGGCGCATCGATGCGTTGTAGCCGAGTTCAGGCCTTGCGGGTCTTGTCGGCCGCCCGGACCTCGTTCCAGTAACGATCGAGGCGTGCCAGGCCTGCTTCGGCCATCGGAATGGCATCTTGCCTGGCGCGATCCTCGACGTAATGGAAGCGTCTCGTGAACTTGGTATTTGCATCGCGCAGGGCGGCTTCGGGGTCGATGCCCAGGTGGCGGGAGAGATTGGCGATCGCGAACAGCAAGTCGCCCATCTCCTCATGCCGCTCCGCGTAGGAACTCGCCGTCTTGAGTTCCTCGGTTTCCTCCACAACCTTCGCCATCACCGCGTCAACGTCTGGCCAGTCGAAGCCCACGGTCGCTGCGCGCTTGGTGAGCTTTTCCGCCCGGGCGAGGGCGGGCAGGACCTGCGGGACGTCATCGAGCACCGACGGCTCGGTCTTCCGTCTCGCGGCCTTGGCCGCTCGCTCGTCCGCCTTGATGGCGTCCCAGCGGGCCTTGGCTCCTCCCGCGTTTTTGGCGGCGATCTCGCCGAAGACGTGTGGGTGGCGTCGGATCAGCTTTTCAGTGATGGCCTGCACGACATCGCCAAAATCGAAAAGGCCGGCCTCGGACGCCATCTGGGCATGAAAAACCGGCTGCAGGAGTAGATCGCCGAGTTCTTCGCGCAGATCGTCGTAGTCCTTGCGCTCGATGGCGTCGGCGACTTCATAGGCCTCCTCGATGGTGTAGTGCCGGATCGAGCCGAAATCCTGGTCAAGATCCCAGGGACACCCGCCGTTGGGATTGCGTAGCGCCGCCATGATCTCGAGCAGTCGCCCGATGTCGCGCGAGGGGGCGATCGGGGCGTCAGACAAGGTCGAACTCCACGATTTGATCGCCCAGCCGCGCGACGAGGTGGCCGGAGCCGGAGGTCGGCACCAGCCCGCACATCGATCCTGTCGTGATGATCGTTCCCTTCGTGAGCGGCAGGGTCGCGTGCTGACGGTCGGCATAGGCCCTCAGGGAGGCCAGTACGTTGCCGAAGCCGTGCTTGGCCGGTGCCGCATAAATCTGCTTGCCGGCAAACTCGATAACGACATCAAGCCCATTGATGTCGTCGGCGGCTGCGCGGCCCGGGCCGATGACGTATCCCAATGCCGACTGGCTATCGGCGAGGCTGCCCGTCGGGCCGGCGAGCGAGCGGTCGACGTAACGCGTGCCACAGACCTCGACGCCGGTGAAATAGTGGTCGATCGCCGCGGGAATGTCTGCGCTCGAGGCAATGTCGCGGGCGAGCACGACGCCGACTTCAACCTCGACGCCAAGCGCAAGGCTTGCGGAAAGCCGCATGGCAGGCGCGGCGCCTACGCCGCCAGCGTATATCGGCGAGGCCACACCAATGCCGTCGGGATGCACGGCGGTCTTCAGCACGCCGACGCTTGCTCCCAGCGCCTCGCGCACGCCGTCCTGGACGGCATAGGCATCATCACGGCTCAATTCCTTATAGACGCTGGCATTGACCGTGCGCGTGCCGGCCCGTGCTGCGGAAGCGAGGCGCTTGATCAGCTCGGCGGTATCCATCGATTGCTTGTCCGGAGGCGAAGGGAGGACCGAACCTAGCCATTTGTCACGCGAGTCCCAACCCCGGGAGGACCGATCTGTGATTCGCATAATATATATTATGGAACTTTGCAGCCGAACGGATTGTGTTTCGGAATGTCGCGCGATCCGCGCAAGAGCCTATAAAATTTCGTATGTTATCGAGCGATCCTCGTCGACCGCTTGCGCTACGGAGCCCACCATGGCCGACCTGTTCGTCCTTGCATTCCTTGGTCATCTCGTGGGCGACTACCTGCTGCAGACCAAGCGCATGGCGCTCGGCAAGTCGGCGCACGGATGGTCCGGTCTGGGCCTTTGTACCCTGCACGTCGTCCTTTACACGATTGCGGTCTGCGCCTTCTGGTGGACGGCCGACCCGCTGGTGGTCGCGTTGGTCTTCGTGCCGCACTGGATCATCGATCGGTGGTCCTTGGGAGGCGTCTGGCTGAAGGTCATCCGCGGCCGGACGTTCGAGGCGGCCTATGCGTCCACAGACAGGTACCGCGAGTTCGACGTCGCCTTCACGAGCCTGGTCTATGCCGTCGTCGACAATACGATGCACCTGATCTGCCTGTGGCTCGTGATCAAGTTCGTGCTGCTCAAATGAAAAGGCCGGGCACGAGGCCCGGCCATGAAGTTCTGTCTGGGTTTGGCGCGATCAGCCCAGACCGGACGAGGCACGACCACGGCTCGCCAGCGCGTCGATGGTCACGGCGATGACCAGCACGATGCCGGTGACGACGTAGCGCGCGGCCGCCGACAGCCCCAGCAGGCCCATGCCGTTGTCGATCGAGGCAATCACAAGGCCACCGAGGATGGCGCTGATGGCCTTGCCGCGGCCGCCGAACAGGCTGGTGCCGCCGATAACCGCGGCGGCGATGCAGTACAGCACGAGCTGGCCGCCATCTAGGTTGGTCGACACCGAGCGCAGACGTGACGCGTAGATGATGCCGGCGACGCCACCCATGAAGCCGGCGATCGTAAATCCGGCGATGCGGATGCGGTTGACCGCGATGCCGGCGCGCCGCGCCGCTTCGGCGTTGCCGCCGATGGCGTAGATGTAGGTTCCGAAGCGCGTGCGCTTCAGCACGACCGTCCAGAGCGCGGCGAAGCCGAAGACGATCAGCAGCACCCACGGCACGCCTTCGATCGGCACCACGCGGCCGCGGTTGACGTTGCAGAGCCAGACCACGACGATGCCGGAGATAGCGATACCGGCCATCTTGAGCCACAGCACGCTCATCGGCTCGAGGCTGTGCTTGCGGCGGCGATACGACAGGAACATGTCGCCGCAGATGATGACAACGATCGCCGCGCCCACGATCCAGCTTACCGTCGGGCCGAGCAGGCCGTTGGCGAGGTTGTTGATCATATCGTCGTTGATCGGGATCGTGCCGCCATTGCCCAGGATGATCAGCATGACGCCGTTCCAGGCCAGCAGGCCGGCGAGCGTCACGATGAAGGCCGGCAGGCCGATACCGGTAATGACGATACCGTTGAACAGGCCGATGCCGATGGCGCTGAGCAGGCCCGCGGCGAGGCCAAGATACCAGGGCCAGCCATCGTTGCCGTAGATCAGCAGCGCCGTGACGACACCGGCGACGCCCCCGACAAAGCCGATCGACAGGTCGATTTCACCCAGCAGCAGGATGAAGATCATGCCGAGCGAGAACAGCATGTAGACCGCGCCCTGCACCATCAGGTTCACAAGGTTGCCGGGGGTCAGGAAGTTCTGATTGAGCGACTGGAAAATGACCGCAAGAAGGATCAGGCCGCCGATCACCGGCAGGGCGCCGGTGTCACCGGAGCGGACGCGGACGATCCAATTGTCGAAATATTCGCGCAGGGTGCTGGAGCCGCTGATGGCGGCTGCCTCAGGCTCAGCGACAGCCTGAGAGGCGGGATTGGTATCGGTCATTGCGTGGCCCCTTCCCGGCTCAATTGGCGGCTGCGGCATGAGCCGCGGCAGACTGGATCGGCGTGCCCGGGAACCGCGTCCCCGAGCGGCCTGTGGTGATCAGCTCGACGAGTTCGCGGCTCGACACGTCGTCCTTGCGCGGCTGGGCGACCAGAACGCCGAGGCGGAGTACGGCGATACTGTCGGCGACCTTCAGCACGTCCTCGAGGTTGTGCGAGATGATGATGACCCCCAGGCCGCGATCCGCGAGGCGGCGCACCAGCGCAAGCACCTGTGCGGTCTGTGCGACGCCCAGTGCGGCGGTCGGCTCGTCGAGCACCACCAGCTTGGAATTCCACATCACCGCCTTGGCAACGGCGACGGACTGGCGCTGGCCACCCGACAGACTCGAGACCTGCTGGCGGATGGACCGGATCGTGGTGACGTTGAGACCGGCGAGAGTTTCGCGCGCCAGGTCTTCCATGGCCTCATCGTCCAGGAACGGCCCGCTGGTGCGCTCGCGGCCGAGGAACATGTTCTGGACGATGTCGAGATTGTTGCAGAGCGCCAGGTCCTGGTAGACGAATTCGATGCCGATCGCCGCGGCGGCCTTCGGATTGGCGATATGAACTTCGCGGCCTTCCCAGATGATCTTGCCGCCATCGAGCTGATTGATCCCGGCGAGACATTTGATGAGGGTGGATTTGCCGGCGCCGTTGTCGCCGACCAGGGCTGTCACCTCGCCCGCTCTTACTGTCATATTGACGCCACGCAGCACCTGGATGGCTGCGAAGTGCTTGTGGACGTCGCGTACTTCGAGTAGCGGCGAGTCAGCCATTAATTTCCCCCGAAAGGCGTATTCAGTTAGCAAATCGCCCGGCCCATGACGAGCCGGGCGACCATTTTCGCAAAATTGTGACTTACTTGATGCCGGCGTCCGAGCACATCTTGGCGAAGTCGCCCGTGCAAAGCTGGGTCGGATCGATGAACTTGTCCTGGATAACCGTGGACTCGATGTTCGAAGCGTTCACCGACTGCGGCGTCAGCAGCAGCGACGGGGTCTTGTGGTTCTGGGCGTCGACTTCACCATTGAGCAGGCTCGGGTCCGGGGTCTGGCCGGCGCGGGCGAGAATGGCGAGGGTGGCGGCGCCAGCGACTTCCTCGTAGATCGGCTTGTACACGGTCATGTACTGGTAGCCGGCGAGAATGTTCTGGATGCCCTGGAGCGTCGCGTCCTGACCGGTGACCGGCACGGTCTTGGGTCCGACCTTGTTGTTCTTCAGGACCGAGATCGCCGACTGGCCGAGACCGTCATTGGCGGCCAGCACCGCGTTGATCTGCGGGTTGGCCTGCAGGCCCTGCTGGAACATGGTCGCGCCCTGCTGGTTGTCCCAGTTCGGAACGCGGATGCGGCTGACCAAAGTCGCCTGCTTGGCGTCGTACATCGGCTGCAGAACCGAGTCATAGCCCTGCTCGAACAGCGTGGCGTTGTTGTCGGTCGGCGAACCGCCGAGCTCGAAGATCTGCGGGTTCTTGACGTTCCAATCCTTGATCGCCTGGGCCAGGCCCTGGCCCTGCAGCTTGCCGACCGCCACGTTGTCGAACGACACGTAGTAAGCGGCATCGCCGTTGAGGGTCAGACGGTCATAGTCGATCGAGACGATGCCCTGGGCTTTCGCGGTGGACTCGATGGCGGCGGCAGAGCCGGAATCGAGGTTCGCAATAACGATGACCGAGGCACCCTGGGTGATGGCCTGCTCGGCCTGGGTCTGCTGGGTCTGCGGCGAGCCCTGAGCGTTGACGATCATGTAGTCGTCGGAGGTCAGGCCGGCGGCCTTGAACGCGGCATCGAAGCCCGGGGCGTCAACCCCGGCCCAACGAGCGCTGGACTGGGTATCGGGCAGCAGAACGGCAATCTTGCCCTTGCCGGCAGCGGCCACGTCCTTGAGCGCGGCGAGCTTGGCAAAGGTCGCATCCTGGCCACCGCCAGCCGCCAGATCGGCCGCCGACAGACCGGCGGCCATCGCCGGACCAGCGGCGAAAGCCACGGCACCAGCCATCACAGCAATAGTTGCAACTGTTCCTAGGTAACGCATGTGTGTGTGTCCTCCCAACTTCATGCTCTCCGGCCAATGTCACCGGGCACGAAGTACGCGCGGTGTTATCGGCGCCGGGGGCGCATCTGTCAACGCGCCCAATGCGGAATTTTCGGGCACGTACCTCAGTCTCGCAAGGCACTGAAACAGAAATAGAAATACGACTCTTAACGCGGATTCCGAAATCGATGCCATTAACCTCCGGGAAGGGTTATCAGACGGGTTCGGCGGGCCTTATCGTGCGGAAATGACCCGACCGTTGGTCACATCGATCCGGAGTCCGTCAAAGGCCGGCCGCACGTTGTCGGGAGTGGCGCGATCGGTCTCGAAATAATCGAGGTCGATGTGCAGGTTGGTCAGGATCGCCTGTCGCGGACGGCGCTTTTCAACCTGATCGAGGGCCTGCGAAAGGCTGAAATGACTGGGGTGCGGCGCCGGCCGGAGAGCGTCCAGTATCCACACGTCGAGGTCGGCGAGCGCCGCGTCCGATTCCTCCGGCACACCGCTCAGGTCACAGGAATAGGCGAAATTGCCGATGCGAAAACCGAGCGAGAAAATCTCGCCGTGCTCCTGCCGGAACGGCAGGATATCGATGTCGCCGCCGGGACCGGACACCGTCAGCGGTGTTCCGGCTGAAATCACGTTCTGGTTCAGGATCGGCGGATAGCCACTGCGCGGCGGAGCCGTGAAGCAATAGGAAAAGGACTGGACGATGCGCTGCCCTGCTTCGTGGCTGAAGTAAACGTTCACGCGTTTGCGGGTATTGAGGGCCAGCACCCGCAGATCGTCGATGCCGTGCGTATGGTCGGCATGTTCATGCGTGTAGAGAACCGCATCGACGCGGTCGACGGCGGCAGCCAGCAGTTGCTCGCGCAGGTCGCAGCCGGTGTCGATGACGATGCGCGTGGGATCGCCGTCGCCGGTCCAGCCCTCGATCAGCAACGAGCAGCGGCGGCGTCGGTTCTTCGGATTGTCCGGATCGCAGGCTCCCCAATGTCCGCCGATGCGCGGTACACCACCGGACGAGCCGCATCCCATGACGGTCGCAACAATGCTGGTTGCCTTCGCCATCAGCCGGGCCGCGCTTTTGCGAACAGCCGGAAGAAGTTTTCAGTGGTCACCCGTCCGATCTCATCGAGCGAAACGCCTCGCAATTCGGCGAGCTTTTCAGCCGTGTGGCGCACGAAGCTGGGTTCGTTGGATTTGCCCCGATGCGGCGACGGGGCGAGATAGGGCGCGTCTGTCTCGACGAGGATGCGATCAGCGGGAGCGGTGCGCGCCACCTCCTGGATAATGGGCGCATTTTTGAAGGTGAGGATGCCCGAAAAGGAAACATAGCCGCCAAGCGCCAGGCCGCGTCGCGCCAGGTCGATACCCGAGGAGAAGCAATGCAGCACGAAGGGAAAGCCCCCCCTGCCTGCTTCATCTTCGAGGATCGCCGCGACATCTTCGTCCGCGTCGCGGGCGTGAATCACCAGCGGGAGGCCGGTCTCGCGCGCCGCCGCGATATGCCGGCGAAAACCGGTAGCCTGCGCCATCGGATCGCCCTCGTAGTGATAGTCGAGGCCAACTTCGCCGATCGCCACGCAACGTGGGTGCTGCGACAACCGCACCAGATCGTCGACCTGGACGTCAAGTTCCTCGTGCGCATGGTGCGGATGCGTTCCGACCGAGCACCAGACAGCGTCGTTTTCTTCGGCAATAGCCCGGATCTCGTCAAAGCGCTTAACTCGGGTCGAGATGGTGACCATTGCGCCGACACCGTTCTCGTGAGCTCGCGCGAGGACGCCGGCGCGATCCGCCACCAATTCCGGGAAATCCAGATGGCAATGGGAGTCGATCAGCACGCTAGCCGGCCTTGGCCTGCTCGAACTTGCGGAACACAGGCACCGGGACCGGCAGCTTGGTGCCCTCGGCGACTCCCAAGTCCGGATCGAGCGCATGCTGGAGCAACCGCTGCCCTGCGGGCACCGCCAGCAGATCCAGCAGCTTGGCGGCGGAGCCCGGAACAAACGGCTGCGCAGCAATGGCACAGCGGCGCACAACATCGGCCGTGGTCGCCAGGATCGATCCCATACGCGCGAGATCGTCCTTCTTCCCCCACGGCGCCTGTTCGGCGAAGTAGAGGTTGGCCGCACTCAGCGCCGCGATCAGCTCCGCGGCGGCCTCGTGCAGCTGCTCGGTGACCATCGCTTCTTCCATGCGCGAAATGGATGCGATGGTTTCGGCGACGATTTTGCCGTCCTCGCCCGAACCGATCTGCCGTGGAGGCATTTCGCCACCGAAGTTCTTGGCGATCATGCTCAGTGAGCGCTGCGCCAGATTGCCGAAATTGTTTGCAAGGTCGGCATTGTTGCGGTTGACGAACTTTTCGCGTCCCCAGTCGCCATCCTGTCCCCATGAGATTTCGCGCAGGAAGTAGTAGCGCACCGGGTCGGGCCCGAATTCGCCGACAACGTCGAACGGATCGACGACATTGCCCAGCGACTTCGACATCTTCTTGCCTTCCGAGGTCAGGAAGCCGTGCGCGAAGACGCGTTTCTGGACCGGCAGGCTGGCGCTCATGAGGAAGGCCGGCCAGTAGACTGTATGAAAGCGGATGATGTCCTTGCCGATGACGTGCAGGTCGGCGGGCCAGAACTTTTGAAACTGTGCGCCCTTGTCGTCGGGGAAGCCGACGCCGGTGATGTAGTTGGTGAGCGCGTCGATCCACACATACATCACGTGGCCCGGAGCGTCCGGCACCGGAATGCCCCAGTCGAACGTCGTTCTCGAGATCGACACGTCCTGGAGGCCGCGCTTGACGAACGAGATGATCTCGTTACGCCGCTCGGTCGGGGCGATGAAGTCGGGCTGCTCCTCGTAGAGCTTGAGCAACCGATCCTGATACGCGGAAAGCCGGAAGAAGTAGCTCGGCTCTTCGACCCATTTCACTTCGGCGCCCGATGGTGCGAGCTTTTTGCCGCCCTCGCCCTCGATCAGTTCGTCGTCGTCGAAATAGGCCTCGTCGCGGACCGAGTACCACCCCTTGTAGGTCGCAGTGTAGATGTCGCCATTGTTGGACTTGGCCATGCGGCGCCAAATCTCCTGGCTCGACTTGATGTGCCGCTCCTCCGTCGTGCGGATGAAGTCGTTGTTGGAGATATTCAGGGCCGCGGCCAGATCGCGAAAACGCGCGGAATTGCGATCGGCGAGGGCCCGCGTGCTAAGACCCTCGCGCTGCGCGGTCTGCACCATCTTGAGACCATGCTCGTCGGTGCCGGTAAGGAAAAACACGTCCCTTCCCTCGAGACGGCGCCAGCGGGCGATCGCATCGGTCGCCACCATCTCGTAGGCGTGCCCGATATGCGGCTCGCCATTGGGGTACGCGATCGCGGTGGTGATATAGTAGGCGTTGCGGGTCATTGAACGGGTGCTGCGAGAGAGGTCTGGGCTTGCCGCCTGATCTCGTCGAGGATCGAAACCAGCGTCTGCCGTGGATCGAGGTTGTACTCGTCGGCATCGGCAAACAAGGCGGTGGCCTTCTCCCATAGCGTGGCGGCAGAGGCAAGCCGAGCCCGTTGACCCATTCGGGCAGCGTCTCGCGCCTCTGCGGCAATCCAGTCCGTCAGCATTTCGCGTCCGAAGGCGTAGGCCGCGCTATCCTTGTCGGCCGCCAGGGTGTCGGCGATGGCCAGATACCCTGCGTTCGCCCCGTTCGCGGGAGCCCTCAGCCAGCCGCGCAGCGCCGTGAGGCCCGCATTCTCGCCCAGCGCCAGGGCCTCGTAGGCACGACGCGGCCGGCCTGCGGCCAAGTCTACAGCGTGGTCGATGCCCGGTTGCTCGCCCAGCACGGCACGCACCTGCGCGTCGGTCAATGGCCGGAGCGCGACCTGCCGGCAGCGAGACTTGATGGTCGGGAGCAGTCCACCCGGCCGATGCGAGACCAGCATGAATAGCGTCTCGGGCGGCGGCTCCTCGAGGATTTTCAGGAGAGCGTTGGCCGACGAGGGATTGCAGTCGTCGATGGAGTCGACAATGACGACACGAAAGCCGGCGCGTCCCCGGGTCAGCCGCGACTCTTCGATCAGACCGCGGACGTCCTCGACGCGAATGGCGGTGTAAAACCCTTTGCCGGTCTCGCGCGGTGCTTTGCGCAAGACCCGCAGGTTCGGATACGCGCCGGCCGCCACCTGCGCGGCGACGTGGGCGGGGCTTTCGTCGCCCGTGCGATTGAACATCTGCCGGGCGATGTCGAAGGCCAGCGTCGCCTTGCCGATACCGCGGGGGCCGTGGAGAAGGAGGCCACCCGGCAGGCGCGATGCGGCGAGTGCTTCGAGGATGTCGGTGCGTGCGGCCTCGTGGCCAAGCAGGTGCAGCCGAGTCTCCGGCGGCGGCACGCCGTCGATTTGGTCGGGTTCGCGCTGCTCGCCGGTATCCGTCACGCGGATCGCTCGGTCAGTTCCGCGAAACGGCGCAGGAGGACATCCCAGATTTCCTGTTCGAGGGCATCCTCGGCCTGGTTGGCCGGGATGACGACACACCGGTCGGCATTGTTGCGGGCGATCGCCAGGAAGGCCTCGCGCAGGCGTTTGTGCCAGTCGAGATCTTCCTTCTCGAA
>DATMTK010000240.1:0-8468 GCA_035564755.1 Devosia sp. | reverse complement strand
GTCATCTGCCCGGCGCCCTCGGGGCCGGAAGCGGCATGGGCGGGTGACGACGTCGAGATCGTCGCGCCCGATTCGCTGCTCGGTCTCGTCAATCACCTCGGCGGCTATCAGCTCTGCCCGCGGCCGCTGCCGAAGCGGAGCGAGTCCAACGCGCTGCTCCCCGACCTCAGCGACGTGCGTGGCCAGGAGGTGGCACGCCGGGCGCTCGAAGTCGCGGCGGCGGGCGGCCATAACCTGTTGATGATCGGCCCGCCCGGCGCCGGCAAGTCGATGCTGGCGCAGCGGCTGCCCTCGATCCTGCCGCCGCTCGATCCGCGCGAATTGCTCGACGTGTCGATGATCGCCTCGATCGCCGGCGAGCTCGCGGGCGGTGCGCTTTCCGACCGGCGGCCGTTCCGCGCGCCGCACCATTCGGCCTCGATGGCGGCGCTGGTCGGCGGCGGCCTCAAGGTGCGGCCGGGCGAGGCCAGCATGGCGCACAACGGCGTGCTGTTTCTCGACGAATTGCCGGAGTTCGCCCCGGCCGTGCTCGACAGCCTGCGCCAGCCGCTCGAGAGCGGCGAGACGGTGATCGCCCGCGCCAATACGCGCGTCACCTTTCCGGCGCGCTTCCAGCTCATTGCGGCGATGAACCCCTGCAAATGCGGGCTTGCCGGGACACCCGGCCATACCTGCAAGCGCGGCGACGCCTGCCGCACCGACTACCAGTCGCGGGTCTCGGGCCCGTTCCTCGACCGGATCGATCTGCGCATCGACGTGCCGGCCGTCAGCGCGGCCGACATGATCGGTCCGGCGACCGGCGAGGCATCGTCGTCGGTCGCCGCCCGGGTTCGCGCCGCACGCGACGTGCAGCGCGAGCGCTACTTCGCGGCCGGCCATCCCGAGATCTTCACCAATGCGGCGGCGCCCGCCACGCTGATCGAGACCGTGGTCGATCCCGACCGCGAGAGCCAGAGCCTGATGCTGCAGGCGGCCGAGCGCTTCGCGCTTTCGGCCCGCGCCTACCACCGCGTGCTGAAGGTCGCCCGTACCCTCGCCGATCTCGCCGGCTCGGCCAAGGTCACGCGGCCGCACATCGCCGAGGCGCTGAGCTACCGGTTGAACTTCGCCGGCAGCTAACGCACAAGCGCGGCATGAGCCTCAGCTTCCGCCTTGGTGGGCCGGCCGATGCCGGCAACGTCCGCGGCATCGTCATGGCCGCCTATGCCAAATGGGTGCCGGTGATCGGGCGTGAACCGATGCCGATGCGCGCGGACTATGATCTCGCGTTGCGTAAGCATCGCTTCGACCTTGCGATCGAAGATGGCGCGATCGTCGGGCTGATCGAGACGATCCTGCACGACGACCATCTGTTCATCGAAAATGTCGCGGTGCGGCCGGAGGCGCAGGGACGCGGCGTCGGCCGCGCCCTCCTCGCGCGGGCCGAAGAGATCGCGCGGCTGGCCGATCGCCGTGAGCTGCGCCTGCTGACCAATGCCGCCTTTGCCGACAATGTCGCGATCTATCACAAGCACGGCTACGGCATCGAGCGGCAGGAGCCTTTCATGGGTGGAACGACGCTTTACTTCAGCAAGCGCCTCAGGCTTCCTTGAAGGTCTGCACCTTCGGCAGCGCCGGGAACAGCCGCGTCCACAGCAGCACCACCGCGATGGTGCCGAGCCCACCCAGCGCCACTGCCCAGACCGGGCCGACAAAGCTCGCGAGCGTGCCCGATTCGAATTCGCCGAGCTGGTTGGAGGTGCCGATGAACAGCGAATTGATGGCGTTGACGCGGCCGCGCATCGCATCGGGCGTGAGGAGCTGCACCAGTGAGGTGCGGACGACGACGCTGATGGTGTCGGCAGCGCCGAGGACCAGCAGCATCGCGACCGAAAGCGCGATATTGGTCGAGACCGCAAAGACGATGGTCGCGAGCCCGAAGATACCAACCGCCACCAGCATGATCGCGCCGACGCGCCGGGTGAGCGGGAAGCGGCCGAGCACCAGCGACATCGCCACCGCCCCGATCGCCGGCGACGTTCGCAGCAGCCCGAGCCCGATCGGACCCGCGTGGAGGATATCGCGGGCATAGACCGGCAGCAGCGCCGTGGCGCCACCGAGCAGCACCGCGAACAGGTCGAGCGAGATGGTCCCCAGCATCACGGGCCTCGAGCGGATGAAGGCGGCGCCGGCGAAGACCGATTTGAGCGTCACCGGCTCGCGCTTCGGCGTCACGCCCGGATGCGGGATCGAGGTGACCGAGAGGCTCGCGAACGCGAACATCGCCGTCGAAACGACGAACGGCACCACCGGTCCAACCCCGTAGAGCAGGCCGGCGAGCGAGGGGCCGATCACCAGCGCGGTCTGCATCACCGAGGTCGAATTGGCGATGGCGCGCGGCAACGCGTCGGAGGGCACGATGCCGGGCAGCAGCGCCGCCATGGTCGGCCGCTCGAAGGCCTGCACCGACCCGAGCAATGCCACCGCGACGAAGATCGCGGGCAGGCTCAGCCAGCCCTGCCAGACGCCGACACTGAGGACACACAGCGTCAGGGCCTCGACGATCTGGCAGACGAAGCCGATGCGGCGCCGGTCGAAGGCGTCGGCGACGTGGCCGACCACGAAGGTCAGCACCACCATCGGCAGGAACTGGCAGAGCCCGATCAGCCCGAGGTCGAACGGGTTGCGCGTCCGGTCGTAGACCAGCCAGCCGATGGCGACGCCGGTGCCCTGGAAGGCCATCGACGACAGCGCGCGGGAGCCCAGGAAGAAGAGGAAGGGGCGGTGGGTGAACAAACCGCCGGAGCGGAGGGCGATATCGGACATCAGGGCAATCGGCGGCGCGAGGCCGCGAATGGAGAGACCGCTGTCATAAACCGTGCGATGCGGCCGTGCCAGTCACCGATCGTCCGAACGAAATGCACCCGGCATTCGACCGGCCGCAGCGCGGCCGGCTCGGTTTTCCGCTGATGCGCCTCAGACGCCCAGCGCCTTGGCGAGGTCCTTGTATTCGGTGCAGGTGGTGCCGCAGATCGCCTTGATCTTGCCGAGGTTGGACTTGGCCTCGTCGGCCTTGCCGAGCTTGATATAGAGGATGCCCTGGTATTCGAGCGCGCCGGTATGCTTGGGGTTGAGCTTGAGCGCGGTGTCGTAAGCGGCGTCGGCGAGCTTGAGATCGCCATGGCTGCGGTAGGAGAAGCCGAGGAGGTTCCAGCCGTCGGCGCTCTTGGGCGAAGCCGCAACGATCAGCTTCAGATCGGCGATCGCCTTGGTCCAGTTGCTCGCGGCGATGTCGGCGCGCGCGGCAGCAAGGGTCGGCACCATGACCTTCGGTTTGGCCGGTTTTGCCATGGCCGGTTTGGCGGGAGCCGGGGCCGGCGCCGACGTCATCGTGTCGTTGCCGCCGGTGTCGATGGCAAACGCCGGCAGCGGTGCGGCGAGGGCAAGGCAAACGAAGCTCGCGCCGGCGGCGCGGATCAGGCGGTTATGCATCGGACATCTCCCTGTGCCGGATCGGTCCGGCATCACGAGAGGAGAACGGCCCCGGACCCTGCTTATTCCATCACGAGACGCTGATGGCGCAAATTCCGGATCAGGTGTCGCTCCGGTCGCGCTTGGGGAAGGGCTCACCGGGATGGTCGCGCTTCCAGCGCATCACAGCCAGCCAGCGCAGGCCGAAATTGGCCGGAAGCATCAGCAGCCAGAAGTATTTGGCGAGATCGCTGTGTGCCACCGAAAGCGGCACCGAGATGGCAAACACGGCGCTCACCAGCATCGCCGACAGGCTGATCCGCCGCACCTCCTCGGGTGGCGTCTTGGGGTCGATCAGCTTGTGGCGCCGCGCATGGTCCCAGATCCACAGCAGCGACAGCCCGCTCACCACCATGCTGCCGGCGTAGATGGTGGTGGCGAGCGTACCGCCGCTTTCCGCCACGAGATTGGTGGTGAACGGCACCAGGCTCATGGTCAGCAGGAACAGCACGTTGATCCAGAGCAGCGCACCGTCGGCCTTGACGATGTGGTTGAAGCGCGCGCGGTGGTTCATCCAGAACCCGCCGATCACCACGAAGCTCAGCAGATAGGCAAAGAACCGCGGCTTCAACGCGACAAGCGCATCCCAGAGCTGGGCGTCGGTGAAGGAGCCGAAGCCCTCGGGCAGCCGGATGTCGAGGATCAGCAGGGTGATCGCCACGGCGATGACGCCGTCGGACAGCGCCAGCAGCCGCGCATTGGGATTTTCGTCGTCGCCCATCGGACTTGGCTAGCATCCCCGGGGTACGGCCGCCAAGTGTCGGTGCGGGCCGTCAGATGAAGCGGCGGAGGGCCAGCGCCAGCGCGCCGACGACGATGCCGATCAGCAGCCCGATCAGGATGGTGACGAGGTTGATCGGCTGCTCCTTGACCGGCGCCACGCCGACGGTCTTGGACAGCGCATCGGAGAGGCCGGCGCTGCCGAGCGAGCCGCGCAGGCGCATCGCGGCCGTGCTGTCGGCCGGGTTGACCAGCACCGCGGTGGTGATCGGCGGCGAGGTCTCGGGGGGCTGGACCGCGCCCGCGGGGGCCGGCACGGAGCCGCCGGCGGGTCCGCCGGTGGTCGCCTGGCCGGATTGCGCCGGAACGCCCCCGGGGGGCTGATACACCGATCCGTCGGGGCTGAAGATCGCCGGCAGCGTGCCGCCGCCCGAGACCGCAAGGTCGGTGCTGCGGGCCACGCTCGCCGTCTGGCCGAGGGTGACCGTCGTGCTGCGGCGGCTCGCAAGCGACTCGACGGCGACGGCACCGCGATCCACCGTGACCGAGGCGCCCAGAGCGTCGGCGGTGACGATGAAATGCGTGCCCTTCACCACCGCGGCGAGGAATTTTGTGTCGACCTCGAAATGCTGGACGTTCTCGACCTCAGCCTCGACCTCGACCGAGCCGAAATCCTGCCGCACCGTGGTGTAGCGCTGGCCGGTCTTGTCGGCGATGGTGATCTCGGTGTTGGCGCCCAGCGTCACCACCTCCTGCCCGCGCTGCAAATCGAGGTGGCCGTCGGCCAGGGTGCGGATCATGTTGCCGTCGGGGACCGCATCGCCGCGGGTCAGATCTTTCCAGGTGCCGTTGTCCATGGCCTGCGCGGCGCCGCGCAGCTTGGTGACGGTCCAGTCGTCGGCGAGCGCCGGCGTCGCGGCCAGCAGGGCCGCGCCAAGGATGGTGAGGAGGAGAAGGCTACGCATTGTGGCCGACCAAGTGACGCGTCTCGGACGTGCGGCCATTCAAGGCGGCAGCCAATGAAGAAAGAATGAATCGAGGGGCTCAACCCCGCGCGAAAACGCGGTTTTAAGCCGGATTCAAGCGGCATTTGAGCCTGCCGCGGCCTCGAGATCGTCGCGCAGGCGGAAGATCAGGCGGGTCAAGGCCCCGAGGTCGGCCGCCGTGCAGCTCGAGGCCGCCCCGATCCGCTGGGGGAAGCGTTGCGCCTTCTGTTCGAGCCGGCGGCCCTTGCCGGTCAGCGACACCAGCACCTGCCGCTCGTCGGCCGCGTCGCGAACGCGCGTGATCAGCCCCGACTGCTCCATGCGCTTGAGCAGCGGCGTCAGCGTCCCGGAATCGAGCCCGAGCCGCTCCCCGATCGCCTTTAGCGGCAACCGGTCGCTTTCCCATAGCGTCAGCAGCACGAGGTATTGCGGATAGGTGAGGCCGAGCGGCTCGAGCAGCGGCTTATAGAAGCGCGTGAAGGCGTGGCTTGCGGCATAGATCGAGAAACAGAGCTGGTCGTCGAGCCTGAGCGATTTGGCCATGTCGGATCTCCTTCACAATTCATTGCACACGATTCGATTGCGTACAACTGAGTTTGGCGCTATCCCGCTGCCGTTTCGTGTTCCTCACTGAAGGCAGTTGCAAATGACCAAGATCCTCTACACCGCACATGGCAAGGCGACGCATGGCGGCCGCGCCGGCGGCGAAGCGCGCACCGATGACGGCAAGGTGGCGGTGAAGCTTTCGGTGCCCAAGGCGATGGGCGGCGATGACGGCCCGGGCACCAATCCGGAACAGCTCTTTTCGCTGGGCTATTCCGCCTGCTTCCTCGGCGCCATGGCCAACGCCGCGCGCAAGGCCGGCAAGACGCTGCCCGCCGGCGCGGAAGTCTGGGCCGATGTCAGCTTCGCGGACCGCGAGGACAATGTCGGCTTCACCGTCGTGCCGGTGCTCACGGCCTTCGTGCCGGGCTGGAGCAAGGCCGATACGGAGGCCAATATGAAAGCGGCGCACGACATCTGCCCCTATTCCAACCTCATCCGCTTCGCCCACGAGGTCGAGCTCAAGGTGAGCGACAAGGCGCTGGCCGCATAGCCGGAATGATCAGCCGGGCCCTTCCCCCGCAGGCGGGAGAAGGACCCGACTGCACCTATCGTACCTGTAAGAAGAAGGCTCGCACCTCGTTCACGAACAGCTCGGGCACGTCGACCGCGGCGAAGTGGCCGCCCTTTTCCATCTCGCGCCAGTAGACGATGTTGTTGCCGCGCGCGGCGAAGGAGCGGACCGAGCGGAAGTCCCACGGGAACACGCTGACCCCGGTTGGAGTAGCGTTCCAGTCTTCGCGATAGCCGGCGCCGGTCTGCGCGTCCTCGTAGTAGATGTTGGCGGCCGAGCCGCCCGTGCCGGTGAACCAGTAGATCGAGGCGTGCGTCAGGTACTTGTCGCGGTCGACGAAGCCCGCGCCCTCGCCCTCGAAGCCGAAGAACAGCTCGGCGTTCCACGCCAGCAGCGCCGCCGGCGAATCGACGAGGCCGTAGCCGAGGGTGGCCGGGCGCTTCTGCTGGATCGGCTGGTAGCCCGAATATTTCTGGAACTTGTCGAGATTGGCAAAGCCCTCGCGCTCGAACGGGGTGAGCGTGTCCATCTCGCCCGGCGCGCCATGCGGGAAGGCGAAGATCTGCTGCAGGTGCACGCCCGCCAGAGCGTCGGGATGCAGGATGCCGAGCTCCTTGGAGATCAGCGCCCCCAGATCGCCGCTCTGCGCGCCGTAGCGCGCATAGCCCAGCCCCCGCATCAGCCCGTCCCAGGCGCGCGCGGTGCGGGCGCTGTCCCAGCCGGGCGACGTGAGCGGCGCGGAAAAGCCGTAGCCCGGGATCGACGGAATGACCAGGTCGAAGCTGAGCCTGGGGTCGAGCCCGTGCGCCCGCGGATCGGTCAGCGGCCCGATCACGTCGATGAACTCGTAGATCGTGGACGGCCAGCCATGCGTAAGGATCAGCGGGAAGGCGCCGGGCTCCTTCGATTTCACATGGAGGAAATGGATGGTCTGTCCGTCGATCTCGGTCAGGAACTGCGGGTAGGCGTTGAGCTTGGCCTCATGCGCGCGCCAGTCGTAGGTCTTGAGCCACTGCGTCGCGAGCTCCCGGATGAACGGCACCGGCTGGCCGTGGCTCCAGTCGGTGGTGGTCGCGGCCGGCCAGCGCGTCCCCTCGAGGCGCGCCTTGAGGTCGTCGATCGCGGCATCGGGGATGGCGATGGTGAAAGGGGTGAACTGCATTTTTCCTGTCTCCTTGCGGGCGTAACGTCGCCGTAGGGACACAGTCGCTCAGCCCTGCTGACAGGGTGCGTCAGGAGCCGCGGCTCAAGGCGAGTCGGCCGGATAGCGGGCGCGGCGTTCCTCCTGCCACTGGTCCTCCCACTCGCGGGCCAGTTGCGCCCGGCGCTTGCCGAAGCGGCCATCGATGATCGCGGCCGCCTCGATGCGGTCGGTGCGGAAGTTGCGAAATCCCTCGCGCAGCGTGCACCAGGCGGCGACGATCTGCTTGTCGTCGTAAAAGGCGATGGTGATCGGCCAGACGGCGCGCTCCGTGGTGCGGCCGGTCTCGTCGGCGTAGCTCAGTTTCACCACCCGCTCGTCGCGGATCGCCTCGCGCAGCGTGCCGAGCAGCGGGCCCTCATCCGTCTCGTTCCAGTTGGAGCGGATCGGCCACAGGCCGGTATTGTCGATGCGGTCGCGCAGGTCGTCGGGGGAGGCGGTGGCGATCTTGGCGAGGGCATTGCTGGCCGCCCCGGCGAGCGCCGCATCGGGCCGCTGCTCGACCCAGCGCGCGCCCAAGACCAACGCCTCGAGCTCCTCGGCCGAAAACATCAGCGGCGGCAAAAAGAAGCCGGGCCTGAGCATATAGCCGACACCCGCTTCGCCATCGATCGGTGCGCCGAGCCCGATCAGCGTCTGGATGTCGCGATAAAGGGTACGCACCGAAACGCCCTGCTCCTCGGCGAGCGCCGCCGCCGTCACCGGCCGCCGGTGGCGCCGCAGCGCATCCATCACGGCAAACAGTCGCTCGGTCTTGTCCATTACCGTGCCCTTGACCTTACCCCCATGGGAAGCTCTAGCCCGGACGCGTCAGAAGGAGATACCCAGGACCGATGCTAGTACTCTCGCCGAAGCCTACCTCAATGCCTTCTACTCGGGCGACCCCGGGGTTCGGGACATGCTCGCCGACGATTTCCATTTCTCGGGACCCTCG
>DATMTK010000239.1:0-3103 GCA_035564755.1 Devosia sp. | reverse complement strand
CTTTGATTTTGTCGCGCTTCCGAACCGCCAAAGTGGTCCCCGCTTTGCTGGAAGCGCTCCAGGCTCCCGGGGACGCATTACTTGGCGGGCGCGGGGACGGCCCCGCGCTCCAGCTTGCTGTCTTTCGGCCGGGACGACCCGCCAGCACGGAGAAATTCCATGGCATGGGTGTATCTGGTTGTCGCGGGCCTGTTCGAGATCGTCTGGGCCGTCGCCCTCAAATACGCCGACGGCTTCACCAGGTTCTGGCCGTCCGCCCTCTGCATCGTCGGCATGATCGTGAGCGTCGTGCTGCTCGAACTGTCGCTGCGGCACCTGCCGGTCGGCACCGCCTATGCCGTCTGGACAGGGATCGGCACCGTCGGCGCCGCGGTGCTCGGGATGATCCTGTTCCAGGAACCGGCTACGGCGGTCCGCATCGCCTGCATCGGCCTGATCGTGTGCGGCATCGCCGGCCTGAAGCTGTTCGCCTGACCGCCAGAACCGGGCTTGTTGCCGGCGCGCCACCGTTCCGCGGCATTTTTGCTCGCCGGGCAGATATTCATGGAACCTTTTCGAATTTCGCGTAAGCCTATGCGTCTCGGGCGATTTTTCGCCCGGTTTGGGGAAACTCTCGCATCGGCAAGCGTCAGGCCAGTGCGGTTTGTTGAAAGGCAAACCATGCTCGTACGCGTGTCCGAAGTGGCCAGTGTCCTGGCGCTCGTCGCACTCCTGCTCATCGCCAAGCATGTCCCGGTGGTCAACGCGCTGCCGCTGACCAACATCACCGGCATCGTCTGCTTCGCTTTCGCGATTTTCCTGTCGCTCAGGATTTTCCAGTTCGAGCTGGCCCGCATCCGCACCGAGGAATAAGCGCGACGTAAAGGGCCGGATAGCCCGGCGTCAGTCCCGCGTTCGCGGGAATGATGGTGTGGGAACATTGGCTATTGTGAGCCGGGTCGGGCGCGATTACCCCTCAGGCATGAACAAGCCCGTCGTTGCCCGCACCGCCCGCTCGGCCTGTCCGCATGACTGTCCGTCCACCTGCGCGCTCGACGTCGACATCATCGACGAGCACACCATCGGCCGCGTGCACGGCGCCAAAGACGACCCGTACACCGCCGGCGTGATCTGCGAGAAGGTCGCGCGTTATGCCGAGCGCATCCACCATCCCGACCGGCTGAGGCATCCGCTGCGGCGCGCCGGCCGGAAAGGCGAGGGGCGCTGGGAGCAGATTTCGTGGGATGACGCGTTCGACGAGATCGTCGCGCGCTGGCTCGAGATCGAGCGCGACTTCGGCCCCGAAGCGATCTGGCCGTACTTCTACGCCGGCACCATGGGGCACGTGCAGCGCGACGGCATCCACCGCCTGCGTCACGCCCGCGGCTACTCCGACCAGTACGACACCATCTGCACCGGCTCGGCCTGGCCGGGCTTCATCGCCGGCACCGGTTTCCTCGGCGGACCCAACCCCGAGCAGATGGCCGAAGCCGACTGCGTCGTGATCTGGGGCACCAACGCCGTCGCGACGCAGGTCAACGTCATGACGCACGCGACCCGCGCCCGCAAGGAGCGCGGCGCCAGGCTCGTGGTCGTCGACATCTATCGCAACGCCACCATGGAACAGGCGGATATGCCGATCCTGCTCCGGCCCGGCTCGGACGGCGCGCTTGCCTGCGCCGTGATGCACGTGCTGCTGCGCGACGGCCTCGCCGACCGGCAGTACCTGAGCCAGTTCACCGACTTCGACGCCGAGGTCGAGGCACACCTGATGGCGCGTCCGCCGGAGTGGGCAGCGGCGATTACCGGCCTCTCGGTGGCCGAGATCGAGGCCTTCGCGCATCTCGTCGGCCGCACGCCGCGGACCTATTTCCGGCTCGGCTTCGGCTTCAGCCGGCAGCGCAACGGCTCGACCAACATGCATGCCGCGCTCTGCATTCCGGCGGTCACCGGCGCCTGGCGGCATCGTGGTGGAGGGGCGTTCCATTCGAATTCGGGAACCTGGAAGCTCGACAAGTCGCTGATCACCGGCGCCGCCTTGGGCAAGCCCGGCCGGCGGCTCGACATGAGCGAGATCGGCAAGGTGCTGACCGGCGATGCCCGGGCCTTGAAGGGCGGCGGCCCGGTCAAGGCAATCTTCATCCAGAACACCAACCCGATGAACGTGTCGCCGGAGCAGGGGCTGACCCGGGCCGGCTTCGCCCGCGAGGACCTGTTCACCGTCGTGCACGAGCAGTTCATGACCGATACGGCCAAGATGGCCGACATCGTGCTGCCCGCGACCATGTTCCTCGAGCACAACGACTACTACACGCGCGGCGGGCATACGCGCGTGCTGCTGGGGCCCAAGCTCGTCGAAGCGCCGGGCGAATGCCGCTCCAATTTCGCCGTGGTCAACGAGCTGCTGCGCCGGCTCGGCGTCGACGATCCGTCGCTGCATCTCAGCGATCGGGAGATGGTGGCCGAGACGTTCCGCCGCTCGCGCTATCCAACGCTGGCCGAGGTCGAGCAGACCGGCTTCTTCGTCGACCGCGAACGGCCCGACGACGAAGCGCGCTTTGCCAACGGCTTCGGCTGGGCCGACAGGAAGTTCCGCTTCCGCCCGAACTGGCAGGGCGCCGCCGACCGCAAGGGGTACCAGTGGGTGATGGACCCGGCCGACGCACCCGGGATGGTCGACTGGTGGGACATCAACGAAAAGACCAGCGACGCGGTGCCATACCGGCTGGCAACGAGCCCGTCGCGCTCGTTCCTCAACTCGACGTTTTCGGAGACGCCGGGCAGCCGCAGGAAGCAGCCGGGGCCGACCGTGTTCATCCGTCCCGACGACGCAGCGGCCGAGGGGATCACCGATGGTGACAAAGTCCGGCTCGGTAACCACCGCGGCACGGTGGAGCTCACGGCGAAACTGTTCGATGGCATGCAGCCTGGCGTGCTGATCGCCGAGGGGGTGTATCCCAACTCGGCGCACGGCACCGGGCAGGGGATCAACATGCTGATCGGCTCCGACCAGATCCCGCCGTTCGGCGGAGCGGCGTTTCACGACGCAGCGGTGTGGATCGAGCGGGTCGGCGAGGCAGCGCACGATCGCTTGCCGGCGGCCACCCCCACCCCGGCTTGCTAG
>DATMTK010000238.1:0-11148 GCA_035564755.1 Devosia sp. | reverse complement strand
GTCCGAGCTCGGGCATCGCCAGCATGATGAAGTCGCGCTCGATGCCGAGCGGCGGCGGCATGACGCACGGCGCCACCGCGCTCAAGATCGAGAGCGAGTTCGAAACCGAAGTCTATGTCGCGCCGCAGGTGCAGGAGCTCTATATCCCCGAGGATCAGCGCCTCAGCCTGCTGCAGCTCAACGAGCACACCTGCAAGTGGCCGATCGGGGATCCGTTGACCCCCGACTTCTACTTCTGTGGCCAGCACTCGGAAGAGGGCAAGCCGTACTGCGATTTCCACTCGCGCCGTGCCTACCACCAGATCGAAAAGAAGCGGCGCTGATCGCCCAGCGCCTTTGATCGTTCGTTCCTGAAGCTACATCGCCGAAGACGATGACGCGGCCGACGAGGAATTGGTTTTCGTCGTCGTGGTGGTCGACGCGGCGCCACCGGCGAGCGCCTGCGCCAGTTGCAGGTGCTTGTTGAGCACCGGCAGCGACGCCTTGGCGAACGCGCCCACATCGTCGGTCTTTTTGGCTTCGGGCGTGAACATCGCGATCATCATCTTGTGGCCCTTGACCATCGCGGTCCCGAGTTCCTTGTCGAAAGCGGCGCCCGAGAGCCCGCGCAGCTTGGTGTATTCCGCCTTGTCGGCGGCGGTGACGGCGGTGGCCGAAACCTTGACGCCGAGCTTGGTGGCGATCGGCATCAGCGTCTCGCGGTTCTGCCGGTGATCGTTGACCAGGGTCTGGCCGAAATCCTTGGCCGCCTGGCTGGATCCCTTGGACATGGCCAGTTCGCCGACCATGATCTCGGCATTGTCGCCCATCAGGACGTCGGTCACGAACTTGACCTCGGCGGCATTGGGCTTGGCCGCGGTCATCGACGAGCTGGCCATGCTGGAGCTGGTCGACGAAGCCGCGAGAGCCGCGACGGACGAGCCGGAAAGAGCCAATGCGGCCGCGAGCGCGAAAAGGGTGCGAGTAGGCATGCTGAACCTCGTGGGGAAAGTCGCGGCCCGCTGGCCGCATCCCCTTAACCAAGGTCTTGCGGCTTCGTTCCGCCGGTCAGCTCAGCGCCGCAAACCGTTCGTCGAAGGCGTAGCCGGCGCCGCGCACGGTGCGGATCGGGTCGGGCTCGCGGCCGCGATTGATGGCTTTGCGCAGGCGGCCGACATGCACGTCCACGGTCCGCTCGTCGACATAGACGTCGTTGCCCCAGACGCCGTCGAGCAGTTGCTCGCGCGTATAGACGCGGCCGGGGTGGCGCATCAGATATTCGAGCAGGCGGTATTCGGTCGGCCCCAGATGCAGGTCGCGGCCCGCACGGCGGACGCGGTGGCTCTGCCGGTCAAGCTCGAGGTCGCCGGCCTTGAGCGTATTGGTGACGAGCTGCGGGTTCGCCCGGCGCAGCAGCGCCTGGATGCGGGCGACCAGTTCGGGCATCGAGAACGGCTTGACCACATAGTCGTCGGCGCCGGTCGCAAGGCCGCGCACCCGTTCTTCTTCTTCGCCGCGCGCCGTGATCATGATGATCGGCGTGCGCGCTGTCTCCTCGCGCGAGCGCCAGCGCCGGCAGAGCTCGATGCCGCTGAGGCCCGGAAGCATCCAGTCCAGCAGGATCAGGTCGGGTACACCGTCGCGGATGCGCTCCACGGCCTCGTCGCCGCTCTCCGCGCCCATCACCCGGAAGCCCTCGGCCTCGAGGTTGTAACGCATCAGCTCGCTGAGGTCGGTCTCGTCCTCGACGATCAGAATGGTCGCCGCCATGGCGTTGCCTATTCCTTGATTTGCATCCGGTGGAGTTCTTCGGCGGTGGCCGACGACATCTGCCGGCCGGTCTCGAGATAGAATGCCGCTTCAGCGATATTGGTCGCGTGGTCGCCGACGCGTTCGAGGCTCTTGGAACAGAACAGAAGATGCGTGCACTGCGTGATGTTGCGCGGGTCTTCCATCATGTAGGTCAGGAGCTCGCGGAACAGCGAGGTGTAGAGCGCATCGATCTCGTCGTCGGCATTGCAGACCTCGACCGCCGCGGCGGCGTTGCGAGCCGAGTAGGCATCGAGCGCCGCCTTGAGCTGGCGTAAGATCAGGTCGGCCATGTGCTTGACGCCGTTGTAGAATTTCGGCGTCAGGCTCAGGCCTTCGATCTGCAACGTGCGGCGGGCGATGGTCTTGGCCATGTCGCCGACGCGCTCGAGGTCGCCGGCGACGTGGATGGCTGTGATGATGGCGCGCAGATCCTGCGCCATCGGCTGGCGCCGGGCGATCATCGACACGGCCATGTCGTCGATCTGCCGGTGCATCTCGTCGACCCGCTTGTCCTGGGCGATCACCTCGCGCGCCGCGGCGTGGTCGAGCTTCAGCAGGGCGCGCGTGGCATCCGCTACCGCCGCCTCGACCGTGCCGCCCATCTCGGCGATCTGCGAGGCGAGCGCGGTCAGCTCCTCGTCGTAGGACTGGACCGTGTGTTCGTTGAGAGAAAGAGCCATGTCGCTCGTCCTTGCGATCAGCCGAAGCGGCCGGTGATGTAGTCGTGCGTTCGCTTCTGCGTCGGCGCGGTGAAGATGCCGTCGGTCCTGCCGAACTCGATCAGCTCGCCCAGGTACATGAAGGCGGTGTATTCGCTGGTCCGGGCGGCCTGCTGCATGTTGTGGGTGACGATGGCGATGCAGAATTCGGCGCTCAGCTCTTCGATCAGCTCTTCGATCTTGGCGGTCGAGATCGGATCGAGCGCCGAGGCCGGCTCGTCGAGCAGCAGGACTTCGGGGCGCACGGCCACGGCGCGCGCGATGCACAAGCGCTGCTGTTGGCCACCCGACAGGCCGAGGCCCGATTGGTGCAGCTTGTCCTTGACTTCGGTCCACAACGCCGCCTTGCGCAGCGCCGCTTCGACGCGGCCGTCCATGTCGGACTTGCCGACCCTTTCGTAGAGGCGGATGCCGAAGGCGATGTTGTCGTAGATCGACATCGGGAACGGCGTCGGCTTCTGGAACACCATGCCGACCTTGGAGCGAAGCAGGTTCAGGTCCTCGCTCTTGCTCAAAATGTTACGGCCATCGAGCATCACCTCACCGGTCACCTTCTGGCCCGGATAGAGGTCGTAGATGCGGTTGAGGATGCGCAGCAGCGTGGACTTGCCGCAGCCCGACGGACCGATGAAGGCCGTAACGGTCTTGTCGCGCAGCTCGAGGTTGATGCCCTTCAGCGCCTCGAAGCCGTTCGCGTAATAGAAGTGGACGTCACGGACCTGGACCTTGACGGGATGTGGCTCGGTGTTGGGCAAAGCGAAATTGGTCGCGGCAATTGCGGGAACGGAAGGTGGTACCGCGGTTGCGTGCGTTGGTACAGTCGGCGTGTCCATTGTCATGACTTTCACTCAGAGGCTCGACCTGGCGCCGGCGACCCACCGGGCAACGACGTTGAGGATGAGGATAGCGACGGTGATCAGCAGCGCACCGCCCCAGGCGAGGCGCTGCCAGTCGTCGTAGGGACTGGTGGCGAACTGGAAGATCACTACCGGCAGGTTGGCCATCGGCTGGCTCATATCCCAGCTGAAGAACTGGTTGTTGAGCGCCGTGAACAGCAGCGGGGCGGTCTCGCCGGTGACGCGGGCGATGGCGAGCAGCACGCCGGTCAAAATGCCCGACCGCGCGGCACGGTAGATCACGGTGAGCATGGTCTTCCAGCGCGGCGTGCCGAGCGCCGCAGCGGCCTCGCGCAGCGCATTGGGGACGAGGCCCAGCATGTCCTGCGTGGTGCGGTTGATCACCGGCAGTGCGATGAGCCCGAGCGCTGCGGCGCCCGACCACGCCGAGAAGTGGCCAAACGGCACGACCAGGATCGTGTAGACGAACAGGCCGATGATGATCGAGGGCGCCGACAGCAGGATATCGTTGATGAACTTCGCCACTTCGCCCAGCCAGTGGCCACGGGAATACTCGGCGAGATACGTGCCCGCGAGAATGCCGATGGGGGTCGCCACGACGACCGCCGCGACGGTCATGACGACGGAGCCGAAGATGGCGTTGATCAGGCCGCCGTCTTGGCCGGGCGGCGGCGTCGACGCCGTGAACATCTGCGGGGTGATGGCCGCGAAGCCCTTGTAGAGCAGCGTGATCAGGATGGCCAGGAGGAAGAACAGGCCGACGACGGAGGCGAGGATCGACAGCCCCATCATCAGATTGTTGCGGAAGCGCCGACCGGCGTAAGCATTCATCGCGGCGCTCCTTACTTCACCGCCGTATGAACCAGCAGCCATTTGGCGACCGCGAGCACGGCGAAGGTGATGATGAACAGGATGAGGCCGAGCGCGATCAGGCTCGAGGTATAGATATCCCCGGTCGCTTCGGTGAACTCGTTGGCGATCGTCGCCGAGATGGTCGTCGCCGGTGCCAGGATCGAAGCGACGATCTTGTGGCTGTTGCCGATCACGAAGGTCACCGCCATCGTCTCGCCCAGCGCCCGGCCGAGGCCGAGCATCACCCCTCCGACGAGGCCGACGCGGGTATAGGGGATGACGATCGAACGTGAGACTTCCCAGGTCGTCATGCCCATGCCGTGGGCGCTTTCGCGCAGCAGTGTCGGCACGGTCGAGAACACATCGCGGGTGATCGAGGTGATGAAGGGCAGCACCATGATGGCGAGAATGATGCCCGCGGTAAGCAGGCCGATGCCGTAGGCCGGACCGCCGAACAAGAGGCCCAGCCCCGGGATCTTGCCGAGCGAGTTGATCAGCGCGGGCTGGATGGTTTTTTGCAGGAACGGCGCGAGGAAGAAGAAGCCCCACAGGCCGTAGATGATCGACGGGATGCCGGCCAGGAGCTCGATGGCAATGCCGATCGGGCGGCGCAGAACCGTTGGGCAGAGCTCGGTGAGGAAAATCGCGATGCCGAAGCTTACCGGAATGCCGATCACCATGGCGATGATCGAGGTGACGATGGTGCCGTAGATCGGCGGCAGCGCGCCGAACAGCTCTTTTGGCGGGTTCCACGAGCTCGAGCCGAGAAAGCCGATGCCGAAGGTCTGCAGTGCCGGCCAGGCGCCGACGATCAGCGACACCATCACGGCGAGCAGAAGGACGACGACCAGAACCGCGCAGGCCAGCGTCAGCAGATGGAAGGCACGATCCTGCAGAACGGCGTTCCGGGCTTTCGCCTGCGCGATCGCCGATGCGTCACCTGCTACTGCCGTCGCGGCCATTGCTAACTCCAGCGCCACTTGAGTGCACGGCGGACGCCGGAGCGCCCGCCGCGGCGGTTCGTATGCGGATTACTTCGAGAACACCGGCTTGCCGCCGCTCTGGATGTTCGCCCAGGACTTCTCGATCAGGGCGACCACGTTGTCGGGAATGGCGACGTAGTCGAGCCCCTTGGCGGCGTCCTTGCCGTTCGTATAGGCCCAGTCGAAGAACTTCAGCGCTTCGGCGGCGGCCGCGGCGTCGTCCGGACTGGTGTGGATCACCACCCAGGTCGAGGCCGCGATGGGCCATGAGGCATCGCCCGGCTGGTTGGTGATGATGAGGTTGAAGTTCTTGGCATTGCTGAAGTCGGCGTTGCTGGCGGCAGCATTGAAGCTGTCGAGCGACGGCGACACGACCTTGCCAGCCGCGTTCTTCATCTTGGCGTAGGTCAAGTTGTTCTGCGCCGCGTAGGCGTATTCGTCATAGCCGATCGCGCCGGCGGTCTGCTTGACCGTGGCAGCCACGCCTTCCGAGCCCTTGGCGCCGATGCCCGTGGGCCATTCGACGGCGGTGTCGGAGCCGACGGTATTCTTCCAGTCGTCCGATTCCTTGCTCAGATAGTCGGTGAAGTTGAAGGTCGTGCCCGAGCCGTCCGAGCGGTGCGCCACGACGATCGGTTCCGACGGGAGGGACAGCGAGGGATTGAGCGCCTTGATCGCCGGATCGTCCCACGAGGTGATCTTGCCGAGGTAGATGCCCGCAAGTGTCGGTCCATCGAGCACGAGATCGCCCGGCTTGATGCCGTCGATGTTCACGATCGGCACGATGCCGCCCATGATCATCGGGAACTGCACCAGGCCGTTCTTGGTCAGCTCGTCGTCCGAGAGCGGCTTGTCGGTCGCGCCGAAGGTTACGGTCTTGGCTTCGATCTGCTTGATGCCGCCGCCGGAGCCGATCGACTGGTAGTTGAGACCGGTACCGGTGGCGGTCTTGTAGGCGTCGGCCCACTTGGCGAACACCGGGTAGATGAAAGTCGAGCCGGCGCCCGAAATGTCGGCGGCGAGCGCCGTTCCAGTCAGCGCGACGGCAACGGCAATGGCGGCGATACCGCCCAGAATTGCGTGTTTCATGTCTGTCCCTTTCGACGACTAAGGGGCGGGAGTGCCCGGAGGCGGAGCCCTGCTGCCCCTGCCTCGCTGGGCCGAGTCCTATGGGTCACAGGCTCAGCTTTTATGTCAGTTGGACGACGCTTGCGTGACAGGTCAACTGCATGAGATCGCAGGCATTTCCGCGGAACATCCGGAACGCGTGCAGAGACTCACCGGTTCAGCATCACCTCGACGCGGGTCCCTTCACCCGGCTTCGACTTGATCGTGAGCTGGCCGCGATGGCGGCTGACGATGTGCTTGACGATTGCGAGCCCGAGGCCGGTGCCCTTCTTCTTGCGGCTCGATTCCGCGTCGACGCGGTAGAACCGCTCGGTCAGCCGTGGCACGTGCTGCGCTTCGATGCCTTCGCCATGGTCGGTTACCGTGACAAGATAGTCGTAGCCGCCGCGGCCGGGACCCACCGCCACCTCCACCCGGCGACCATCGCCGCCATATTTGATGGCGTTGTCGATGAGGTTCTCGAACACCTCGTAGAGTTCGGTGCGCTCCCCGGTCACCACCGCAGGCTCGGGCGTGGTGACCTCGATCGTGACGCCGGCGGTGGCCGCCGTGGTCTCGAACCCCTCGCTCACCTCGCGCAGCAGGATCGGCAGGTCGACGCTGCCGGTCGGCCGCAGATGCTGGCGCATCTCGATCCGGCTCAGCGACAGCAGATCGTCGATCAGGTTCGACATGCGCGCGGCCTGTTGGCGCATGATGTTGAGGAAGCGCTAGCGCGCCGCATCGTCCTTCTGCGCCGGCCCGAGCAGCGTGTCGATGAAGCCGATCAGCGAGGTCAGCGGCGTGCGCAGCTCATGGCTCGCATTGGCGATGAAATCGGACCGGAGCTGGTTCATCCGCCGCTCCTCGGTGAGGCTATGGAGCGTGATGGCGAGCCAGCCGTCGGCCGGGAGCGGTGCCACGTGCACGCGGTGCCAGGTCTCGTTGGGCACCGTGCGGTGCAGCTCCACCGTCTGCGGATGACCGCTCTGCCGTGCCTGGTCGATCGCCGACGACAGCGCCGGGAATCTGAGGCTCGAGGTCAGGAGGCTCGCGGGAACCGCCTCAGGGAACTCGCCCGCCGCCGCGGCATTGCGGTGGATGACCAGCGACCGACGGTCGAGGAGGAAGCACGGGTCCGGCAGCGCATCGGCAAAGCCGCCGAGAATGTCATGGCGCTGTTCCGGGGATACCGCGTCGGCCATCGAATGGACCTCCTTGAGGCGACGGTAACTGAGTCTGAGGCGCGCCACTTGCCACAAAAGCCGCCGGGATGCACGGTCCCAAGTCCCAAGGAGCACCGGTCATGGCCGACGACGAGCACCATTTCGATATCGACGATCCGGAGTTGCCGAAATGGATCAAGAAGGGCGCGCTCAAATCCGGCGGCTATCCGTACGAGAAAAAGCTCTCCGACGAAGCCTATGCCAAGGAGCTGCGCATTCTGCAGCTCGAGCTGGTCAAGCTGCAGGGCCACCTGATCAAGTCCAAGCGCCGCATGGTCGTCTTGTTCGAGGGTCGCGACGCCGCAGGCAAGGGCGGCTCGATCGATGCCCTGCGCGAGCATACCAATGGCCGCTACTGGCTCGACGTGGCGCTGCCCAGGCCGTCCGACCGCGAAAGCACGCAGTGGTACTTCCAGCGCTATATCGACTGGCTCCCGGCGGCCGGCGAAGTCGCGCTGTTCGACCGGTCCTGGTACAATCGGGCGGGCGTGGAGCTGGTGATGGGCTTTTGCACGCCGGAGCAGACCGATGCCTTCCTCGATGAAGCGCCGCGCTTCGAGCGCATGCTGGTGCGCGACGGCATCCATTTGTTCAAATTCTGGCTCGCCATCGGGCGCGAAACGCAGCTCAAGCGCTTCCATTCGCGCCGGCACGAGCCCCTAAAACAATGGAAGATCTCCGACATCGACATCGCCGCGCTCGGCAAGTGGGATAGCTATACCGACGCCGCGCATCGCATGCTGAAGGAGACGAGCCAGCCTGAAACGCCGTGGCATGTCGTCCTCGCCAACGACAAGCAGCGTGCCCGGCTCGAGCTCATCCGCACGCTGCTCGCCAGCATGGACTATGCGGGCAAGGACCCCAAGGCCGTCGGCGAAGTCGACGAAAAAATCGTCGTCGATCCGGACCGTTACATCAGCCAGCACAGCCAGAGCTGACCGCGGCGCCGCGGTGCGCCGGCGGACCCCGCCCCCCGTTTGACAGCCCCACAAAAAGCGCATCAAGTGCTGCGACAGGCCGGTCATTCCGGCGGTCGTGCGGGCGCGCCGAGCGGGGGCAGTATGGGTTACGCGGCGATGCCGCAGGTGGACGCGGATCATGTTGCGCCGGTCAGGACCGTGAATGCGGCTGGCCACAGCCCCTTCGCCATCGTTTGCGACCATGCCTCCAACCGCATCCCGCCGGCCTACGACAACCTCGGCCTGCCGCCCTCCGAGCGCATCCGTCACATCGCGTGGGACCCCGGGGCTCTCGCCGTTTCGCTCCGGCTCAGCGAGCTGCTCG
This sequence comes from Devosia sp., assembly GCA_035564755.1. Taxonomy (GTDB): domain Bacteria; phylum Pseudomonadota; class Alphaproteobacteria; order Rhizobiales; family Devosiaceae; genus Devosia_A. Next base: position 2,329 of record DATMTK010000238.1, on the reverse strand, counting down.
ACGCGCCGGTGGTGCACGCCACGACCTCGCGGCTCGTCGTCGACTGCAATCGCTTCCTCGATGCGCCCACGCTGATGCCCGCAATCTCGGAGGTCACCGAGGTGCCGGGCAACCGGAATATCAGCGAGGCGGATCGGGCCGGGCGCATCGCGCGGTACTATGTGCCCTATCACGACGGCGTCGAGCGGCTCCTCGCGGCGCGGCGCGGCGCCGGCCAGGAGACCATCCTCGTGTGCATGCATTCGTTCACGCCGGTGTTTCACGGCGTCCAGCGCCCGTGGCCGATCGGCCTCCTGCCGGCGCCCGACGAGGTGTTCACGCGCGAGCTGTTCAACGCGCTGACCGCCGAGCTGCCCGAGATGAACATCGGCTGGAACGAACCCTACGCCTCGTCCAAGGGCGTTTCCTACACCGTCGATCACCACGGCCAGGGCCTCGAGGCGACCATGATCGAGATTCGCCACGACGAAATCCTCGAACCCGACGGCATCGAGCTCTGGGCCGACCGGCTGGCGCGATGCCTCACCATCGCGCGGACGGTGGTACGCGGCACGCCCGGCACACCGGCCTAGAGCGGTATCCCACATCGATGTCAGAGCGGCGAGACCCGCGTCCCAAAGCCTGTCCACTCACGCTGTCACATTAAGAACGTTCAGGGAGTATTCCATCAATGGCCGCCTACAGCCTCGCGCAGCTCAAGGCCGATGTCGCCGCCGGCACGATCGACACCGTCCTGTGCGCTTTTCCCGACATGCAGGGCCGGCTCATCGGCAAGCGCTTCCAGGCCGAATACTTCCTGTCGAGCGCCGTCGACGAGACGCATGCCTGCACCTACCTCATGGCCGACGACATCGATATGGAACCGGTGCCCGGCTACGAGGCGGCCAACTGGGCCAAAGGCTACGGCGATTTCGTCATGAAGCCCGACCTCGGCACGCTGATGAAGTGCACGTGGCTCGAGGGCACCGCGCTGATCCTTTGCGATCTCGTCGACCACCATCACGAGCCGATCCCGCACAGCCCGCGCGCCATGCTCAAGGCACAGCTCGCGCGGCTCGAAAGGCTTGGGCTGACCGCCAACTTCGCGTCTGAACTGGAGTTCTACCTGTTCGACGAGACGTTCCGCTCGGCGCACGAGAAGGGCTACAGCAACCTCACCACCGCCGGCTACTACATCGAGGATTACCACATCTTCCAGACCACCAAGGAAGAGGGGGTGATGCGGCAGTTGCGCAAGCACCTGCAGGCGTCGGGCATCCCGGTCGAGAATAGCAAAGGCGAGTGGGGTCCGGGCCAGGAAGAAATCAACGTCACCTATGCCGAGGCCCTCACCATGGCCGACCGGCACGTGGTGCTCAAGAACGCCACCAAGGAGATCGCGCATCTCAACGGCAAGGCGGTGACCTTCATGGCCAAGTGGGATTTCGGCCTCGCCGGCTCGTCGAGCCACATCCATATGAGCCTCGCCAAGGGCGGCAAGAACGTCTTCGTCGACGGCAAGGATCCGCTCGGCATGAGCCCGATGATGAAGTCCTACATGGCGGGGCTCCTCGCCTATGCCGGCGACATCACCTATTTCCTCGCGCCCTACATCAACTCGTACAAGCGGTTCCAGGTCGGCACCTTCGCACCCACCACGGCGATCTGGAGCCGCGACAACCGTACCGCCGGCTTTCGCCTCTGCGGCGAAAACAGCAAGGGCGTGCGCGTCGAATGCCGCATCGGCGGCGCCGATCTCAACCCCTATCTTGCCTACGCCGCGCTGCTGGCTGCCGGGCTCAAGGGGATCGAGGACAAGCTCGAGCTCGAGGCCCCGTTCGCCGGCGACGCCTATTCGGGCAAAAAGCTGCGCGACGTGTCCAAGACGTTGCGCGAGGCCACCACGGCGCTCAGGAAATCGAAAATGCTGGTCGAAGCCTTCGGCCAGGGCGTCATCGACCACTACGTTCACACCGCCGAATGGGAGCAGTTCGAATACGACCGCCGGGTCACCGATTGGGAGTTGAAGCGCGGATTCGAACGGTCGTAGCTTGTAACTTACAGTTGACTGTACTAATTCACAGTCTGGAGTTACAGCATGTCCAAATATGATCCCCTGTTTCGCTACCTGTCGCGCTTAAGCGACCCCGCGGATGTCACGTTCACGGACGTCGAAGAAATCCTCGGGTTCCCGCTGCCAAAATCAGCCCGGCGCTACGCTGCATGGTGGAGCAACAGCGGGGGTACGCATGTCCAGTCACAGGCCTGGGCGGCGGCGGGCTATCGGACGGAGCAGATCGATCTCCTGAGCGAGACGATCCGGTTCGTCCCTGAACGCGTGAGTGCGTCG
>DATMTK010000237.1:0-13637 GCA_035564755.1 Devosia sp. | reverse complement strand
GCGCCTTACGGCGCAGGGGAGGAATCCGGGGCGGCCCATGATTTCGCCCGCATTTTGCCTTTGGTTCCATTGCGCGGCGGCGCGAACGCCCCCATGTTCGGCGCTACGACCGCACCCATCCGCCGCGCATGGAGCCTGAGTGATGCCGCATGACACCTCCCTGATCTCGACGATCGTTGCGGGTCTGGTGCTGGCATTCATCTTCGGCGCGCTCGCCAACCGGCTCAGGATGCCGCCGCTGGTCGGCTACCTCGTCGCCGGCGTCGTGGCGGGACCTTTCACCCCGGGCTACGTGGCCAATACCGAGCTTGCGGGCGAGCTCAGCGAGATCGGCGTGATCCTGCTGATGTTCGGCGTGGGGCTGCATTTCTCGCTCAAGGATCTGCTTTCGGTGCAGGCGGTGGCAGTGCCCGGCGCCCTGCTCAGGATTGCCGGCGGCACCGTGATGGGCCTGGGGCTCGCGCTCCTCATGGGCTGGTCGTTCGGCGGCGGGCTGGTGTTCGGTCTCGCCCTGTCGGTCGCCTCGACCGTGGTCCTGCTCAAGGCCCTGCAGGACCGGCACCTCGTCGATTCCGACCGCGGCCGCATCGCCGTCGGCTGGGTGATCGTCGAAGATATCGCCATGGTGCTGGCGCTGGTCCTGATTCCCGCCTTTGCCGGCATGATGGGGGGCACCACGCAGGAGGTGCACGATCCGTTCGTCGACCTGATCGAGCGGCTGAGCGGCGTCCACCTCAATATCTGGGGCGTCCTCGCCGTAACGCTGGTGAAGCTCGCCGCCTTCGTCGGCTTCATGCTGGTGGTGGGACGCCGCGTCATCCCGTGGATCCTGCACCTCACCGCGCACACCGGCAGCCGCGAGCTGTTCCGCCTCGCGGTGCTCGCCATCGCGCTGGGCGTTGCCGCCGGCGCCTCCTACCTGTTCGGCGTCTCGCTGGCGCTCGGCGCGTTCTTTGCCGGCATGATCCTGTCCGAAAGCGAGCTCTCCAATCGTGCGGCGCAGGAGAGCCTGCCGTTCCGCGATGCCTTCGCCGTGCTGTTCTTCGTCTCGGTCGGCATGCTGTTCGACCCCAGCATCCTCGTCACCCACCCGTTCCAGGTCCTGGGGACGCTGTTCATCATCCTCGTGGGCAAGAGCGTCCTCGGCTTCTTCCTGGTGATCGCGCTCAAGCGTCCGGTGGGGGCGGCGCTCACCATCTCGGCGTCGCTGGCGCAGATCGGCGAATTCTCCTTCATCCTCGCAGGCCTCGGGCTGTCGCTCGGACTGTTCCCGCCCGAGGCGCAAAGCTACATCCTTGCCGGCGCGATCATCTCGATCGTCGTCAATCCGCTGCTGATGTTTGCGGCCGAGCACATCAGGCCCCGGCTTGAAGCGCGCATCGCGGTCGATGCGCCGATCGTGGTGCCGACCCGCGTCGAGCCCGAGCTGACCGCCAAGAGCCCGGCACCGGCCGCGCCTCCGCCGGAACCGGTCGACGAGCGGACGCCGACCACGCTGAGCGGCCATGCGGTGCTGATCGGCTACGGCCGCGTCGGCACGGTGGTGGCCGATGGCCTGAGGCGGCAGGGCGCGTCGTTCGTTCTGATCGAGGACGCCGAGCGCCGCGTCGCGGCCGCCCATGCCGCGGGCATCGAAGTGGTGATCGGCAACGCCGCCGGCGGCAAGCCGCTGCAGCTTGCCAATATCGCCGGGGCGAAGACGCTGTTCGTCGCGATCCCCAATGCCTTCGAGGCCGGGCAGGCGGTCGAGCAGGCGCGCAAGATCAATCCGTCGCTCATGATTATCGCCCGGGCCCACTCCGACGAAGAAGAGAGCTATCTGCGCGATCTCGGCGCCAATGAGGTGATCATGGGCGAGCGCGAGATCGGGCTCGGCATGATCGAGCAGGTGCCGCACGCGGCCACCGTCGAGCCGCCCGCCGCGGTCGTAATGCCCGCCCCGGTCGCGCCGCTACCGCCGGAGCCCCCGGCTCCCGAGGCCGCCGATGCGGGTATGGCAGCGGTCGCCGCCGCGCTCGAGGTCGAGCCGCATACGCCGCCGGTCGTGCCGACCGCGGGGGCGCCGGCCGCACCGGACCTGGTGCCACCGGTCGAAACGTCCGCCGAGGTCCTCGAGGCTGCGATCGAAGCGGCGCATCCGGAGCATGAAATCGCCGGTCCGGCCGAACCGCTCGCCGCGGTGCCGGCTCTCGGCGAGATGCCGGCGGAGGCAGCGCCGACCGAGCCAGAGCCTCCCGTGCAGGCCGCACCGCCGCTGGCCCCGGCATCCTATGCGCCGACGTTGCCCCCGGCGCCCGTGGTGCCGCCCTCGGCCGAGTCGATGCTCGAGCCGGCCGGCGAAGCGGTACCGGCCGAATCTAGGCTCGGGGTCGAGCCGGCCGCAGAGGTCGAGGCCCAGCCCATGCTGGTCCCGGAGGCCGAACCAGCACCGCAACCCGAACCGCCGCGTCCGCGGCCGTCCGGGCCTGCGTCGAGCCCCGGCCGGGCCTTCAATCCCGAGATTGTTCCCGCCGACGACTAGGCGCAGGCTCGCATCGGCAGCGAATTGCGCTATATCTCGGCCTGATTGGTCGGGTATCGATGATCTCGCAAAAGGCAAAATACGCGCTGCGGGCGCTGGTGGCGTTATGCAAGGCGCCGCCGGAATCCTCGCTGATGATTTCGGAAATCTCGAAGTCGCAGGCGATCCCGAAGAAGTTCCTCGAGCAGATCCTGCTCGAGCTCAAGCGCGGCGGCATCGTGATGAGCAAGCGCGGGCGGCTCGGCGGCTACGTGCTGCTGCGGCCCGCCGACAAGCTGACCTTCGGCGAGGTGCTGCGGCTGATCGACGGGCCCATCGCGCCGCTGCCGTGCCTCAGCAAGATCGCCTATCGCCGCTGCGCCGATTGCCAGGACGAGGGCACCTGCGAAATCCGCCATGTCTTTGCCGGCGTGGTGAAGGCGCAGCGCGACGTGCTCGACCACACGACGTTCGCGGAGGCCGTCAGGAAGCGCCGCGTACCGGAGCTGGCGCTGTAAAGCCGAAGCGGGCAGTCGGTGAAGGACCCGCCTGCCGCCTCCCGGCGCACGAATCTTCCGATGGAGCCGACCTGCGCGAGTTAACTTTTCCTCGCCGGGCAAATTTACCGGGCTGCGCCGGGCTTGAGATAGGCGACTGATCCTATAGAGTTTCGGAAGTTTCTTCACCACGGAGGTTCCGATGAAGACGACTGCCAGACTGCTGGCCTACGGGGCGTTGTTCGCCGCGGTCGGCCTTGCGGGAATAGTCACCGCCCGCGCCGCCGACTATCACCTGCTCAATGTCAGCTACGATCCGACGCGGGAGCTCTACCAGGCCTATGACGACGCCTTCGCCAAGCACTGGACCGAGCTGCATCCGGACGACACGGTCACCGTCGATGTCTCCAATGGCGGCTCGGGCGCGCAGGCGACCGCGGTGATCAACGGCCTCGAGGCCGATGTCGTAACCCTGGCGGTCAAGAGCGACGTCGATGCGATTGCCGGCAGGGGGCTCATCGACAAGGGCTGGGAAGGCGAGTTCGCCAGCAAGTCGCTGCCCTACACTTCGACCATCGTGTTCCTTGTCCGCCACGGCAATCCCAAGGGCATCAAGGACTGGCCGGACCTGATCAAGGACGACGTGCAGGTCGTGGCGCCCAACCCCAAGACCTCGGGCGGCGCGCGCTGGGCGTACCTGGCCGCCTGGGCCTATGCCACCAAGGCGTCTGGCGGCGACGAAGCCAAGACCAGGGACTTCATCAAGGCGCTCTACCAGCATGTGCCGGTGCTCGACAGCGGCGCCCGCGGCTCGACCGTGACGTTCACGCAAAAGCAGCTCGGCGACGTTGAGCTCGCCTGGGAGAACGACGCCATTCTAGCGCAGCAGCAGTTCGGCGCCGACCAGTACGACATCGTCTATCCGCCGAGCTCGATCCTCGCCGAACCGCCGGTCGCAGTGGTCGACAAGAACGTCGATGCACACGGCACCCGCGAGGTCGCGACCGAATACATCAACTATCTCTATTCGGCCGATGGGCAGACCATCGCGGCGCAGAACCACTACCGCCCGATCAACCCCGATCTGGTAACGGACAAATCCTTGCTCGATGCCTTCCCAAAGGTCGATCTGGTCACTATCGATAATCCGATCTTCGGCGGCTGGGCCAAGGCGCAGCCCTATCACTTCGGCAATGGCGGCATCTTTGACCAGATCTACAAGCCTGGCCAGTGACAGCCTGGTGCGCACCGCCCGCCGGCGGCGCGCCTGGTCCTTCGTCAAGCCCAGCGTGATTCCGGGGTTCGGAGTCACACTGGGCCTGTCGCTGACCTATTTGGCTCTGGTCGTGCTGATCCCCCTTGCAGGGATGGCGATCCGCTCGGCGGCGCTCGGCCCGGCCGAGCTCTGGCGACTCGCCACCGACCAGCGCACGGTCAATGCGCTCTGGGTGAGCTTCGGCTCGTCGCTCGTCGCGGCGCTGGTCAATGTCGTCTTCGGCCTCGTCGTCGCCTGGGTAGTGGTGCGCTACAGCTTCCGCGGCCGGCGTCTGCTCGACGCCATCGTCGACCTGCCGTTCGCGCTGCCGACCGCCGTCGCCGGCATTGCGCTCTCGACACTCTACGGGCCGAGCGGCTGGATCGGTGCTCCACTGTCGCACCTGGGCATCAAGATCGCCTATACCCCGGCGGGCATCGTGATCGCGCTGATCTTCATCGGCCTGCCGTTCATGGTGCGTACCGTGCAGCCGGTCCTCGAAGAGCTCGAGCAGGAGCTCGAGGAGGCGGCGGCGACACTCGGCGCCAACCGCTTCCAGACCATCACGCGGGTGATCCTGCCGCGGCTCCTGCCGGCGATCCTTACCGGCTTCGCGCTCGCCTTCGCGCGCGCCGTCGGCGAGTACGGCTCGGTCATCTTCATCGCCTCCAACATCCCCTACAAATCCGAGATCGCGCCGCTCCTCATCGTCATCCGGCTGCAGGAGTTCAACGAGCCCGCGGCCTCCGCCATCGGCATGGTGATGCTGGTCATCGCCTTCGTCATGCTGCTCGTCATCAACCTCATTCAGGCCTGGGCCCGGAGGCGCTATGGCGCGGTTTGAGCAAGACGTCGCGGTCTATGACAGCCGGCGGCCGGACGAGCCGCCCGACGCGCATTCACGCCCGACCAGCGAGCCGGCCTGGGTCAAGTGGACGCTGATCGGCATCGCAGTGCTGTTCCTTGCGGCGCTGCTGCTGCTGCCGCTGCTGACCGTGTTCACGCAGGCTCTCTCGAAGGGCATCGGCACCTTCCTTGCCGCCTTTACCGATCCGGCCGGTGCCGCGGCGATCCGGCTGACACTGCTGGTCACGGCGATCGCGGTGCCGCTCAACCTGGTGTTCGGCGTCTGCGCCGCCTGGGCTATCGCCAAGTACGAGTTCTGGGGCAAGTCGTTCCTGACCACGCTGATCGACATCCCGTTCTCGGTGTCGCCGGTCATCTCCGGCATGATCTATGTGATCCTGTTCGGCGCCAACAGCGTGCTCTACCCCTATCTGCATGACGCGCATCTGCAGATCGTCTTTGCGGTGCCTGGCATCGTGCTGGCGACGATCTTCGTGACCTTCCCGTTCGTCGCGCGCGAGCTGATCCCGCTGATGCAGGACCAGGGCACGGCCGAGGAGGAGGCGGCGCTGTCGTTGGGCGCCAATGGCTGGCAGACCTTCTGGCGCGTCACGCTCCCCAATATCCGCTGGGGGCTGCTCTATGGCGTGTTGCTCTGCAACGCCCGCGCCATGGGCGAGTTCGGCGCGGTGTCGGTGATCTCGGGCCATATCCGCGGCAAGACCAACACCATGCCGCTTCACATCGAACTGTTGTTCGACAGCTATAATTTTGCCGGCGCGTTCGCTATGGCTTCGCTGCTGGCATTGCTGGCGCTCGTCACTCTCGTGGCCAAGACGCTGCTCGAGCTGCGTTACGGCGACGAGCTGGCGGCGACGCGGCGGCACTAACCGGAGCATCACGGCTTGGATATCCGCGTCCAAAATCTGCGCAAGGAATTCTCGCGCTACCCGGCGTTGAACGATGTTTCACTGGCGATCAAATCAGGTGAGCTGATCGCGCTGCTCGGTCCCTCCGGCTCGGGCAAGACCACGCTGCTCCGGCTGATCGCCGGCTTGGAGCGCCCGACCGACGGCCACATTTTCTTCGGCGACGAGGATGCTTCGGGCAAGAGTGTGCAGGAGCGCAATGTCGGCTTCGTGTTCCAGTCCTATGCGCTGTTCCGCCACATGAACGTGCTTGAGAATGTCGCCTTCGGTCTCAAGGTGCGGCCACGCGATACGCGGCCGCCCGGCAGCGAAATCCGTCGGCGCGCGCTGGAGCTGCTCGACCTGGTGCAGCTCTCCGGCCTCGACAGGCGCTTCCCGCAGCAGCTTTCGGGCGGGCAGCGGCAGCGCGTGGCGCTTGCCCGGGCGCTCGCCATCGAGCCGCGCGTGCTGCTGCTCGACGAGCCGTTCGGGGCACTCGATGCGCAGGTGCGCAAAGAGCTGCGCAAATGGCTGCGCGAGATCCACGACCGCACCGGCCACACCACGGTGTTCGTCACGCACGACCAGGAGGAGGCGCTCGAGCTTGCCGACCGGCTGGTGGTGATGAGCCAGGGCAAGATCCAGCAGGTCGGCTCGCCCGACAGCGTCTACGACACGCCGGACAATCCCTTCGTCTTCGGCTTCATCGGCGAATCGAGCGCGCTGCCGGTCGAGGTCGACAATGGCGAACTCTGGGTCGGCGGCCGCGCCATCGGCCTCACGGCACCGGATATGCCCAGAGGCCATGCGCAGCTCTTCTTCCGTCCGCATGATGTCGAGCTGGTGCCCGAGGGCGCGGCGATCGCTGGCGTCGTCGCCGCGTCGCGCCGTGTCGGCGGGACCCGCCGCGTCGAGCTCGAAATCGGCGGGGCGGCCCAGCGCGTCGAAATCGACCTGCCGTTCGATCATCCGGCAGGCGAGAAAACCAGAATCGCGTTCAAGCCGAAGCGGTACCGGCTGTACCCGGCGGCTGGCTGACGCCTATCCGAACACCACCGTCCGTTTGCCGTTCAGCATCACCCGCGACTCCAGGTGCAGCTTCACCGCCCGGGCCAGGACGCGGCTTTCGATGTCGCGGCCGGCGGCGATCAGGTCGTCGGGGCTCATCGCGTGGGTGACGCGCGCCGTCTCCTGCTCGATGATCGGGCCTTCGTCGAGGGCGGGGGTCACATAGTGGGCAGTGGCGCCGATGATCTTGACGCCGCGCTCATGCGCCTGGTGGTACGGCCGCGCGCCCTTGAAGCTGGGCAGGAACGAGTGGTGGATGTTGATGATCTGTCCGTAGAGGCGAGTGGCGAAGCTGTCGCCCAGCACCTGCATATAGCGGGCCAGCACCACCAGCTCGGCGCCGGTTTCCTGCACCAGGCGCAGCACATCCTGTTCCTGCACCAGCTTGTTGGACTTGTCCCTGGAAACCGGCAGGTAGTGGTAGGGGATGCCCTCGTAGTCGGCGGTGGCGCGCGAGTCCTCATGGTTGGAAACGATCGCCGCGACCTCGGCATCGAGCCAGCCGACGCGGATCTGGTAGAGCAGATGCAGCATCGCGTGATCGAACCTGCTCACCATCACGATGATGCGCTTCTTGCGCCGCGCATCGACGAGCGTCGCCCGCATGCCGAAGCGCTCGATCGCGGACCGCAGCGCCCGCTCCAGCGCCTCGCGGCCCACGCCGTCGGGGGCGGTGAAGGCGAGGCGCATGAAGAAGGTGCCGCTCTCCTGGTCCCAGAACTGGTTGGATTCGGCGATATTGGCATTGAGCGCGGCGAGTTCGGTGGTCACCGCGGCGACGATGCCGGGACGGTCGGCGCAGCTCAGCGTCAGGACGAAATCGGCGGACATTTTATGCAAATCCAAGGGTGCGCCGCTTCTATCGCCGCGCCCGGCGGGAGGGTCAAGGCCCGCTTGGGTAGAGGATTAAGAGGCTGCTACGGCTGCTTGCCGGGGTCGGACGGCGCCGGCCCCGGTGGCGGCGGCACGGCCGGCACCGACGCCACTTCGCCCGGTGTTTCCTTCGGGAAGCGTAGAAAGAAGTTCCAGATACAGTAAACGAGACCCACCGCGGTGACGCCGATCCACAGCATCTCGTGCCCTAGGACGGTCTCCGCCACGAACCATATCGCCACCACGCCGGTCACCAGCAGGCGGATCCACAGCGGACGGAAGAACTTGACGTCGCGTTCGGAAAGAGCAAAGCGCTGAAGCATGGGCAGAGCATAACCGAACTGGTTGCGGGGGGAAGGGGCTTGAGCGGGCGCGCCGGCGCGCGCAAAGTCGCAGGCGGAGGACAATCCGGCAAATGGCAAACAATTTCGAGCACGCCTCGTTCGCGGGCAAAATCGCCGTGGTCACGGGCGCGGCGCAGGGGATCGGCGAAGCGGTAGCGCGGCTTTTCGCGGCGCGCGGCGTGGCGGGCCTGCTGCTGACCGACCGCACGCGCGACAGGGGCGAGGCGGTCGCCAAATCCATCGGCGACGCCGGGACGCCGGTCGAGTTCGTCGCCGCGGATCTGGGCGTCCCGGCCGAGGTCGAAACCATCATTCCGGCCGCGGACAAGCGCTTCGGCCGCGTCGACGTGCTGGTCAACTGCGCCGGCCTTACCGACCGCGGCACGGTGTGGGACACCACCCCCGAGCTCTGGGACAGGATGTTCGCCATCAATGTCCGGGCGCCGTTCTTCCTGATGCAGGCGGCGCTGCGGATCATGGTGCGCGAAAAAAGCGAGGGCGCGATCGTCAACATCGTTTCGGTCAATGCCCATCGCGGCGCGGCGCATCTGACGCCCTATAGCGCCAGCAAAGGGGCGCTCTCGACGCTGACCAAGAACGTCGCGCATTCGGTGGCGCCCTATCGGATCAAGGTCAACGGCATCAATCTTGGCTGGGCCGATACACCCGGCGAGCACACGACGCTGAAACGCTTCCACGATGCCGGCGAAACGTGGCTCGAACAGGCCGAGAAGGGCCAGCCCTGGGGCCGGTTGATCAAGCCCGACGAGGTGGCGCGCACGGTGGCGTTCCTGTGCAGTGCCGAGTCCGGCCTGATGACCGGCACGGTGTTCGATTTCGACCAGGCGGTGCGCGGTCCACGCGAGCAGATCGCCCGCATGGACCGGCCGTAGGTGTCAGGCGGCGGCTAGTGTCGCCCGCCGCCCCTGCGTCTCCACCACGTAGATGAAGATCGAGGCACAGAGGATCATCGCCGCACCCAGCCAGAACCAGGGCGAAGGCACTTGGCCGAGCAGCAGCCAGCCGAGCGCGGCAGTCAGCGGCACCTTAAGGTCGCCGAAGGGCTGCAGGTAGGTGGCGTCGGCCACGCGGTAGGCAGCCGCGAGCAGGTATTGCGCGGCGGCGGTCAGGATGCCGAGCAGCAGCAGGATCCAGAGGCCGCCGCCCGCCGGCAGCGCGAACGGGAAGCCAGTTGCCAGGCCTGCCGGCGTCAGCCCGGGGGCGAAGTGCGCCCAGGCGGTCGCGGCCAGGAGGATCAGCAGGTGGTTCGGCGTGATCAGCACCAGCAGCGAGACGGTCAGGGTCTCGGGCGTTTCCTCGCGCGACAGATACTTGGTCAAAACGTCCGTAGTCGCCCACAGCGCCGCGGCGGCAATCGGCACCAGTGTCATCGGGCTGAAGCCGTCGGTGCCGATGCCGGAGACGATGACCGCTCCGGCGAAGGCGACCAGCGCAGCGATGATCCGCGTAACGGAGGCACGTTCGTGCAGGAACAGCGTCGAGCCAAGGATGATGAACAGCGGTCCGGTCGAGAGCAGTGTCACCATCTGCCATACCGGGACGCCGGCGGCGAAACCATAGACGAAGACGTGCACGCCCAGCGCCGAAACGAAGGCGCGGATTTCGTGCACCAGCGGATGCCGGGTGCGCAGATTCCGGACGCCGATCCTCAAAATCAGCGGCAGCGCGAAGACGGTGGCGATGAGGTATTGCCAGAACGCCATTCCGGTCGAGGCCATGCCGTAGCCGCCATACTGGGTCGGCGTGGGAAGCAGGGACTGCGGAATATTGCTGCCGGCGAGCGCCAGGCTCGCAAAGATCATCAGCGCCGCGCCGAGCGCGGTGGTATTGCGGGAAGTCGAGGAAAGCTGGCTCATATCGATCCTTTCGTAACCAGGTTTCCCAGAGGGTTACGGGGATCGGGGACGACGGCCGGCGGGCCAAATGGCCGACCGGGCCATGCGGCCCAAAAACCCATTCTCTTTCATCCGGACTATACCGTCGGCTCGGGGATCGCACCCAAATCTGCTGACACCCGGAAATCCGGGCCGCTCGCGGGCTAAAGGGCCGAAACCCTCATTACCGCCGGTGGGGAATTGCACCCCGCCCTGAGAACGTCACGCCGTTCCATCGTGAAACGACGATGGTGATGTAGCGCGCCCGGGCGGCAAGTTCAAGCACCGGCCGCGTCCGGCTATTTTTGCAGATTGTTGGCGTTGCCCAGGGCCTCGAGCGAGTCCTCGGTGACGCAGGCGATCTTGGCCGCATCGTCGGCCCCGGCCAGCGCCGCCGTCATGGCGTCCGCCGCCTTCTGGCAGGACGCCTGGTCGTGAAACACCGCCACCGGGCTCAGCCCCGGCAACGGATTGGCGGTCAGCACAAACAGAAAGAACGCAGCGGCAGCCGACATGATGGCCTCCCCAGGGACGATGACGGTGTTCTAGCACGGTCTTGCGGATCAGACGCCGATGGGCCGGCATGCCTTGGTCGGCATCACCGCGGCAGCTCGGGCCGCACGAGCCGCTCGGCAAGCAGGCGCAGCGCGGGCCCAAGCTCGGCGGGCGATTGCGCCTTGTGGCCGATGCCGAAGCTTGCGGCGAGCAGCACCTGCGTGAGGAACCGCGCCTGCGCCACGCCGGCCTCGCGCAGCGCGGCTTCGAGCGCGTCGCTCACCTGCCGGTCGTAGTCGCGCAGCAGCGGTGCGCTCAGCCGGTCGTGTTCGCTGTAGAGTTCGGCCGCATGCGGCGAGGCGGAAATCAGCCGCAGTGTGCCCTTGGTCTTGGCGGTGAGCGCCGCGCCGACCCGCGTGACGACATCGCCGTCGCCGGCGAGCGCCGCGAGGAAATTGCCGCGCCATTCGGCGACCACGCGTTGCACCAGCTCGGCAAAGACCGCAGTTTTGTCCGGAAAACAGGCATAGAGTGTCGGCTTGGCCACGCCGGCCGAGCGGGCGATCGCCTCCATGCTGGTGCCGCGAAAGCCGTGCTTCAGCATCAGCTCCGCGGCTGCCTGCAGGATCGCCTCGCGCTTGGTTTCGGTCGGGGCCAATCGATTCCTCATTGAACGAATTGAACGAATATCATATAAATCGTTCAATTGGAATGGAGGCATGCAATGCCCGATCTGGTCCTGGTGACAGGAATCTCCGGCTTTCTCGGTGGCCACGTCGCGCTCGAGCTGCTGCGGCAGGGCTTCCGCGTGCGCGGTTCGGTCCGCGACCTCAGCAAGGCCGACAAGGTCCGGGCGACGCTTGCCCGGCAGGGCGCCGATCTGAGCCGTCTCGAGTTCGTGGCGCTCGACCTCAATGCCGATGCCGGCTGGGCCGAGGCGATGCCGGGCGTGCGCTACCTGCAGCACACCGCCTCGCCATTCGTCACGCAGATGCCGAAGGACAAGATGGAGCTGATCCGCCCGGCGGTCGACGGCACAAGGCGGGCGCTGAATGCAGCGCTCAGCGCGAATGTCGAGCGCATCGTCCTCACCTCATCGATGGCCGCCGCCTCGTACGGGCATGGGCCGCGACATACCGCGCCGTTCGGCGCCGCAGACTGGACCAGTCTCGAGGGCCAGCACGTCAATGCCTATGCCCAGTCCAAGACGCTGGCCGAGCGCGAAGCCTGGATGATCCTCGACAGCGCCGGCCGGCACGACGATCTCGCCGTCATCAACCCCAACGCCATCATGGGGCCGCTGCTCGACGAGGATCCCGGAACCTCGGCGGGGTTGATCGCCCGGCTGATGGCGGGGGGCATTCCGGCGCTGCCGCGGCTCTATTTCCCGATGATCGACGTGCGCGACGTCGCTGCCGCGCATGTCCGGGCGATGGTCGTGCCGTGGGCGGGCGGGCACCGTTTTCCGATGGGCGAAAAGACCATGAGCGTCCTCGATGTCGCCAACACCATCCGCGCCGCCATGCCGGAATTTGCCGGCCGCATGCCCAAGCGCCAGGTTCCGGACTGGGTGGTGCGGCTCTTTGCGGTCGTCGACGCCGACATGCGTAGCAATCTGGGCGAGTTGGGCGTCGTTCGCCGCACCGATTCGAGCGATGTGGTCAAACTCCTCGGGCGGCCGCTGATCTCCTCGGAGGACGCGGTGATCGCGACGGCCCGAAGCCTGGTCGCCGAGGGCGTCGTCAAGCGCCCCTGAGCCGCGGCAACAGGCGCCAAAAAAGGACTAGGCCAACGCGTTTCGATTGGCTATGAAGCAGCCGCCGAGCGGACGGGGCTGTAGCTCAGTTGGGAGAGCGCATCGTTCGCAATGATGAGGTCAGGGGTTCGATTCCCCTCAGCTCCACCACGCCGCGCGGCATTAGCGATTTCAATTCTTGTGACATTCGTTGTCCAGCCCGTTCCTCACCCGTTCTGAGTATGACGGGCATGGCCTTGGGATGCGCCCTGCCGACCATGTCATGGGCGCGGTCGTGAAGAACGCGAGGGTCAGGTGCGTCGTCGGCCCTCCGTCCTTGCGGCGGAGTCCGGTCCACTCGGTGTTAAAGCCCGGCCGTCGACGCCGACCAGCGCCATGCCGACCGCGGCGCTCTCCATGACTTTGCGCGGCGGCGCTTCGCTCTAATCGAAGCGCCGGACTCGTGGCACGGATTTTTCCGCAGGGCTGGCCATTCCCTCAGGTTGGCAGCCGTCCCTAATTCAAGGGTTACCTGTTTGCCTGGATGAAGTCGCTCCCTTCATCGCATGATGAAGGGAAGGTTAGGGCCACCTTTTCGGATTGTTCATACGCAACTTTGGCGGAGCCAGTGGAAGGCTTCGAGATCTGGGCAGACGCGGCGATTTCGCGGTCAACGTCGCGTGGCTGTCATCCACGCTAACAGCGCAGGGGCATCAGTACGCCGGCGGCCACCAGAGGCGTTTTCGAGGGCGCACCTGGCGGCTGAGCTTGGCGTGACGGCCACGGACGTTGCGGGAATACGCGCCGCCTTTCGCGCCGCCTCGGCTGTCACCTCTATCTTCTCGCGCCACCTTATTTTGAGTGGACCGATCCATTCGACCCAGCTGCGTCGTCATGGAGGCGAAGGGTATGCGCTCCGCGCAGCCGCCCTTCGTCCCGTAACCTGCACAAGGGGTGACCTCGATGGCTGAACCAGTCGGCACCACTAAGACCACCTGGGTTCTGCTGCTGGCATCGGCCGCCAACCTCATGGTCGCGCTCGACGCCATGGTCGTGACCACCGCGCTGACCCGGATCGGTCGCGAATTCGAAGCTTCGGTCGAAGCGCTGGAATGGACCATCAATGCCTACACGCTCAGCTTTGCTGCCTTCTTTCTCATGGCCGCCGCAGTGGGCGACCGCTTCGGCCGTCGGCGCATGTTCGTCGCCGGCCTCCTGTTG
>DATMTK010000236.1:0-19873 GCA_035564755.1 Devosia sp. | reverse complement strand
GGTGGGCCGTTTCTATTTCTTCTTCGGCTTGTCCTTGCCGTCGGCCTTTGGCGCCGCCTTCCTGGGCGGCGCTTCGACCTTCCCCTTGGCCACCACCTTGGCCTTCGGTTTCGGTGGCGCCTTGGTCAGCGTGTCCATCTGCGCCTTTTCGGCAACCGCCACCTTGGCGCGCGTCCAGAACTCCATCTCGCGGCCGTGCGGCCGCCCCTCCTGCTCCCAAAGCAGATAGGCCTGCTCGCGGATCGCGGCTTCGCTCGCCGCACCTGTCGATGCCATGTCGTGCTCCTTCTGGTTGCGACTCGATTCAACACGGCCATCGTGAACCCGGTTCCGGCGCCCGGCCAGCGTCCCCCGCCTCCCCTGGCACATCGATGTACCGAGCCTGAAAGCCAGCTTCAGCGCCGCTTCAACCACGGGTTGGCTCCATGCCACCGCCAAATCATTGAAGGGGCAACCAAATGCGTCACATCCTGATTGCCGGTCTCGTTGCGGCCGGCCTCGTTCTCACCGCCGCGCCGGCCTTCGCCCTGCCGGCCGTCACCATGGCCGAAGCTGGCTTCAGCGCCGGTCCCGGCACGGACTATGGCCCGGCGCCGAGCCTCAAGCTCGGCACGCATGTCGATGTCATCTGGTGCGGCACGCATCAGAACTGGTGCCTCGTCGACATTCACAACAAGCGCGGCTGGGTGCTGATGGCTTCGCTCAACTTCAAGCTGCCCAAGGTCGCCGGCTTCGGCGACGACGGCACGCAGGGTAGCGGCGGAGACATCGGGCCCGCGGCAGGCGGCGGTGGCCAGTCCCCTGCAAGCCGGTCGATGTCCCTGAGCGCCGAGCCGCACCGCCCGACCTTCACCTCCGGTGCGATCCAGAAGATAAAGCTTCCCTGATCGACCATCCGCGCGGTGGCTCAGGCCGCGGTCAGGGCCCCGCGCAGCCGCTCGGCGACCAACTGCAGGCTGCGCCGCGTATCCGCCAGCCGGCTGTTCGCCGCAACCAGCGGCGAGAGCAGCGGCACCGCCTCGTCCAGCGCCTTCAGCTCTGCCTCGACCTTGGCGAGCAGGGTGCGGATATCCTTGGCAAGTTCGCCGTCGCGCCGCCCCATGTCGCGCAACCGTTGTGCAGTCGTGGCCAGCCGCACGCTCTCAATCTGCCACTCGCCCACGCGCTCATTGATCGGCGCGACGAGCTGCGCCACTCGGCGCGCTGCCAGCGTCTGTTCCGATACCGTCCGGTGACGCAGCTCCCCCGACACGTCGTCTTGTTCAGATGTCGCCATTTCGGCATGCATTGCAGACGGGCACCAGCTCGATCACTAACCAATGTTAGCGCATGGAACGTCGCCATCTTGCGCGGCGTTCCCGGCGCATGCCCATTTCGCGCATCGATACATTCCTGCGCAAACTGGAGCGCCGTGACCGGCTCTCTTCCGCAGAGGCGGAGTTATTGGTCGACGCGGCCGGCGACGACGTTTCCTTCGATATGGACTCCGATCTGGTCCGGGAGGGCGATCGTCCCGCGACGTCCACCCTGCTGGTGAGCGGCCTTGCCACCCGCTATCGCGTCCTCAGCGACGGCCAGCGGCAGATCACCGCGATCCACGTGCCCGGCGACTTCGTCGACCTCCACAGCCTGTTGCTCAGGGAGATGGATCACTCCGTCGCCGCGCTTACCCGCTGTCGGATTGTTCGTTATCCTCATGAAAGGCTTAAACGCATCACCGAGCAGGCCCCGCACCTTACGCGTCTGCTCTGGCTGATGACCCTGATCGACGCCTCGATCCAGCGCGAGTGGATTGTCGCCATGGGCCGCCGCTCCGCCGGCCAGCAGATGGCCCACCTGCTCTGCGAGCTCTACGTGCGGCTCGGCGTCGCCGGGCTTGTCGACGGGCCGAGCTTCAGCTTCCCCATCACCCAGGTGCAGCTCGGCGATGCCCTCGGCATGTCCGCCGTCCACGTCAACCGCGTGCTTCAGGAGCTACGCGGCGAGAACCTCTTCACCTGGCAGGGCCAGACGGTCCGCATCCTCGATTGGGACGGTCTGCAGCAACGCGCGGAGTTCGATCCGCGTTACCTGCATCTCAACATCGAGTCCCGCTGAAATGCCGGTTTACTATTTCGATATCCGCGATGCCGAAGGCATGCATGGCGACGCGGTGGGCGTCGAGCTCACCGATATGGACGCCGCCATCGCCGAGGCCCGCCGCACCTTGGCCGAGATGTCCCAGGAGTCCATCGGTCGCGGCGCGGCCGATGGCCCGCTGGAGATCTTGATCCGCGATCACGGCGAAGGACCGGTACGCCTGACGCTGTCGCTCGATACCGAGCGTCCCCGCAACAAAAGCTAGTGCCCGCCAGCCCCGGCGGGAGCCTGGCCCGGCTTCTGCATCAGCAGCGAGAACACGCCCAGCCCGGCGAACAGCACTGTCAGCAGCATGAACACATCGGCAAAGCTCATCACATAGGCCTGCTGCGTCACCATGTTGAGGAGTTGCCTGGTGGCTGCTGCGGCGCCGTCCAGTCCGTGCAGGGCGTTGTTCTGCGTCATGCTGTTGAGCTGCGCGACCGCCGCCGGATTGTTCCAGTTGACATGCTCCGCCAGCCGCTCGGTGTGATCGGCCGTGCGATTGATCAGCACGGTGTTGATCAGCGCCAGGCCCACCGCGCCACCGAGGTTGCGTGTCAAATTGAACAGCCCCGAGGCGCCCTTGACCCGCTGCGGCGCCAGCGTGCCGAGCGCCAGGTTGTTGATCGGCACCATGCAGAACATCAGTCCGAAGCCGCGGAAGATCTGCGGCACCAGCAGCTCGTTGAAGGTCCAGTCGGAGGTGAGCTGGGTCGCTTCCCACGTGCCGAAGCCGAAGGCGAGGAAGCCGATCATCATCATCACCCGCAGATCCATCTTGTTGGAGAGGATGCCGGCGAACGGCGCGGTGAGGAACATCACCAGCCCCGAGATGAACAGCGTCTCGCCGATCAGCATCGAATCGTAGCCGCGGATGCGTCCCAGATAGAGTGGATAGATATAGGTGAGGCCGTAAAGCCCGATGCCCAGCACGAACGAGAACACCGAACCGAACGCGAAGTTGGCGTTGCCGAAGGCGCGCAGATCGACGATCGGGAACTCGACCCGGAACGCGCGCCAGAAGAACACCACCGCGCCGATCACCATGGCGATGGCCGTATAGAGCACCGCACCATTGTTCAGCCAGTCGTTGCTCGGGCCCTCCTCGAGCACATATTCGAGCCCGCCCAGGAACACCGCCATTGCGGCGAGCCCCCACCAGTCGAACTTGCTGACGAGGCCCGGCTCCGGCTTGTCGAAGTCGATCAGCAGCCACGCGCCGATCGTCACCAGGATTCCCGGCACGACGTTGATCAGGAACAGCCAGTTCCAGGACAGCGCATCGGTGAGGTAGCCGCCCACCGTCGGCCCGATGGTCGGGGCCAGCGTCGCGATCAGCCCGATGATCGGCGACACGATCGAGCGCTTCGACGGCGGAAACACCGTGAACGCCGCCGCGAACACCGACGGGATCATGCCGCCGCCGATGAACCCCTGGAAGGCGCGGTAGATGATCATCTGGTCGATGTTGGTCGCCGTCGAGCAGAGGAAGCTCGCGAGCGTGAACCCCGCCGCCGAGATGGTGAACAGCGTCCGCGTCGAGATGATGCGGCCGAGCGTGCCCGACAGCGGGATCATGATCACTTCGGCGATCAGGTACGCCGTCTGCACCCAGGAGATTTCGTCCGAACCGGCCGAAAGACCCGCCTGGATCTGGTTCAGCGACGACGACACCACCTGGATGTCGAGGATCGCCATGAACATGCCGAACACCATCACCACGAAGGCAAAGACCGTCCGCGGCGGGACATAATCCGCCGGGCGGGCGGGTGCGCTCAGATCCATCGTTGCGTCGGCCATCTTGGGGCTCCATCGGCTCGAGAGAACGACGAGGCGGTTGCCCGCCTCCCCTAGTTCTTCGGCATCGTCCGCGTATCGGCGTCGACCACGACGCTGAGGCCCGCCTTCATCTTGCCGCTGGCCAGCACGTCGGCCGGGAGCGCGATCCGGACCGGCACGCGCTGCACCACCTTGGTGAAGTTGCCGGTCGCGTTTTCGGCCGGCAGCAGCGAGAATACCGAGCCGGAAGCCGGCGCCAGCGACTGCACGGTGCCCGTGATGTCGTTGCCATCCAGGGCGTCGACATGGATCGTCACCTGCTCGCCGGGCACCAGCTTGGCGAGCTGCGTCTCCTTGAAGTTGGCTTCGACATAGAGCGCGTTGGTCGGCACCAGCGCCGCGAGCCGTGTGCCGGCGGCAACGAGGTCGCCCGTCTGCACCGCGAGATTGCCGACGACGCCGTCATAGGGCGCGCGCAGTACGGCAAAGCTCAGATCGCGGTTGGCCTTGTCGAGCGCGAGCTGCAGCGACTTCATCTGTCCCTCGGCCTCGGCCTTCTGCCCCTGCAGCACCGACACCTGCGCCTCGGCTGCGCTGATCGCGGCATCGGCGCCGGCCAGGTTGGCGTTCGCCTGCGCCAGCGCCGCGTTGGCGTTGTCCAGCGTCGACTGCGAGCCGATCGAGGTCTGTGCCAGCGAGGCGGCGCGCTGCTGCGCGAGCTGCGCATTCTTCTGCGCCGCCTCCAGCGCGACCTTCTGCGCCTTGGCCTGGTCGACGCCCGCCTGGGCCCCGCCGATCTGCGCATCGATCCGGCTCAGCGTCAGCTTCTGCGTCGCGATCTGGGCAGCGGCCTGGTCGCGGGCGATCCGGTAGTCGCCGTCGTCCAGCGTCACCAGCGGATCACCCGTCTTGACCGTCTGGTTGGCGACCACGTCGACCTTGGCGACATAACCCGACAGCTTGCTGCTGATCGTCGCGATATCGCCTTCGACATAAGCGTCGTCGGTCGACAGCATGTACTGGCCGACCGTCAGGTACTGGTACCCATAGGACCCACCCGCCACGAGGGCGATGATGCCGATGCCGGCGAAAATCAGCGGACGGCGCGAACGCTTCTTGGCAGGAACGGCCTTGGGCGTAGTATCGTTGGCGGGAGTTGCCGGAGCCGGCGCAGGCGCTTCATCCTGAGCCGGAATCGCGACAGTCTCGTCTGCGGGCTGCGGAAAGCGGCGAACCTTCTGTGTGTTGGACTGAGCCATCTGCTCCTCCGGGCGAAAATGATTGAACTGAACCGTTCGGTTCGATTGACATAGACGAACGCCTGGCCCATATCAAGCGAAATCGAACCGAACGGTTCAGTTTATTTTGGAGTAGCAGCCATGCAAATCGAGGATGTCGACGAAGACATCAAACGGGGGCGCCGAGTCGCCGGCCAGGACCCCGTCAAGCGCAACCAGATTCTCGACGGCGCCAAGCGCTGCTTCATGGATGTGGGCTTCGACGCCGCCAGCATGAACGAGATCACCTCGTCGTCCGGCGTCAGCAAGGGCACGCTCTATGTCTATTTCGAGGATAAGGCGGCAATCCTCGAAGCCTTGATCGAGCGCGAAAAGACCGCCGCTCTCTCGGCCTTCGCCCAGACCCTCAATGCCGGCGGTTCGACCCGCGACGCCATGACCCGCTTCGGCATTCAGGTGACCACCCGCCTGACCTCGCCCGAGGTGATCCGCGCCCAGCGCATGGTCCTCGGCATTACCGACCGTATGCCGCAGATCGCGCAGCGCTTCTTTGCCGGCGATACGTTCTCGGCGCATACCACGCTCAAGGACTTCCTGGATTCCAAGCCCGACGAGTTCGTGATCGAAGATACCGATTTCGCTGCGCGCCAGTTTCTCGAGCTGGCGATGGCCTCGATCTACAAGCGCCGCCTTTTCGGCAACCTGCAGAACCCCGCCGAGCCGGCGCACATTGCCTATGTCGTCGGCAAGGCCGTGGACATGTTCCTGAGCTATTACGGCCGGAAATAAGCCCGTATGTTCTCTGCAAGAGTGCAGGAGGACATCATGAAGCAATGCAAGGTGATCCGCGGCGGCGCGGGCTTTCACGGCAAACAGGGCCTCGACTATTTCTCCGGCATTTCCGCCGAATCCGCCAACGCCGACGGCATCTGCATGCACCTGTTGGTGATGCCGCCCGGCGCCGAGGCGAAACCGCACTATCATGAGGCGCATGAAACGGCGATCTACCAGCTCGAGGGCTCGACCTCGTTCCGGCACGGCCCGAACCTCGAGCACCTCGACACCGTCAATCAGGGTGATTTCGTCTACATCCCGGCCGGGGTGCCGCACCAGCCGTTCAACCCGACCGGCAAGGTCGCCCGGGCGCTGATTGCGCGGACCGACCCCAATGAGCAGGAAAGCGTCGTTCTGCTCTGATCCGAAAGAGCGGCACCAGCGCAGCGGGGGTGGAAGGTCAGGCGCTGGTGCCAGTCTTCGGGTCGTCACGAGACAGTGCGTTGCGAAGCGGTTTCCTGTCTCGACGCCCTCACCTTCGCATAGCGGCGCTGACAAGCCCCTGACAGGAAATGTCAGCGCTTTTTCAGCTTCAAACGCCTATTCTCTGCACGATGAAGCCGCTTGCGATCCTGCTCGCCCTTTTGCTGGTCGCCACGCCCGACCTCGCTCTTGCCGCCAATGGCAACGGCAACGGCAACGGCCAGGGGAACACTGGTCATGGCCAGGGTCAGAACAACGGCAGCCCCCCGGGACAAAACAGCGGCAACGGCAACACCGAAAACGGCCAGGGCCAGAACAACGGCGACGGCGCGACCGGCGGCGGCGCCCAAAGCGGCGGCAGCGATGGCTCGGACAGCAGCAGTGCCATCCTGAGCCCGGAAGGCGAGGTCACCATCGGCGCCGACCAGAACATCGCGCTCGACGCGCTGAAGGCGGGCCTCGCCCTGCCGCTCATCGAGATCGAGCGTCGCGCCGTCGCCCGCTGGGGCGGCCGCGTGCTCGATGCCCGCCCTTACCTGGTCGGCAACGCCTTGCTCTACCGGCTGACCCTGATCAGCAGCCAGGGCGTCGCCCGGCGTGTCCTCGTCGATGCGCGCAACGGCAATCCCATCGGACCCAATTGATGCGCATCCTGCTCGCCGAGGACGACCGCCAGCTTGCCGAGCTCGTCCGCACCAGCCTTTCCGCCGCGGCTTTCCTCGTCGACGTCGAGCGCGACGGCGAGGTCATCCTCTACCGCGGCGAGACCGAAGACTTCGACGCCGTCCTGCTCGATCTCGGCCTGCCCTCGCTCGATGGCCTCACCATCCTCAAGCGCTGGCGCAAGGCCCAGCGCATGATGCCGGTGCTCATCCTCACCGCCCGCGACCAGTGGGAGGAGCGCGTCGAAGCCATCGAGGCCGGCGCCGACGATTACCTGGTCAAGCCCTTCCGCATGGAGGAGCTGGTCGCCCGCCTGCGCGCCGTGCTCCGCCGCGCCAACGGCTTCGCCGCTGCACCCATCCGCTTCAACGGCTACGTCCTCGATACCCGCCTGATGCGTCTGAGCCGCGACGGCATTCCGGTCGAGCTCACGCCGCAGGAATACAAGGTTCTCGCCTATCTCGCCTTCCACCGCGGCCAGGTGGTCTCGCAGCTCCGCCTCACCGAGCACATCTACGCGCAGGATTTCGAACGCAATTCCAATTCCATCGAGGTGCTCATCGCCCGCCTGCGCCGTCGCGTCGGCAGCGAGGTGATCAAGACCCGTCGCGGTTTCGGCTACTACATCGAGCAGGACGCATGAACCTGCGCCGCTCGCTGCGCCTGCGGCTGCTGCTGGCGGCCGCGGGCTCGATCGTGTTGGCCCTCGTCATTGCCGGCGCCTTCATCCTCACCAGCTTCTCGGCAAGCCTCGAGGCCGCCCGTCGCGACGACCTCGCCGCAAGCCTCGACCGCCTCATCGCCGCCATCGATCCCGACAACGTCGACCTCGCGGGGCAAGCCCCGCTCGCCGACCCGCGCTACGATACTCCGCTCAGCGGCGTCTACTGGCAGATCGACGATCGCAACACGGGCCGTATCGTCCGCTCACGCTCCCTGTGGGACCAGGAGCTGCCCGTCGCCCAGCTTCCCGGTTCCCCCGACGGCACGCTGGCCGAGGTCGAGGGTCCCGACGGCAAGCCGCTGATCGCCCTCGTCCGTGACATCGTCGTCCAGGGTGCCACGGGCAGCCGGCACCTGCGTGTCGCCATCGCCGAAGCGCGCAGCCAGGACGACGACCCCTTCTTCCGCTTCGGCACCGATCTCGTCGGCGCTCTCATTGTCCTGGGCATCGTTCTCGTCCTCGCCGCGGCGGCGCAGATGCAGTTCATCCTCAGGCCGCTCAGCACCCTGCGCCAGCAGATCTCCGATACGCGCCACGGCGCCACCGCCCGCCTGCCGCCGGCGCGCGTCGACGAGCTCGAACCGGTGGTCGCCCAGATCAACGACCTGCTCGATGCGCAGGAGGAGAGCATCACCTTCGCCCGCCAGCGCGCCGCCGATCTGGCGCACGGCCTCAAGACGCCGCTCGCCGTGCTGGGCGCTACCGCCGAGCGGCTTCGTGCCGGTGGCGACGCGGCCAATGCCGACCTCATGCAGATGCTGTCCGAGCAGATGCATTCGCGCATCGACTACCAGCTCCATATCGCCCGGCTGCGCCTGCGCACCCGCGCCCAGGGCGCCAGCTCATCGCTCAAGGAAACCGTGCTGCGCACCGTCTCGGTCCTGCGTAAGAGCGTCAACGGCGAACATCTCAACTGGCTGGTCGACCTCGAAGACGATCTGCGTGTCGATCTCGATGGCCACGACCTGATGGAGCTCGGCGGCATCCTGCTCGAGAACGCCGCCAAATGGGCCGCCGGCGAAATCCGCGTCAACGGCGGGCGCGACGGCAGCATGGTGCAGTTCGTCGTCGAGGATGACGGCGTCGGCGTCAGCGACGACCTCATCACCCGGCTGGGCGTGCGCGGGGCGCGTCTCGACGAGAGCATGCCCGGCGAGGGGCTCGGGCTGTCCATCGCCTTCGAGATCGTCCGCCTCAATCGCGGCACCATCGCCGTCGACCGTAGCCGTATCGGTGGCCTGCGCGTCACAGTTGCGCTGCCGCAGGCCTGAACCGGCTTCGACAAATCGGCTCGATCCGCCGCCCCCGGCTGCTCACAAATCGATATTCGCCGCGTCCCTCACGGAACCGTGGGCCCCCAGCAACATTTGCTAGTGCAGCGGGACACTGAAAGGACAAAGAACAATGCATCGAATGATGAAGCCCCTCATCCTGGGCGCCGCATCGGCAATCGCGCTGTCGCTCTCGCCCATCGCCTTCGGCACCCTCCCCATCCCGCTCGTCGCGGCCGACCAGGCCGAGGCCGCCAGCACGGTCAATATCGACATCTTCTTCCAGCCGCTCGCCTCGCACGGCGTGTGGGTCAAGCATCCGAAATACCACTACGTCTTCTGCCCCAAGGTCGACGCGAAGTGGCGGCCTTACAGCCACGGCCACTGGATCTACATGAAGAATTACGGCTGGTACTTCGCCTCGGACGAGCCGTTCGCCTGGGCCGTCTACCACTATGGCCGCTGGTTCCGTGACGACAAGGTCGGCTGGTGCTGGGTGCCGGGCAACGCCTGGGCCGGGGCCTGGGTCGCCTGGCGCCGCGGCAACGACTATGTCGGCTGGGCCCCGCTGCCGCCGGATCGCGACGGTTACGCGGTCGACGTCGATGTCACGACCGCCGAGCCGCCGCAGCCGGACTGGATCTTCATTCCGCCCAAGCAGTTCCTGCAGCCAAGGCTCTCGACGGTCGTGGTCTTTGGCGATGACCATCCGGATGTGTTCCAGAAGACCAAGTTCGTCGGCCCGGTGGTCGTGCAGAACAACATCGTGGTCAACAACGTCATCGACATCAACTTCATCCAGCAGCAGACCAACACCAAGGTCACGGTGGTTGAACCCAAGCCGGTGAACGATCCGGGCCAGGCCGCGGCCGACGCCAGCGGCAACACGATTGCGGTGTTCGCGCCGCAGATCGCCAAGCCGCAGCAGACCGAGGCGCCCAAGCAGTCTGTCGACGAACAGCAGGCGCAGCAGCAGATCGGCAATGGCGCGTCCAGCGCCGAGGCCAGCAGCTCTGCCTCGTCCGGCGAAATGTCGAGCGCCAGCAGCGGTGAGGTCTCGTCGTCCGCAGCAGCGAGCGGCGCCTCTTCGAGCGAGGCCTCGTCCAGCATGGCCTCGTCGGCCAGCGGGGAACCCTCCTCGAGCGCAGCCTCCTCGGCATCCGCCAGCGAGCAGCCCTCGTCCTCGGCCAGCGCCCCGGCCAGCTCGTCGGCGGCGGTGTCCTCTTCGGCCGCAGCCCCGGTAAGCTCGTCGGCCGAACCGGTGTCGTCCTCGAGCTCGGTCGAGCCGTCCTCGTCGGCAGCGCCCAAGGCCGCACCGGTGACCAAGGCCACGACTGCCTCGTCCTCGTCGGAAGCCCCCGCGGTATCGTCCTCGTCGGTCGAGCCCAAGGCGGCCTCCTCGGAGGCGCCCACGCCCGCGTCGTCCTCGGTTGAGCCGAAGGCGTCGTCGGCTGAGCCTTCGAGCGCTCCGAAGAAGACGCTGATCTGCCCCGAAGGCGAAGAGCTGGTGAAAGGCAAGTGCGTGCCGATCGCCAGCAGCACCTCCACGACCAAGGGCGAAGCCTCGTCCTCGGCCGCGCAGTAGCAACCCATCCGGGCGCCGCTTCCGGGCGGCGCCCCTTCTGTATCTACCGTCCCGGGCGCACCATCACCTTCACATCGCCCTGCCGTGGCTCGGCGGCCAGTTCGCCCGGCAACTCCTCGAGACCGATGGTCCGGCTGATCAGCGGATCGAGGTCGAGGACTCCGTCCGCGATCATCTGCGCCGCCCGCCGGTGCGTGTGCGGGTTGAGGTAGGCCGGCAGCAGCCTCACCTCGCGGAACAGCAGGTCGAACGGCTCGACCTCGACCGTTTGCCCCTTCGCCATCACGCCGAACAACACGGCCGTCCCGCCACGCCGCACGGCCGCCAGCGATTGCCGGAAGGTCTCCGGCACGCCGGCGCATTCCAGCGCCACGTCCACCCCGTCCGGCGCGACGGCCCGCATCGCTTCCACCGGGTCGCCCGTCGAGGGATTGATCACGTCCGTGGCGCCGACCTTGAGCGCCAGCGTCCGCCGCGCCGCCTGGCGCGTCGACAGCATCACCCGGCTGGCTCCGGCAAGCCGCGCCAGCTCCACCATCAGCAGCCCGATCACGCCGCCGCCCAGCACCGCCACGGTGTCGCCCGGCTTGATCGCCGCGACGTCGAGCCCGTGCAGGCAGCACGCCAGTGGTTCCGAAAACGCCCCGTGCTGCGGGTCGAGATCGGCCGGCAGCGCGATCGCCTGCTGCTCCGGCATCACCACATATTCGGCGAAGCCGCCGTCGCGCGTCACCCCGATCGCCTGCAGCGTAGAACAGAGATTCACCCGGCCGGCCCGGCACGCCGCACAGTGGCCGCAGCCGATATTGGGGTCCGCGGTGATCCGGTCCCCCGGCCTGAGCCGGGTCACGCCGGCGCCCGCAGTCTCCACGATGCCGCAGAACTCGTGCCCCAGCGTCACCGGCAGCGCTGTCGGATATTCGCCGCGGAACATATGCCGGTCCGAGCCGCAGATGCCCGTGGCCTCCACCCGCACCAGCACGTCGCCCGGCCCCGGAGCCGGCCGCGCCACCTCGTCGACGCGTATCGTTCCCGGCTGCGACAGCCGCGCCGCCTGCATCACTTGCCCTCCGACGACCACGGGAAGTTGAGGTACTTATCGCGCCCGTCGTAGCAGATATTGCCGTAGCGCTTGAGATAGACGTCCCGCCGCGCCGGATCGTTATACACCGCCGCCGGGTCGGCCTGGTCCGCCTCGTATTTGCCGATGTCGTTGCGGTCGAGCACGATGGGCAGCGCGTCCATCGCCTGTGGAACGCTCTTGCCCTCCAGCCAGTCGGCCGCATTCGCGCCCAGCGCATAGCCGAACACCGGCGACGACAGCGCCACATCGGTCTTGTACGGGCTGTCTGGCGTCTTGAGCTCGGCGATCGCCTCCGGTTCGCCGTCGATGCCGCCCAAAAACTGTTCCGGCCGCGCCTTGCCTGCCTCGCGCAGCGCCTTGAGCGCCCCGATCACCACGGTGTCGGCGCCGAGCACCACGTCGACCTTGGGATGCGCCTCGAGCACGATCTTCATCGTCGCATAGCCGCCGTCCTCGTTCACCGGATCGGGTGAGATGTCGGCGACGATGTTGACCCCGGCCATGCCGCGCAGCGCATCGCGGATCGCCGCGAAGCGCGGCGCCAGGAACTGCAGGCTGTCCTGGGTGAGCAGCACCACGTCGGCCTTGCCGCCGAGCTTGTCGCGGATATAGGCGGCGGCCGCTTCGCCCAGCACCCGGCCGGTCATGTATTGCGGCGCGTTGAGGATCGTCGTCGCCGGCGGTGGCACCACCGTCCCCACATAGCCCCCTGCCCACATCACCTTCTGCAGCTCCGGCGCCAGCGCCGCCGGATCGACCGGCGCCGCGATCACCGCACCGAATTTTCGCTGGCGGAACGCCTCGACCTGCGCGCTCTGCGTTGCGGCATCGTTGTTGGCCACGGCCGCTTCGTACGCGAGCCCGCGGTCGCGCGCCGCTGCCTTCAGCCCGTCGCCGACCCCGGCGATGAAGGCGCGGTCATTGTCCTCGGCGAGGCCGATCGATCGGCTGAGGCCCGGCGGGGTGGCGCAGGCCGCCGCGTTGGCGTTGAACGGCGCCAGCACCACCGGCACCGTGATCCCGGCCGGTCCGCTCTGCGCCACGGCCGGAGCCGCCATCATGCCCATGGCGACGGCCACGGCGGCCACCCGCGGTTTCCAACGCCCCCTCGAACGCTGCATCTACACCCCTGCCGCACGCATGTGTGCGGATGCCGCGCTGTCCTCGCGGTCTGTGACGCCCCCGAGGCATCTTCCACGTTTCGGCGGCAGCCGTCTACTCCGCCGCTTTCGCGTGCTTTTGCTGCGAATTGAAGACGAGGCGGGCTTCCGTTCCGGGACCGCGCGACCGGTAGTCGATGGTGCCGCTCAGGCTCGCGGCCATCGCCGTCACGATGCGCGAACCGAGCCCGGTACCCTTGGCCGGCGCACCTTCGGCCCGGCCGACGCCGTCGTCCTCGACCACCAGCTCGATCTGGCCATCGCCGAGCGCTGCCACCCGCACGCGGATTTCGCCCGAGCCGTCGGGATAGGCGTATTTGAATGCATTCGTCACCCACTCGGTGACGATCACGCCCAGGTTGACGCTGGCATCGGTCGTCAGTTGTACTGGCGCCAGCTCATAGCTCACTGTCGCCCCCTGCCCCTCGCTGCGGAGCGACGTCTGCAGGTGGTCGAGCAGCCCCTTGAGATATTCGTCGAGCGTCACCACGCCGATCGCGTTGCTCGAATACAGCCGCCGGTGCACCAGCGAAATCGCAAAGATCCGGTCCTGCGTCTCCGCCAGCGCCTTGCGGGCCGCATCGTCGCCCAGCGACTTCGATTGCAGGCTGACCAGTGACGACACCAGCGCCAGGCTGTTGGCCACCCTGTGGTTGACTTCCGACAGGAGCATCTCCGCCCGGTCGCGTGCCGTCACCAGGTCCGCCGTGCGTTCCGCCACGCGCTGCTCGAGCTCGACATTGAGCGTGTTGACCTGGTCGCGCGCCAGCCGCAGCTCGCCCGTATAGCGGTAGATCACCACCGCCGCGCCGCCGGCCACCGCCACGATGACGATGGCGCCGATCCCCGACACCAGCCGCAGCAGCCAGGCATTTCGCCGCTGCTCCTGCGTCCCGGCCGTCAGCCGGTCGTCGGCCTGCCGGATGATTCCGGAGAAGAAGACGTTGGCCTCGTCGGTCAGCGCCTTGCCCTTGTTGGTGTTGACGAGAGCCATCGCCTCGTCGTCATGCCGGGCGCGCTTGAGCGTGATCGTCTGGTCGATCTCGTCGAACTTCTCGGCGACGATGGTATCGAGACGCTGCACTGAGTTGGCCTGGTCGGGATACGGCGCGAGCAGTTGCTCCAGCGCCGCCAGTTGCTTCAGTGCCTCGGCCTTCGCCGTGTCGTAGGGGGCGAGGTAGATCTCGTTGCCGGTCAGCAGATAGCCGCGCTGGCTCGATTCCGCTTCCTGGATCGCGCTCCTGAGTTCCACCGCAGCCGTCTGGGTGTCGCGCGCCTCGAATGCGACGCTGAAGTAGGTCTGCGCGCGCTCGCTGAGCCAGAAGGTCATGCCGACGATCGACAGCAGCGCCACCAGGCCGACGACCAGGAACGCAAACGTCGATTGGAGAACGGCCCGCGTAGAAATCGGCATCGGCGCCTTCCTGCCCGAAATTTCGCGCGGATGCCATGTACTTTGATGTGACCCGGACGGCCCGCCTGCCGCCTTTATTTCACCGTCTTCGCCAGTTGCGAGAGCCGCTCTGACAGCGCCCGGAGCTCCCACTCGCGCGCCAGCGCCGCCGCCTTGTCCCAGTCTGGCGTCTGGTCGGCGACCTTGGGCAGCGGGGCGTTCGTCACCATCGTCGCGATCCGCTTGTAAAGCCTGAGATCGTCCGCCTGCGTCTCGAACTTGCCGTCCGCCAGCATCGCCTCGAGGTTTGGATAACGCTGCAGCAGGCTCGCCGCCGTCTTCTCGCCGACCCCCCGCGCCCCCGGCAGCTTGTCCGATGGGTCGCCGCGCAGCGCGATGAAGTCCGGCACCTGTTCCGGGTTGACGCCGTAACGCTGCCGCACCTCGCCCGGCCCGATCCGCGCGATCTCGCCCGCCTTCACCGGATGGAGGATCGTCACCCGCTCCGAGGCGAGCTGGAACGCATCGCGGTCGCCGCTCGCCACCAGCGCCATTCCGCCGCGCTTTTCCTCCGCCTTCGCGGCCGTGGCGAGGAAGTCGTCGGCCTCGAACCCCGCCGCCTTGCCGGCCACGAACCCGAAGGCCCGCACCAGCTCCGGCAGCACCTCGAGTTGCTCGACGATCTCGTCGTCGAACACCCGGCCGCCCTGGTAGTCGGCGAATTCCCTGGCCCGCCAGTTCGGCTCGCTGAGGGTGTCCCAGCCGACGACCACCGCCCGCGGCTGTTCGCTCTCGTACAGCCGGAGCAGATAGTTGGCGAAGCCCACGATGGCCCCGCCGCCCTTGTTGCCGGCGCGCCGAATGGTCTTGGGCAGCCCGTGATAAGCGCGGTGCGCGAACGAGTCGCCGTCGACGACGAGCAGTGGGCGTGCGGCAACACTCATCCAGCCAGACTAGCCGCGTTTGCCGCTCGCCGAAACGGGGGACCAACTCCCGCAGATATGAAGGTAACCTTTGTAGTTGACCTACAAAGATAACCTTCATATATTCCGGCCATGACCAACCTCGCCCGCCAGTCCGATCCCGAAACGGACGCCACCGCGGCACTCGCCGAGCACCTGCGCGGCACCATCGGCCGCCTGAACCGCCGGCTGCGCGAACAGGGCAATTTCGGCGACTTCACCCTGTCGCAGTCCAAAGTGCTGATGCAGCTCGAGCGCAGCGGCCCGCTGACGGTCACCGCGCTCGCCGAGCGCGAAGGCATGCGCCCGCAATCGATGAGCAGCCTCGTCTCCGCCCTGAAATCCGCCGGCATGGTCGAGGGCGCGCCCGATCCCGATGACGGCCGCCAGATCGTGCTTTCGCTGACCGACAAGTGCCGCCGCACCGTCGCCGCCGCCCGCGCCGCCAAGGCCGACTGGCTGTTTCGCACCCTGCAGCACAAGCTCACCCCCGCCGAGCAGCAGAAGCTCAGCGGTGCCATCGCCCTCCTCGACCGTTTGCTAGAACCCTGATCCAGAACCCATGCCAGTAACCACCCTCGATCCCAGGACCGCGCTCGTCGTCCTCGACCTGCAGGAAGGCATCCGCGCCTATACCCAGGGCGGCGCCGCCGACGCCGCCGCTGCGGTATTCAAGGCTGCCGGCACCCTCACGGCGGCCTTTCGCCGTCACAACCTGCCGGTGATCCTCGTCAATGTCTCGGGCGGCGTTGCCGGCCGCACCGAGACGCCGCGCCGCGTCTCCGGCGGCTTTCCGCCCGAGGCCATGAAGTTCGTCGCCGAGCTCGGCCAGCAGCCCTCCGACATCGTCGTCACCAAGAAAAGCTGGGGCGCCTTCCCCACCACCGATATCGAGCAGACGCTGCGCGACCTCGGCATCACGCAGGTGGTGCTCAGCGGCATCTCGACCACCTCGGCCGTCGAGTCGACCGCCCGCCAGGCCTTCGAGGCCGGCTTCAACGTCACCCTCGCGACCGACGCCATGATGGACATGAACCCGGAGGCGCACGCCGCCGCGCTGAAGTTCACCTTCCCCCGCCTCGGCGAGACCGGCACCGCCGCCGACATCATCGCCCTCCTCGACACCACCCACGCCTAAGCCACGAACATGACCACCCTCGCCGCCGCCGATCCCATCCCGGCTCCCGCCATTTCGCCCAACTACAAGTGGCTGGCCCTCTCCAACACCACCATCGGCGTGCTGCTGGCGACCATCGACAGCTCGATCATGCTCATCGCCATGCCCGACATCTTCCGCGGCATCGGCCTCAATCCGCTCGAGCCGGGCAACACCGTCTACCTGCTCTGGATGATCCTGGGTTTCCTGATCGTCTCGAGCGTGCTCGTCGTGAGCCTCGGCCGGCTCGGCGACATGTTCGGCCGCGTCCGCATGTACAATCTCGGCTTCGTCGTCTTCACCCTCGCCTCCTTCATCCTCACCGTCGATCCGCTGACCGGCCCGCAGGGCGCGCTGTGGCTCATCATCGGCCGCATCATCCAGGGGATCGGCGCCGCCTTCCTCGTCGCCAATTCGGGTGCCATCCTCACCGACGCCTTCCCGCCCAACCAGCGCGGCCTCGCGCTCGGCATCAACAACGTCGCCGGCATCTCCGGTTCGTTCATCGGCCTCGTCCTCGGCGGCGTTCTCGCCGCGGTCTCGTGGCGGCTGGTGTTCCTCGTCTCGGTGCCGTTCGGCATCCTCGGCACGATCTGGTCCTACCTGAAGCTGCGCGAGCTGTCCGAGCGCCATGCCGCCCGCATCGACTGGGCCGGCAACCTCAGCTTCGCAAGCGGCCTCATCCTCGTGATGCTCGGCATCACCTGGGGCATCCAGCCGGCCAATGGCCAGTCGATGGGCTGGACCAGCGTTCCGGTCATGGGCTCGCTCATCGTCGGCGTCCTCACCCTCGTCGCCTTCTGCATCATCGAGACCCGCACCGAAGCGCCGATGTTCCGGCTGCCGCTGTTCCGCATCAAGGCCTTCACCTTCGGCACGCTCTCGACCTTTTTGAGCGCTATCGGCCGCGGCGGACTGATGTTCATGCTCATCATCTGGCTGCAGGGCATCTGGCTGCCGCTCCACGGCTACAGTTTTGAGGAAACGCCGCTCTGGGCCGGCATCCTCATGCTGCCGCTCACCGCGGGCTTCCTGCTCGCCGGCCCGCTCTCGGGCTTCCTCAGCGACACGCTCGGCGCGCGCTGGTTCGCCACCGGCGGCATGCTCGGCGCCGCCTTCACCTTCGTGCTGCTGCTGCTCCTGCCCATCGACTTCAATTATTGGGGCTTTGCCGGCATCCTGCTGCTCAACGGCCTGTGCATGGGCGCCTTCTCCGCCCCCAACCGCGCCGCCATCATGAACAGCCTGCCCGCCCGCGACCGCGGCGCCGGCGGCGGCATGAACTCCACCTTCCAGAACTCGGCGCAGGTGCTCTCGATCGGCATCTTCTTCACCCTGATGATCGTGGGCCTCAGTTCCACCCTGTCGCGCACCATGGTTGCGGGCCTCGTCGCCCACGGCGTGCCGCAGGCCGTCGCCGACCATGTCGGCGCGCTGCCGCCGGTGTCGATCCTGTTCGCCGCCTTCCTCGGCTACAACCCGATCGAAACGCTGCTCGGCGACCCGGTGTTGAACGCCCTGCCCGCGTCCGACAAGGCCGCGCTCATCGGCCACAGCTTCTTTCCCGACCTGATCTCGGCGCCCTTCCACGCCGGCCTCACCGAAGCCTTCGTCTTCGCCGCCATCGCCTGCCTCATCGCCGCCGCCGCGTCCTGGTCGCGCGGCGGCAAGCCGGCCGCGAACTAGCGCCGCTCAGCGCCACGCCCGCTCTCACGACGCGACACGGATGATCGTCTTCCCCGTGTGCCGTTCGGCCGGGTTGAACGCCGCCACCGCGCCGTCGAGGCTGGCGACGGTCCCGATATTCGTCCGCAGCCGTCCGTCCCGCAGCCGCGCGACGATTTCGCCCAGTTGCGCCCGATCGGACTCGACCACGAAGTCGACCGCCCGGCCGTCCGCCGGCCGCCTCTCCACCGGCCCGACGATCGACACCAGCGTCCCGCCGGCGCGAACCAGCCCGGCCGACCGCCTGCCGATCTCTCCGCCGATCACGTCGAACACCAGGTCGACCCCACCGACATCTTCGAGAACGTCGTTCTCGAGGTCGACGAAGTCCTGCGCGTCGAAGCCGAGCGCCTTCTGCCGGTCGGCGGCGCGCCCGGTGCCGATGACATAGGCCCCGAAGTCCCGCGCGAGTTGCGTCACCATCGAGCCGACTGCACCGGCGGCGCCGTGCACCAGCACGCTCTGGCCGGCGCGCAGGCGGCCATGTTCCACCAGGCCCTGCCACGCCGTCAGGCCGGAGATCGGCAGGCTCGCGGCGGCCGCGAAATCGACGTCGCCCGGGAGTGGCGCCAGGTTGCGCGCCTCGACCGCGACGCGCTCCGCCAGCGTGCCGTCGCGATACCAGTCCGTGAGGCCGAACACCCGCTGTCCCACCGACAGCCCCGTCGTGCCGTAGCCGAGCGCGGTGACCACCCCGGCCAGCTCGTGCCCGGGGATCGTCGGCGTCCGCCCCCGCCCGCCGCGGTCGACCCAGGTCGACGGCCACGTCAGCTCCGTCGGCACGAATCCCGACGCATGCACCTCGACGACGACGTCGTTGATCGCCGCCCGCGCCTCGGGCCGCTCCATCAGCGTCATCCCCGCCATCCCCGCCGCCTGGCTCTCGACCACGATCGCTTTCATCTGACGTCTCCTCTTCATTTGGCTCGGGGTACGCTGCAAAGGTCTTCACTTGGCCGCGCGCAAAAGGTTCCAAAAACAAATCACTAGGGCTTTGCTCCAGGAGGGGGTATTGATCATGCGTAGCCCCGGCAACATGCCTCGCGCCGCCGTTCCCTCCGTCT
Organism: Devosia sp.; assembly: GCA_035564755.1. Taxonomy (GTDB): domain Bacteria; phylum Pseudomonadota; class Alphaproteobacteria; order Rhizobiales; family Devosiaceae; genus Devosia_A. Next base: position 691 of record DATMTK010000236.1, on the reverse strand, counting down.
CAGACTGCCCCGGAGTGATCGACCATCCCCTCTGTGGGGACCGGGCAGCCTCCGAAAGTCTCCCAATGTATAGCGGCAGCCACAAGGCTCAGCTCAACAGCTTTGCGCATCATCGCGCCTCGCTGCTCTTTTCCACTCTTCTCGCCCCGCGCGGCGATGCCAGGCAATGGTCCGCCGGACACCGCCTGGGGACTGAACCCCCCGCCGATCTCGCGCAGCGCGTCATCGCCGGCATCCGAGGGTTCGTTCCCGCCACGGCTTCCGTGGCGTGATGGCGATGCGGCGCGCCGATACCGACGCAGCCTCGCTCGCGACGGGCGCCAAGATGGCGGTGGTCAGCGACGACCGCGTCGTTCGAGTTGTCACCGCCGACCGGTTGTCGATCGAGACCTCGAACGGCAATCCCCTTAGTGCTGTCGTTGCGGATCGCATCGGCGAGCGTCTGGTTCTGGCCTTGCCCGATGGCACGCCGGTGCGGCTGCCGCTGGGGAGCGACGGAAGCCTCGACGACACGCCGGCCGGTCCGGATCTTTCACGCCAGCTCTGGGTGGTCAACTGACCGTGCAGTTGCTGCTCAAGAGCGAGGCCGAGCGCGAATGCATTCGGCGATGGCGCAGCCTGCCCAGGGATCAGCGCACCAACTACGACCAGGCCGCGGCGTATGCCAAAGCCCTGCTCGACGAAATCGACT
>DATMTK010000235.1:0-17293 GCA_035564755.1 Devosia sp. | reverse complement strand
GGCCTGACCTGCGACGCCCTCGAGTGGGTGAAGTCCTACGGCGGCGGCCAGATCGTCGAGCCCGACGGCACCATCTCGATCAACAACGACAAGGCCGCGGCCGCTCTCGAAGAGGCCAAGAGCTGGGTGGGGACGATCTCTCCCCCGGGCGTGCTGTCGTATGACGAAGAAGCCTCGCGCGGCGTCTGGCAGCTCGGCAACGCCGTGTTCATGCGCAACTGGCCGTATGCCTATGCCAACGGCAACCAGGCCGACTCGCCGATCAAGGGCAAGTTCGACGCAACGACCCTGCCGGTCGGTGCGGCGGGCGACAGCCCGGCCTCGACGCTCGGCGGCTGGAACCTGGCGGTGTCGAAGTACTCCAAGAACCAGGACGAAGCGATCAAGCTGGTCCGCTACCTGAGCTCGCCCGAGGTACAGAAGTCGCGTGCGGTCAACCTCGCGGCCCTGCCGACGCTGACGGCGCTCTACGACGATGCCGACATCGCCAAGGCGCAGCCGATCATCCCGCAGTGGAAGGCGGTGTTCCAGAACGCCGTGCCGCGTCCGTCGGGCCCGACCAAGACCAAGTACAACGAAGTCTCCAATGACTTCTGGTCCGCCGTGCACGATACTCTGGCGGGCAACGGTTCGGCCAAGGACAACCTCGAGGCACTCGAGGCCAAGCTGACCGAACTCAAGGGCGATGGCTGGTAGTCGTCAGGACGACAGACATACCCGGCGCGGGCGACCCACTCCCATCGGTCGTCCGCGTCTCGTTTGGAGGGCGCAATGACTGACATCGCGGTGAGCACGCCGGCGCGGCCGGCCAAGCGAGAGGCGGAGTCCGACCTCGTCCGGCAGCGCGTGCGGGCCGCGATGTGGTTCCTCCTGCCGATGCTGCTGGCGCTCGCCGTGGTCGCCGCCTGGCCGCTGGCGCGCAGCATGTATTTCTCGCTCACCAACGCCTCGCTGACGCATCTGGCCGATGCCAAGTTCGTCTGGTTCAACAATTACCTGCACTGGACGGTGCTGAAGAGCGGCAGGATCCTGTGGTCGGGGGTGCTGGTCGATCCCGCGTGGTGGAACGCGGTGTGGAACACGCTGCGGTTCGCGGTTCTCTCGGTCGCCATCGAGACGGTGTTCGGCACCATCGTGGCGCTGGTGCTCAACGCCGAATTTCCCGGGCGCGGCATCGTGCGCGCCGCGGTGCTGATCCCGTGGGCCATCCCGACGATCGTTTCGGCCAAGATGTGGGGCTGGATGTTCAACGACCAGTTCGGGATGATCAACGACCTGCTGATGAACATGGGTATCATCCACGACAAGATCGCCTGGACGGCCTCGGCCGACACGGCGTTCTTCGCCATCATCATCGTCGATGTGTGGAAGACCACGCCGTTCATGGCGCTGCTCATCCTGGCGGCGCTGCAAATGATCCCGCGCGACATCTACGAAGCGGCGGCGATCGACGGCGTGCATCCGGTCAAGACGTTCTTCCGCGTGACGCTGCCGCTGGTCCGGCCGGCGTTGATGGTGGCGGTGATCTTCCGCCTGCTCGACGCGCTGCGCATCTTCGACCTCGTCTATGTGCTGACGCCCAATTCGGCGCAGACCAAGACGATGTCGGTGATCAGCCGCGAGAACCTCATCGATTTCGACAAGTTCGCCTACGGCTCGGCGGAGTCGACGCTGCTGTTCCTGATCATCGCGGTGCTGACGATCGTCTACATCTGGATCGGACAGGTGCGGTTCGAGGGAGGCCGAGGATGACCACCCAAGTCGTCGCCGGCGTTCAGCCGGTGCGCGTCAGCAGCTTCGACCTGTGGAAGCTGATCAAGCGCGTCGCGTTCTTCCTGCTGGTGGTCTTCATCGTCGTGGTGATGGTCTTTCCGTTCTACTACGCGATCCTCACGAGCTTCAAATCCGGTACCGACATCTACCGGGTCAACTACTGGCCGACCTCGTTCGCCCTCGACAACTACACGCAGGTCTTCGCCAACCAGGGATTCCTGCAGAACCTGAGCAACTCGGTGATCGTTGCGGCACTGACCGTCGCCCTGTCGCTGGTGCTGTCGGTGACCGCCTCCTACGCCCTGAGCCGTGTCAACTTCCGCGGCCGCGGCCTGTTGCTGATGACGATCCTTGCGGTGTCGATGTTCCCGCAGGTCGCGGTGCTGGCGGGCCTGTTCGAGCTGATCCGCTTCTACAATCTGTTCAACAGCCTGTGGGCGCTGATCTTTTCGTACACGATCTTCTCGCTGCCCTTCACGGTGTGGGTGCTGACCACCTTCATGCGCGACCTGCCGGTCGAGATCGAGGAGGCGGCGATCGTCGATGGCGCGACGCCATGGATCATCATCTGGCGGGTGTTCATGCCGCTCTTGTGGCCGGCGCTGGTGACCACCGGATTGCTGGCCTTCATCGCGGCGTGGAACGAGTATCTGTTCGCGCTGACCTTCACGTCCGACAATTCGGCGCGCACGGTGCCGGTCGCCATCTCACTGTTTTCGGGCATCTCGCAGCACGAGGTGCCGTGGGGCACCATCATGGCGGCCTCGGTGCTGGTGACCGCGCCGCTCGTCGTGCTGGTCCTCGTCTTCCAACGCAAGATCATCTCCGGCCTCACGGCCGGCGGCGTCAAAGGGTAGGTCCATGGCCGAGCTGCAGCTCACCGATATCCGCAAATCGTTCGGCGCGGTCGATGTCATCAAGGGCGTAACGCTCACGGTGAAATCGGGCGAGTTCATGGTGTTCGTCGGCCCGTCCGGCTGCGGCAAGTCCACGCTGCTGCGGCTGATCGCCGGGCTCGAGACGATCAGCGCCGGGGCCCTGAGCTTCGACGGGCAGGTGGTCAACAACCTGGCACCATCCAAACGCGGTATTGCGATGGTGTTCCAGTCGTATGCGCTCTATCCGCATATGACGGTCTACGACAACATGGCCTTCGGCATGCAGCTCGCCAAGGCCGGCAAGGACCAGATCCGCGAGCGCGTCGAGAAGGCGGCCGAGCTGCTGCAGATCTCGCCGTACCTCAAGCGCCTGCCCAAGCAGCTTTCGGGCGGACAGCGGCAGCGCGTCGCCATCGGCCGCGCCATTGTGCGCGACCCAAAGGTGTTCCTGTTCGATGAGCCGCTCAGCAACCTGGATGCGGCGCTGCGCGTGGCGACGCGGCTGGAGATCGCCAAGCTCCATCATTCGATGAACGGCGCGACGATGATCTATGTGACGCATGACCAGGTGGAAGCGATGACGCTTGCCGACCGCATCTGCGTGCTGCGCGACGGCGTGATCGAGCAGGTGGGCACGCCGATCGAGCTCTACGAGCGGCCGCAATCGCTGTTCGTCGCCGGTTTCATCGGCTCGCCGAAGATGAACTTCCTCAACGGCAATTTCGCCGGCCGCTACGGCGCCAAGACCATCGGCGTCCGCTCGGAGCACCTCCAGATCGGCGCGGGCGAGGGGACGTGGACGGGCAAGGTCATCCACAGCGAGAACCTGGGGTCCGACTCCTATGTCTATGTCGATATCGGGGCGCAGGAGCCGGTGATCGTCCGCGAGGACGGGACCAAAAAGCACCAGCCGGACGATCCGATCGCGATCAGGCCGCTGCCCGGCCAGGTGCACCGTTTCGACGACGCCGGACAGCCCATGGGGAGGCAATAATTCGCAGGCGATGAACGCTGACCGCGGTCTTGCGTTTCCTCATCCATCGGCGCACTGACGCGGCGCCGGTCTCAACCGTTTGGCCAAGCCATAGAGCCTATCTGGCCGTCTAAAGGAGAATTCCCATGCCGATCCGAGCCACAGTCTGGGGCGAGAACGTCCACGAGCAAAAAAACAAGGCCGTGGCCGAAAACTACCCCAAGGGCATGCACGGGCAGATCGCGGCACTGCTCGAGGAAGACCCGAATATCAAGGCCAGCACCGCGGTGCTGCAGGACCCGGAGCACGGCATGACCGAGGCCAAGCTCAACGAGACCGACGTCCTGCTCTGGTGGGGCCATGCGGCGCACGACAAGGTCGACGATGCAATCGTCGAGCGCGTGGCGCAGCGGGTGTGGAGCGGCATGGGACTGATCGTCCTTCACTCCGGGCACTTCTCGAAGATCTTCAAGCGGCTGATGGGATCGCCCTGCGCGCTGCACTGGCGCGAGGCCGGCGAGCGCGAGCGGCTGTGGGTGACCGCGCCGGGCCATCCGATCGCCAAGGGGCTGCCGGCCTATTTCGAGCTGGAGAACGAAGAGATGTATGGCGAGCCGTTCAGCGTCCCGGAGCCGCTCGAGACGGTGTTCGTCTCGTGGTTCCAGGGCGGCGAAGTGTTCCGCTCGGGCCTTACCTACCGGCGCGGCGCCGGCAACATCTTCTACTTCCGGCCCGGCCACGAAACCTATCCGACCTATCACGACAAGACGGTCGGCCAGGTGCTGCGCAACGCGGTGCACTGGGCCTACAATGCCGAGCGCCATCCGGAGCTGCTGACGGCGCCCAACACCCCCGTCGACAAGGCGATCGAACATATCGTCGAGCGCGGCGCCAAGCTCACCAATCACCCCAAGGCCTAGCCGAAAGCTCTAAAATGCGTCTTCTCGTTCTCGGAACCGGCGGCATGGCCGCCCATCACGTCAAGCACTTCTCGGCGATCGAGGGCGTCACCGTCGTCGGCGGTGTCGACGTCGACCCGGCGCGGCTCGAGGTCTTCAACAAGACCCATAATATCGAGCACGCCTTTCCCTCGCTCGATGCGGCACTGGCGTGGGGCGACTTCGATGCCGTCACCAACGTGACGCCGGACTCGATCCACCATCCCACCACGATCGCGGCGATCCAGGGCGGCAAGCACGTCTTCTGCGAGAAGCCACTGGCGACGGATGCAACCAAGGCCTTCGAGATGGTCGAGGTGGCGGAAGCGTCGGGCCTGATCAACATGGTCAACCTGACCTACCGCAACGTCGCCCAGTTGCAGACGGCGCGGGAGATCGTGATGTCGGGCCAGATCGGCGCGGTCAAGCACGTCGAGGCGAGTTATCTGCAGAGCTGGCTCAGCTCGAAGGCGTGGGGCGACTGGCGCACCGAGAGCCGCTGGCTGTGGCGGCTCAGCAAGAAGCACGGATCGAACGGCGTGCTCGGCGACATCGGCGTCCATATCCTCGATTTCGCCTCGTATGGCGCGGGGCTCGACATCGAGCACGTATTCGCGCGGCTCAAGACCTTCGACAAGGCGCCGGGCAACAAGATCGGCGAGTACGAGCTCGACGCCAATGACAGCTTCACCATGGCGGTCGACTTCTCCAATGGCGCGCTCGGCGTGATCCACGCGACGCGCTGGGCGACCGGGCATTTCAACGAGCTCAGGCTGCGCGTCTATGGCGAGCGCGGCGGCGTCGAGGTGCAGCACCGGCACGACTGGAGCAAGCTGCGCGTCTGCCTCGGCGAGGACGTCGAGACGGGCACATGGAAGGAGATGGAGGTGCCGGCGGTGCCGACCAATTACGAGCGTTTCGCCGGCGCCGTGCGGAGCGGCAAGAACCAGCAGCCGGATTTCCGCCGCGCCGCCGAGCTGCAGAAGGTGCTCGACCTCGCCATGGCGTCGGACACCGACCACAAAGAGCTCGCGACGCACTGATCTTGCATGGGGATCGCGCGGTCCCCATGTTCCTGCCGCAATCGGAGGCAGGTCGGGTCATGGATATCGTCTGGGCCATCATCGTGGGGTTCTTCGCGGGCGTCATCGCCAAGCTGGTGACGCCGGGCGGCCCGAAGCCGCGCGGCTTCATCCTGACGACGGTGCTGGGGATCGTCGGCGCGGTGCTGGCGACGTTCCTGGGGCAGGCCGTTCATCTTTACGGGCCGGGCGACAGCGCCAACTTCCTGGCGCAGATCATCGGGGCCATCATCATCCTGTTGATCTGGCGGCAAGTCATCCGCGCCCGCTAGGCACGGCTGGGCCGATTTGATATTCGGTGGCCCCGGGGCAGTATTGCTGATCGGGGGCACGAATGGCGCAAGGCGCGGCCAGGTTCGACCGGAAGTCGTGGGCTTTGTCGGGGACCAACACCTGGTTTTACAACCGGCGCATCTGGGTGCTCTCGCGGGCGCTGGCCAAAGCCATCCCGAGCCGCGGGCGGGTCCTCGACGTCGGCTGCGGCGACGGCCAACTGGCGATGGCGCTGATGCGGCTCCGGCCCGACCTCAAGGTCGAAGGGGTCGACGTGGTGGCGCGGCCCAAGACGCTGCTGCCGGTGGTGCAGTATGACGGCCATAGCCTGCCGTTCGAGGACAAGAGCTTCGATTATGTGACGATCGTCGATGTGCTGCATCACACCGACGATCCGACGGTGGTGCTGTCGGAAGCGGCGCGGGTCGCCCGCAACGGCGTGGTGATCAAGGATCATCTGCGCGAGGGCTGGCTGGCGCAGGCGACGCTGGCATTCATGGACTGGTGCGGCAATGTCGGCGACGGCGTGCCGCTGCCGTACAATTTCCTGTCGCGCAGCGAGTGGCAGGGGGCGTTCTTCAAGTCCAAACTGCAGATGGAGCAGACGGTCGAGCGGCTCGGCATCTATCTGCCGCCCGCGCGCTGGCTGTTCGACCGCAATCTGCATTTCGTCTCGTTCCTGACCCCCAAGGGCGCCCTTTCTCCATCGTCTTCCGGCGATGATTTTGCGCTGGCGTGACCGGGCGATTTGGGTAAGCTCCCGCGGCTTTACGTAGGAGTTGCGGATGCGCAGTGCGTTGATCGTCTGGGGCGGCTGGGACGGCCATGACCCCGAAGAGTGTGCGGCCATCTACCGCCGCTGGCTGCACGAAGACGGCTTTTCGGTGCGCGTCGAGACCAGCCCCGAAGTCTTTGCCGAACCCGGCATCAAGGAGCTGTCGCTGGTCATTCCGTGCACCACCATGGACAAGATTTCGCGCGAGGCGGCGAACAATCTCGCGGCTGCGGTCGCGGGCGGCGTCGGCATGGCGGGGCACCACGGGACGATGGGCGACGCCTTCCACGATTCGCCGGTCTACCAGTATGTGACGGGCGGCCAGTGGGTGGCGCATCCGGGCGGCATCATCGACTACACGGTCGACGTGGTGAAACCGGAGGATCCGATCATGCAGGGGATCCCGGCATCGTTCCCGTACCATTCTGAGCAGTATTACATGCATGTCGATCCGGCCAACGAGGTGCTGGCGACGACGACGTTTTCGGGCGAGCACGATCCGTGGACCAAGGGCGTGGTCATGCCGGTCGCCTGGAAGAAGCGCTACGGCGAGGGCAAGGTGTTCTACTGCTCGCTCGGCCATCGTGCGGCGGAATTCGAGAATCCGAACATGGCGACGATCCTGCGGCGCGGCCTGAACTGGGCGGCCCGCGAGTAGCATTTCACGGGATGTTCACGGCGGATTTGGCGCTCGTGACTTGAAACTTGCGCCGAAAGAGTGCCGTTTCTGACCTCGATTGCGACTTGGATCGCAGAGGGCGAACATGGCCGTCATTGACCAGCAGGCGCCGCTCGGAGCCAATCCGGGCGCGCGCAGTCCCGCCATAGTCTTGAGCTTTGTGGCCGGCGTCGTCGCGGCGGCGATCACCGTGTGGCTGTTCGTTTCGCCGGACGCCAACGACGTGCTCGGGGTCGACCATGGCGCCGATACCGTGTCCGTATCGCTGCTCGCGGCGGGGGCGGTGTTCCTCCTGCTCGGTGGCGCGGTGGCGTTCCGGCGCATCGGCATGGGCGGGGCGATCGCGTTGATCGGCGTGCTGTTCTGGCTGACCGGCTGCATCGTGTTCAAAAGCTTCAGCTGGGTGCTGGCGGCGCCGGTGGCGCTCGGGTTGCTCGGGGCGCTCGACGGCATGGTGTTCAGCGATCGCCGGGTGAGCCAGAGCGACAGCCGGCTCATCTACCGGCAGAGCGGACTGACGCGGCTGACCCACTGGGTGTGGGCCGTCGCGATGTTCTTCATGCTGCTGTCGGGCCTGCAGATCTTCAACGCCCGGCCCGACCTCTATATCGGCCAGCAATCGGGCTTCGGCTTCGAGAATTCGATCCTCGACATTTACGCGGTCAACGGGCCGAACGGACCGGTGGGGCAGACCAAGCTCTTCGGCCACGTCTTCGATACCAGCGGCTGGCTCGGCTACACCGGGACCGAAGACAATCCCAACTTCACCGCTTTCCCCCCGTGGGCCACGGTGCCGTCGTATCGCGACCTCGCCACGGGACGGGTGATCCACTTCTTCTTTGCCTGGGTGCTGGTCGGCACGCTCCTGATCTGGCTGATCAACGCGCTGTTCACCGGGCATCTGTGGCGCGACATCATCCTCAAGCCGCGCGACATAAGAGGATTGCCCAGGGATATCCTCGACCACCTCCGGTTTCGCTTTACGCACGGCAAGAGCTACACGCCGCTGCAGAAGCTCGCCTATTTCGGGGTGTTCGTGATCGCGTTTCCGCTGATCATCGCGACGGGCCTCACGATGTCGCCGGGGGTGGACACGTGGGCGCCGTGGCTGGTCGATTTGTTCGGCGGCCGGCAGACGGCGCGGACCATCCACTTCCTGACGATGATGGCGTTCGTACTGTTTTTCCTCGTGCACATCATCATGGTGGTGCTCGCGGGGCCGATCAATGAGCTGCGCTCGATGATCACCGGCTACACCCGGACCAACAATCACGGCGCGGACGAGGAGCAGAGCCATGGGTAAGTTCATCCTCACCCGCCGGCGCTTCCTGACGGCATCGGCCGCCGGCGCGTCGAGCCTCGTGCTGGCCGGATGCGACCAATTCGACTTCCTGGGCCAGACCGATCAACCGGTGCGCAATTTCCTCGAACGCGCCAACGGCCTGACCTATGCGGCGCAGCGGGCGCTGGTGCCGCAGCAGGCGCTGGCCCGAACCTACAGCGACAGCGAGATCCAGCAGCCGCAGCGGCCGAACGGGACGACCGATCCGCAGACCGACGACTATCTCGCGCTCAAGGCCAACAACTTTGCCGACTACCGCCTGCGCGTGGTCGGGCTGGTCGAGACGCCGCTGAGCCTTTCGCTCGACGAGCTGCGCAACATGCCGGCGCAGAGCCAGATCACACGGCACGACTGCGTCGAAGGCTGGAGCTGCATCTCGAAATGGACGGGGGCGCGGCTTGGCCCCATCCTCGACCAGGCCAAGGTGAAGCCGAACGCCAAATTCGTCGTCTATCACTGCTTCGACGACATGGGCGGCGGTCTCACCGGGCCGGAAATCTATTACGAGACATCCGACCTGATCGACGCCTACCATCCGCAGACCATTCTCGCCTACGGCCTTGATAATGCAGCGCTTCCGATTGCCAATGGCGCCCCCGTCCGCGTCCGCATCGAGCGCGCGCTCGGCTACAAGCAGGCAAAATATGTCCACACGCTGGAACTGGTCGACAGCTTCCTCCAGTTCGGGCAGGGGAACGGCGGCTATTGGGAGGACCACGGCTACGACTGGTACGGCGGCATCTAAGGCCCTGAGTGGTCGCGTTTCCGCAGCGCAAAGTGAACCCCACTTTGCTGGAAACGCTCCCGTGCGCAGCCCGCGTCGTTAACCTTTGATTTACATTGTTCCCATGCCGGGCCGAAGCGGTGCTAGGCTGAGACAAAATCGATCTTTGGCGGGGGATCCATGTTTCGGTCGTGGAAGAATATCGTAGCGGGCATCGCCCTGGTGACGGCGCTGGCGGTGCCGGCGGCGGTGGTGGCGCAGGGGCTGCCGACACTGACGCTCAATGCCAAGGATGGCGCGTTCAGCGGCACCTGGATCTACCGCAGCTTTTCCATCAGCGGAAAGCCGAACGAGACGCTGGCAAAGCTGGCGCTCGGCCTCAACGAGCTGACACTGACCGAGCAGGACGGCAAGGTGGCCGGCAAGCGTACCGGGCAGGGCGTGAACTACGACCTGACCGGGAACACGTTCTATGCAGCCAAGCAAGGTGCAACCATGCGGTTGCACGGCACCGCGGCCATCGGCGGCAAGACCTACAACTACGACTATTTCGGCTACCTCATTCCCTCGTGGAGCGTCGGTGCGAACGAGCCCGACACCATCATGGGGACGGTGCTGCGCAGCGATCCGGCCAATCCGTCGGCGTCGCCGCTGATCGCGTCGTTCGCCGCAACGCGCGAGGCAGTCGCCGCTCCCAAGGCCGCACCGGCGCCGAAGACCCCGGCCAACTAGAACGGCGTTAGCGTTCCGCTTACCACATCAGCAGCCGGCCCACCACGACCGGCTGTTTTCCTGCTATGGCAGGCTCGCGAGCAGGTGCGAGCCAAATGTACGAGATCGAGTTCCAGCAGCGGCGGCGGCAGGCGATTGCACGGATCGGCGTGCTGATCCTGCTGGGTTTGGTTGTCCTGATCTCGGTGCTGCCGCGCGCCAGTGCGCATGACGACGGTACTCTCAGCGTCGCCGAGCTCAGCAGCCGGGATTATCTGCTGTCGCCGCAGCCGATCTCGAGCGCACGGTTCGGAGCCTTCGTCGCGCCGAGCGATCGCGGACGCCTCATTCCTTAACGCGCGGACTGCAGCAGCGCGAGGGCGCGACCGGCAAGGCCTTTCGCGTCAGCCTCGGACATGGCGTAGGCGGTGTAGCCGGCCGAGACGTCGATGCCGCCCACGCGTTCGCTGGCGATCACGAACATCGAGGGGCCGAACATGTCGAGCGAGACCGCCATGGTCACGTCTTCGAGCACGAAGCGGCCGTAGTCGCGCTGCAGCCCGGACTCGCCCGCGGTGGTAACGGCGAGGCCGTCGATGCGGCGGTTGTGGGTGATCGTGGGCCAGAATTCCTTGTTGTAGACGCCCCAATCGGGGAGCTTCATGATCGATGCAGTCTGCTGGTCCTTGGCCAGCGCGGTGATCAGCTTGAACGACGCGTCGCGGGCGGTGGCCCAGAAGTCGGCGGTGATGTCGTGCCGCGTGCGCAGGATGTCGATGTAGCAGCCATAGGTCGCCTGCGGCAGCGCCGGCTTCATCAGGCGGCGGAGATCGATGGTGGTGAGGCAGGTGAGAGCCTCGACGCCGAAACGCTCGCGCATGGCGATGAGGAAGGCGGCGGTCACCGCGCCGTGCAGCGTCGTGCGATTGGCCTTGATGGCGGCTTTCAGATCGGCGGTGACGCTGGGGCCAAGGTGATGCGAGATGACCCGCGTTTCCTGTTTGCCGCCCGGAATCGTTTGTCTCGGGAGCCGCAGGGCCGGCTGGTAACGCCGCGTCCCGCTATCGGGCTTTTTCGGCAGGCCGGCCTCGAGCGGTGGCGGCAGCGTCTCGTGAATCGGCGGCTTCGCCTGTGCTGCGGCGGGATCGGCCAGATAGTCGAGGAGCTGGCACGCGAACATGTTGCCCGATTGCGCATCGATGGTGGCGTGGTCGGCACAGATCACGATGTGGTTGAGCTCATCGGTCCGGGACGTTCGCACCAGCGACACCCGGATGCGCGGCGTCATCCCATCCTTGATCGGCGAGTGGAGGTCGCTCGCCAGCACCTTGCGCCAGTGCTCGGGGTCGGGAACGGTGACGATCGCGAGCGGGATTTCAGTCGTCCCCTCGGTCTCGAAATAGGGCTGACGGTAGACGAAAGGCGGCAGGCGGCGAAAGACGAGCTCGCCATAGCGGACATGGGCGCGGAGGATGGGGTGCTGCGCCTGCAGCCAGGCGAGGGCTTCCTCGAGCAGGGCCGGATCGAGCCGGCCGCGGACGTGCAGCACCGACATGGCGATGAGACCGCCGAAGGCGTGCAGATAATTGAGCAGCCGCTCCTGTTCGCCCAAAGGGCGGGATTCACCCAAGCCACGATCCTCCGTCGGAGAGCATTTCAGGTCGCACCGGAATTGGCTAGTATTCCGGCCGGAACAGGGACTTATGTGAATGCCAGAGATCGAACAACCGATCCTCGACTATATTTCCGGCGTGGTGGCGGAGACCGGCGGCGCGCCGGTGACGCGCGAGACGCCGCTGCTCGAGGCGGGCATCCTCGATTCGATCAATCTCGTGCGCCTGGTGCAGTTTCTCGAGGAGCGGTTCGGCATCAGCATCCCCGACGGCGACATGGGCGCCGAGCTGTTCGAATCGCCGGCGAGCGTTTCCGCGTATGTCGAGCGCCGGGTCGCGGGGTAGGTCTTCAGGATGTCGGAAGCGCTTTAGAGATCCTTGAGCCGCGCGCGGAGCAGCTTGCCGGTCGAACTGCGCGGCAGCGCCTCGACGAAGGCGATCTCGGCCGGCACCTTCTGCACCGACAGGCGGGAACGGGCGTGCCGCAGGATTTCGTCGGCGGAGATGTCGGCGCCCTTGACGACGTAGGCGACGAGGCGATTGCCGGCGCGGGAATCGGGGAGGCCGGCCACGGCGACGTCGCTGATGGCGGTGAGGCCGGTCAAGGTCTCCTCGACCTCGATGGGATCGATCTTGTAGCCCGAAACCTCGATCAGCAGCTTGGTGCGGCCGCGGATGACGATGCGGCCCTCGGCATCGAGCGTCGCCAGGTCGCCGGAGCGGAACCAGCCGCCGTCGAAAGCCTGGGCGTTGGCCGGGGCATCGCCGAGATAGCCGCGCATCAGGGAACTGGATTTGATCTCGAGCTCGCCGGTTTCGGGGCCGAGGTCGGTGGCGACCGGGGCGAGGCGGACCTGCGCGTCGCCGGCGGGACGGCCGACGCTGTCCCAGCTTGCCTCGATGTCGGCGGAATTGTTGTGCGCGACCATGATGGCTTCGGTCGAGCCGTAAGCCTGCCGCAGCGCGACGCCGAATTTCGCCTTCACCGTTTCAAATGTGGGCCGCTTCAGGGCGGCACCGCCCGAGAAGGCGAGGCGAAGGCTGGTCGGGGTCTCGCCGCGTTGCGCCGCGATGATGTCGTACATCGCCGGAACCGCGCCCATGAAGGTGACCTTGTGGGCCTGCATCTGCGCCAGCAGTTTGCCGCGCGAGAGGGCGAGCGGCAACGAATCGTTCCAGTAGAGCGTCGTTGCACCGCGGGCGACGACATCGAAGGTGCCCAGCATGAACCCCATGGCAAAGTTGGGCGGCAGGATGTTCACGGCGATGTCGTCGGGCTGCAGGTCCCAGGCGGTGCTGGTGCGGACGCCGTCGGCGATCAACTCGCCATGGGTGTGCGGCACCACCTTGGGCAGGCCGGTCGAGCCCGAGGAGAACAGGTAGAGCGCCGGGGTATCGGCCGGCAGCTTCGGGAGCGTGCGCGCGGGACATTCCGGCAGGTGCGGCGCGAGGAAGACCGTCGCAGTGAGATCGACGTCGGCGACGAGAGCCTCGGCGGCTGCCCGAGCGGCTGGCGCGGCGATCACGGCGCGCAATCCGGTCTTGGCGGCCAACGCGGCGCGCTCGGCGGGCGTCGCGGCCGGGCTGAGCGGCATGGCGATCGCGCCGAGCGCGAACAGGGCATGGGCGGCGACGAAGAGATCGGGGGAGTTCGGCAGCAGCAGGGCGACGACATCGCCGCGCGCCACGCCCCGGTCGGCGAGACCCGCGGCAGTGCGGGCGATACGCTCGAGCAAGGCGGCGTAGGGCGTGAACGTGTCGCCCTGACGCAACCCGCTGGTGAGCGGTGCCCGCGCCGTGAGCGCGAGCAGATTGTCGTGGATCATCCTGCTCTGCCGGGGGAGCCGCCCCCTCTTGCCCGAGGGTATAGGGGCGCGGACCGGGCGCTACAAGGCGGGGGTGTAGATGGCGTAAATAACGCCGGTCTGCTGGCTGGCGGCGCTTTTGAGCTGGAGCCTGAGGCGCGGCGCGCCGGCCGCGAACAGCGGCGTGCCCGTGCCGAGCACGACCGGCGCGATGGCAAGGTGATATTCGTCGATCAGGCCGAGGGCGGTCAGGGACTGCGCGAGCTTGCCGCTGCCGTAGATGACGATCTGCTTGCCGGGGCCGGCCTTCAGCGCGTCGATGCCCTGCTCGAGATTGCCCCTGAGGACGCTGGCATTGGTCCAGCCTGGGTCCTTGAGCGTGGTCGAGACGACGACCTTTTCCTTCTCGTTGATGCGCCGGGCGATGGGATCGTCCCGCACCGGCCAGAAGGAGCGGAACCCTTCATAGGTCGTGCGGCCGAAGAGAATGGTGCCCGTGTTGTCGAGCGTTTGGATGGACAGGTCGTTCCATTCATCCGCCACAAGGTGCCAGTCGAGCCTGTCGAAGCCTTCGCCCGGGCCTTCATAAAAGCCATCGAGCGAGACCATGTTGATGAGGACGAGTTTGCGCATGCGAGCCTCCCTAGCGGGTGCCATCGAGGAAACGGCCGAGCTGGTCCATCAGGCCGACGGTGCCCTCCTTGCGCTGGGCGACGTTGTCGAGGCCATCGAGGAAGAGGCCGTATTCGGTGAGCTTGAGCCTGGTCTGCCGGCCCTCGGGCCAGAATTCGATCGCCGCGAGGGACACCGAGATCTTCTTGCCGTCCATGTGCATGTCGTAGTTGTAGAGAATGCGGTTGTTGGGGACGATGTCCTGATAGACGACGTCGAAGTTGAAGGTTGGGCCGTTCGGAATCGTGCCCTCGGAGGACTCGCGGCCGCCCGGGCGGAACTCGAAGACCTTCGGCGGATTGTCGGCGCCGCCGCCGAACCACTGGCGCTTGAGGTCGCTCCGGGCCCAGGCGGCCCAAACCTTTTCGACCGGATGGTTGTAGGTCCGTTCGACGATAAAAGTCCCGTGCGCGACGGAATGGTCGCTCATGATCAGTCTCCTTCGATGTGAGTTTTGTGAGGCTAGTTCTGGCCGAGGTAGCGCTCGAGGTTGTCGAGCAGGTCGCGGGTGCCCTGTTCGCGGCCGTCCGGGTGGTCCCAGCCGTCGAGGTAGGCGCCCTGTTCGGTGTAGGTCAGATGCGTGCCGCCACCGTCGCGCTTGAGCTCGATGGTGGTCAGCGACACCGAGATGCGTTCGCCGTCGAGGTCCATGTCATACGAGAACACGATGCGCTCGTCTGGAACGATGTCCTGGTAGATGCCGCGGAAGCTCGAGACCGGGCCGCCGGGCGGACCGCCGACGCTGGTCTCGCGGCCGCCGACGCGAAAGTCCATCTCGTGCTTGTCGCGGCCCCATTCGTCGGGACCGTGGAACCAGGCCTGCTTGTTGCTTTCGGTGGCAAAGGCGGCAAAGACGCGATCGGGAGCCTGCTTGAAGCTGCGCTTGATGGTGAAGCTGGCGTGGGTGACGCTGCGCGGTTTCATGGTGTTCACTCCTTCTCGTCCTGCGCATCGAGGAAGGCGCCGAGGCGGTCGAAGCGCTTCTGCCAACCGAGGCGGCGGTCGTTGATCCATTTCTCCACCTGGCTCAGGGAGCCGGTGTCGAGGCTGCAGGTGCGGGTGCGTCCGACCTTCTGAGTTGTCACCAGGCCGCTTTGCTCGAGCACCTGGAGGTGCTGGACCACCGCGGGCAGCGACATCGGCAGCGGCGCCGCGAGCTCGCTGACCGAGGCCGGTCCTTCGCTCAGGCGTTTGACGATCTGGCGCCGGGTCGGATCGGCCAAGGCCTGGAACATCAGATCGAGCGAGGCGTCTTGGTTAAGCATGACCTTAAGTATCGCGATGCGGCGGGGCTGTCAATGCTAAAGTTTCGGCTTAAGTGATTTTCTCAGGCGAGGGGGATGCCCTTCCTGCCCTTGTCGCGCTGATAGATGGCCGAGAGGTCGGCGTAGAGCGCGGTGAGGTCGTCGACGCGGCCGGTGAGGCGCTCCTTGGTGCCGCGGTCGAGGCCGGCGATCATCCGCGTGATGTCGTGGCTGTCGAAGAAGGCGTTGTGCCGGTTGTAATAGTCGCGGCCGGGCGCCGGTGCCTCGCGGTCCGGATCGGCCACGGCGTAAACCTCCCTGAGGATGCGGATGTCGTGCGGGATGTCGAAGGCGTCGCGCGTGTCCTCGTAGGAGAACAGATAGTAGAAATTGTCGAAGCCCGACCAGGTGATGCCGCTGAGACAGAGCGAGCATGGCTCGTGCGTGGCGAGGAACAGGCAGTCCTTGGAGTCAGGCCGGCTCTCCGGGGGCAGCTCGAAGAAGCGTTTGATGGCATGGATCTCGCCATGCCAGAGCGGATTGGAGGTTTCATGGTTGGTCTCGGCGACGACCAGCGAAAGATCGGACTTGCGCAGGATTGCGGCGCCGAAGATCTTGTCGCCTTCGCCGACGCGCTTGCGGCTCAGCGGCGCCAGATCGAACTCGATCACGTCGAGCAGACGGTCGAGCAGCGTGGGCGTATCGGTCATCGGCTGAACGTCAACAGAGTCGAGCCGTCGGCGGCGAACAGGGTGAGATTATTGCCATCGACCTGCCAGCGGGCACTCTGGCTCAGAGCGTCGTGGAAGGCCTGCTCCTGCTGGTCGACCGCCGCGGCGCAGGCCTTCTTGGTGGAGATGGCGGCGCCGAAGCGGACGGTATCGCGGTCGATCTGTGCCTGGGCGAACCACGAATTGCAGCCGCCCGAGCCGCCGGCGCGAAGATCGTCGCCGATGGTGAGCGTGGGTACGGTGCGCGGCAGGACGGCCGCGCCGCCGATCGAGGTCGCGTGCCAGACGGAATCGAGGATGGCGGGTGCGGTCGGTGCCGTCGGCTGGACGCTCGAGCTGGCACCCGTCTGGGTCGAGCCGACGAGATTGGTGACGATGACGACCGGCTGGGCGGGCGCGAGCGGGTTGACCGGATAAGGCTGGAAATTGCGGAACAGCAGTCCGGTGTCGTCGCTGATCGAGGCGATGAGCGCATAGCTGTGGTCGGGGAGGATGACGGCGTTGTCGAAGGCCAGGGTGAAGGCGAGGGGCACCTGGCCCTGGCCGATGGGTGCTTTGACGTCGAGGCGGGGCGGCAGGCTTGGGAACGTCTCGTCGAAGAGCTGAATCTCGAGGCTCGCATGGTCCGGCAAGGCGATGCGCTCGCGATAGGTGACCTGGCCGGGCAGCTCGATCTTGGCCGCCAGGGCGGGCGTGGCTCCGAGGCCGACGATCAGCAACGCACACAACAGACGCATCACGCCACTCCATCGCAACATCGCCCACAGTGTCGAGACAGAATGTGGACGCCATAAGACGGTTGCCCCGTCGTTGGGGTTATGCGGCCTCGACGCGCCACGCCTCCGGGAAGGTGTATTCCTCGAGGTTGTTGCCCTCGCCACCGCGGTCGACGCAGAGGAAATCGGCATCGGGACCGATCGGCGTCAGCACGCCGTGCCAGGTGTTGATGGCGAGGTTGACGCCCTGCCCGGGGCCGGTGAGGAAGGCATGCGGCGTGCCGGGCACGCCGTTCTGGTCGGGCGCGACGACGACGAGGAAGGGATTTGGCGAGAGCGGGTAGAAGGCCTGGCTGCCGAACGG